>NZ_JBEPQV010000005.1:0-302175 GCF_040548035.1 Bradyrhizobium sp. LB8.2 | reverse complement strand
TGCTCGCTCGCGTCAAGGTCAAGCCGCTTCGCGGCGGCCCTCCGGGCCGACCTTGACACGATCTGCGCGCGCCATCCGAAAGACCCAGCGGTCGGGACGAAAAGCTGGCAGCAATCAAACAAAAAGCTGAACATCCGCCTTGACACACCAAATCCCCATGTGAGCAATCCAGACTGCCTCCGCGGAGGGATTCTGGATTGCTTCGCTGCGCTCGCAATGACGAGGAGAGAGGGGAGCGCGACCCATGATCGACCACATCTCCGTCGGCGTGAGCAACCTCGAACGTTCCGCTACATTCTACGAATCGACGCTCGCCGCCCTCGGGCTCACGCGTCTCGTCACGCGACCGCGGACGATCGGCTTCGGCAAGGCCTATCCCGAATTCTGGATCAATCTGCGCGAGGGAATGACGCACGTCACGCCAGAGAGCGGCGTGCACATCTGCCTGCGGGCCAATACGACCGCCGAGGTCAATGCATTTCACGCTGCAGCGCTGTCCGCCGGCGGTGCATCCGACGGTGCGCCTGGTATCCGCCCGCACGACCGCGTGCGCTATTACGCGGCCTTCGTCATCGATCCCGACGGCAATCGGATCGAGGCGGTGACGTTTCCTGCGGACTAAAGCTTGCGCGCCACTTCGGGAGCGAGCTTCTTCTCCGCTTCGTCGATCTGTGCCGCAGCCGCCTTCAGCTTCGGCAAAATCTCTTCGATCCGATCAGCCTTGAGGATATCGACCGAAAGGCCGGCGCGGATGAACTCGGTCTGGCGCATGTGCGACAGCAGCGAGAACAGCGGCTCCCAGAAATTGTCGATGTTGGCGAGCAGCACCGGCTTGGCGTGACGGCCGAGCTGCTTCCAGGTCAATTGCTCGACCAGCTCCTCCAGCGTGCCGACGCCGCCCG
The DNA here is from genome assembly GCF_040548035.1 of Bradyrhizobium sp. LB8.2. NCBI lineage: Bacteria > Pseudomonadati > Pseudomonadota > Alphaproteobacteria > Hyphomicrobiales > Nitrobacteraceae > Bradyrhizobium > Bradyrhizobium sp. LB8.2. Next base: position 301,273 of record NZ_JBEPQV010000005.1, on the reverse strand, counting down.
GCAGCGCCACGAAGGCGTCGGAGCGTTCGAACATCAGCCGCTTGCGCTCGTGCATGTCGGGAGTGACGATCATCTCCTGCACACGCGTCAGCGCGTTCTCACGCATCCGCAGGAAGTCGGGGATGATGCCGGTGACGGTGCCGCCGTGATCGAGCACGGAGGTCGCGACCGAGCCCATCAGGCCGAGCGAACCGCCGCCATAGACTAGGCGGATGTTGTTCTCGGCGAGGGACTTGCCGAACGCCTTGGCGCCTTCGGTGAAACGGGGATTGGTTCCGGGGCCGGAGCCGCAATAGACACAGACGGTTTTAATCGTGCTCATTGGTGCCATGATGCATTGCAGTGAAGAGGCGTCAAGCCCAATCGGTGATTCGGGCCACCCGGAAATCTACCGGTAAATGGCGGAAAACGATCGGAGATTCGCCATCTGGCGGGGTGCGCTGGCATCGGGAAGGCTCTATATGACGAACGAAAATCGCAAATCGTACCGTGCCCGCATCCCGCGGGCCTTTCAGGCTTTTTGATGGACCAAGCTCAATCGTTCGACGGCGCCGACGTTCCTGATCCTCCCGCCGTGGGACCATTGGAGCGGGCCACGCTGATGGGCACGCTGGCGCATCTGTGGCCCTATATCTGGCCCGGCGACCGCCTCGACCTGAAGATGCGCGTGGTCTGGTCGATGGTGCTGCTGCTCGCGGCCAAGCTGATCACGCTGACGGTTCCTTTCAGCTTCAAATGGGCGACCGACGCGCTGACAGGGGCCAACACCGCGCCGGTGCAGGCGGACAATTGGCACCTCTGGGTGATCGCCTCGCCATTGCTGCTGACCGCCAGCTACGGCGCGATGCGCATCGTGATGGCAGTGCTGACGCAATGGCGCGACGGGATTTTCGCGCGCGTTGCCATGCACGCGGTGCGTAAGCTCGCCACCATCACCTTCATTCACATGCATGAACTCTCGCTGCGCTTTCATCTCGAGCGCAAGACCGGCGGTCTGACGCGCGTACTCGAGCGTGGCCGCGAGGGCATCGAAGTCATCGTGCGCATGGTGATCCTGCAGCTGATCCCGACCATTGTCGAGGTCTCGTTGCTGATGGCCGTGCTGCTCTGGCAGTTCGATTGGCGCTACGTGCTCGCGACCCTCGTCACTGTCGCGGTCTACATGTATTACACCTACATCGCGACCGAGTGGCGGATCGGCATCCGCCGCAAGATGAACGATGCCGACACCGAGGCGAACACCAAGGCGATCGACTCGCTGCTCAACTACGAGACCGTCAAATATTTCAGCGCCGAGACCCGTGAGTCGCAGCGCTACGACCGATCGGTCGCGCGTTACGAGGAGTCGAGCGTCCAGGCCTATACTTCGCTTGCCGTGCTCAACACCGGGCAGGCCGTGATCTTCACGCTGGGACTCACTGCGACCATGCTGATGTGCGCGATCGGCGTGCGCAACGGCACCAACACGGTCGGCGATTTCGTGCTGGTCAACGCCATGATGATCCAGCTTTACCAGCCGCTGAACTTCATGGGCATGGTCTATCGCGAGATCAAGCAGGCGATCATCGACATCGAGAAGATGTTCAACGTGCTGGGACGCGAGGCCGAGATCAAGGACGCGCCCGACGCGAAGCCGCTGGTGGTCTCGGCCGGCACGGTGCGCTTCGAGGACGTGCGCTTTTCCTATGAGCCGGCCCGGCCGATCCTCAAGGGCATCAGCTTCGAGGTGCCGGCCGGCAAGACGGTCGCGATCGTCGGCCCGTCCGGCGCGGGCAAGTCGACCATGTCGCGGCTTCTGTTTCGCCTCTACGACATCTCCGGCGGCAAGATCCTGATCGACGGCCAGGACATCCGCGAGGTCACGCAGGCCTCGCTGCGCGCCTCCATCGGCATGGTGCCGCAGGACACCGTGCTGTTCAACGACACCATCCGCTACAACATTCGCTACGGCCGCTGGGACGCCAGCGATGCCGAGGTGGAAGAAGCGGCGCGGCTGGCGCAGATCGATCATTTCATCCGGATGTCGCCGATGGGCTACGAGACCCAGGTCGGCGAACGCGGCCTGAAACTATCCGGGGGCGAAAAACAGCGTGTCGCGATCGCGCGCACTGTCTTGAAGGCGCCGCCGATCCTGGTGCTGGACGAGGCCACCTCGGCGCTGGACACCCACACCGAGCACGAGATCCAGGGCGCGCTCGAGCGCGTGGCGAAGAACCGCACATCGCTGGTGATTGCCCATCGGCTCTCGACCATCGTCGGCGCCGACGAGATCATTGTGCTGGACCAGGGCCGCATCGCCGAGCGCGGCACCCACGCAAAACTGCTCGCGGAGGGGGGCCTTTACGCCAGCATGTGGAACAGGCAGCGCGAGGCCGAGGCGGCGCGCGAGAAACTGGCCCGGATGGCCGACTCCGGCGAGGCGCCCAACCGGGAGCCGCCGTCGGTCCAGGATGTCCTGACGACGCCTGCGGCGGCGGAGTGACCTTGTCTCCGGTCCCTACTCTGGCCTAAACAACACCACCGCGCGGGACGACCTGCGCCATCAACCCTGAGCGGCAGATAGCGATGTCCATTCTCGATTCGATCCAGCGTCAGATCCCGCCGATCCACAAGGAGGGCTATCCCTTCATCGGCGGCTTTGCACTGGCAAGCCTCATCCTGTTCTGGCTGTGGTCGCCTTTGGGGTGGATCGGCACTATCCTGACCGTGTGGTGCGCGCTGTTCTTCCGCGACCCCGTGCGCGTGACCCCCGTCCGCGAGGGGCTCGTGGTGTCGCCGGCCGACGGCCGCGTCTCGATGATCACCATGGCGCTGCCGCCGGCCGAGCTCGGGCTCGGCGACCGGCCACTGCCGCGCGTCTCGGTGTTCATGAGCGTGTTCAACTGCCACGTGAACCGCAGTCCGATCACGGGCAGGGTGGACCGTATCGCCTATCGGCCCGGCCTGTTCATCAATGCCGAGCTGGACAAGGCGAGCGAGGACAATGAGCGCAACTCGCTGGTGATCACGACGCCGACGGCGCGGATCGGCGTGATCCAGATCGCAGGGCTTGTCGCCAAGCGCATCGTCTGCTTCGTCAAAGAGGGGCAGGCGATCGGCGCCGGTGAGCGCTTCGGCCTGATCCGCTTCGGCTCGCGGCTCGATGTCTACCTGCCGGTGGGCACCAAGGCGCTGGTCTCGGAAGGGCAGACGGCGATCGCCGGTGAGACGATTCTGGCCGATCTCACCGGGGACGACCCAAGCCGCGCCTATCGCTCCAATTAACCAATAAGGCGGTCCAGGGGCTTTCCGCCGCAATGGCGGAGGGGAACGCAGCTTGCTATATCTCGCCTCAAGGTGAGGACGAGCCAATGACGCCCTATGATTTCAAGGATCCTGACGTGCGCCGCCGGCGGTTCCGCCCGATCCCGGTGCGGATGCTGGTGCCCAACGTCATCACGCTGCTGGCGATCTGCGCTGGCCTGACCTCGATCCGCCTGTCGATCGAGGGGCGGATGTCACTCGCAGTCTACGCCATCGTGTTCGCGGCCTTGCTCGACGGCATCGACGGCCGCGTTGCGCGCCTCATCAAGGGCCAGTCCAAATTCGGCGCCGAACTCGACAGCCTCGCCGACTTCGTCAATTTCGGCGTCGCTCCCGGCCTGATGCTGTACTTCTGGCAGCTACACGAGCTCGGTAATGCCGGCTGGATCGCGGCGATGGTGTTCGCGATTTCCGGCGGCCTCCGGCTGGCGCGCTTCAACGCCACCATGGACGATCCCAACAAGCCGGCGTTCGCCGCCAATTTCTTCACCGGCGTGCCGGCGCCGGCCGGCGCGATCACGGTGTTGCTGCCGATCTATGTGGCGTTCCTCGATCTCGGCCGGCTGCCTGCGGCGGTGACGGCTGCGTATACACTGCTGATCGCCTTCCTGATGGTGTCGCGCCTGCCGGTGTTCTCCGGCAAGACCAAGCGCATGCGCGTGCCGCCCGAGCTGGTGCTGCCGGCCTTCGTCGCGGTGGTCGTCTTCATCGCGATCCTGATCGCTTATCCCTGGCACGTACTCTCGGTGGGCACGGTGTTGTATCTCCTTGCTTTGCCGCTCGGCTACAAATCCTATCGCGACCAGCGGCGCGCGCTGGAAGCCACCGCGCCGTCGGGAGGCGAGGTCTCGTCGCCGCCGTCGGCACCGACGCTGGCTAACCTGTCGGAGCCGCCGCACGAGGACGACCGACCCGGAAGCCTGCACTGAGCGGCAAGACACTGAGCAGCAAGAGACTGAGCAGCAAGACTCGGATATCTGCCATGAGGCGCCCTGAGTTGGGTTGAGGCCGGATCTCGGCTATATCGCCAGTGCCGGCGGCACCGCGCCGACAGCGGCCGCCAATCTGGGAGAGAACGCCGTGACTGATACCGCGACCGGGCCGCTGCCCGCTTCCGTCCTCGAAGCGCTGGGCCGCTACGACACGCCGACGATCTGCAATGCCATGGAGATCGTGGCGCCCGAGCGCCGGCTGATCGGCTACACCACCAAGCAACTGGTCTGCCCGTTCCCCGATCTGCCGCCGATCGTCGGCTACGCTCGCACGGTTGCAATCCGCTCGGTGCTGAAAAATTCGCTGCCGCCGGAAGAGCAGTCGAAGCGCCGCATCGACTATTACGAATATGCCGGCACCGGCTTTGGTCCGCGCATCTCGGTGATCCAGGACATCGACGGTCCCGACGTCGGCTACGGCGCGTTCTGGGGCGAGGTGCAGAGCAACGTGCACAAGGCGCTCGGCTGCCTCGGTGTCATCACCGACGGCTCGATCCGCGACATTCCGCAATGGGCCCCGGGCTTCCAGGCGCTGGCCGGCTCGATCGGGCCGTCGCATGCCTGGGTGCATGCGGAGAGCTTTGGCGGCGAGGTGCGCGTCGCCGGCATGACCGTGAAATCGGACGATCTGATCCACGCCGATCTGCACGGCGCGATCGTGATCCCGCGCGATATCGCCGCAAAACTGCCCGACGCCGCCGAGCTCTGCGGCCGCCGCGAGACGCCGATCCTCGAGATCGCCCGCAGCCCCGACTTCTCGCTGGAGAAGCTCAAGGCCGCGCTGAAGCGCTCTGCTGAGATCCACTAACGGCGGGACTGCAACGATCTACGGCTGCGGCGCCGCCCGCGGGCTGCCCTGTTCCGTCAAGAACAGGGCAGCCTGATCCGGCTCGCCGAACACCGCGGCAGCGCAGCCAATCAAGGTGAAGCCGCCGGCAAAATCCCACAGGGTAATATCTTCCGCATTGTCCGGGATGTGGATCAAGCGCGCTGCGATCACGGCCAAGGCCGCCTCGATAAAGAGCAGCACGCTGAACACCGGCAGGACGAGCTCGGGTTTGAGCATGTGGAGCGCCAGCACTGCGGGAAGCGCGGTGAGAAGACTGAACAGCGTCACCATTACGATGCCTTCCGCCATGAGTGTGCCGGCCCGCGCCAGAATACCAACTGACCCGTCACCCCCGATGTGGCGCAAGGCCGCAGCCGAAGGGTTCGCGCACCCACAGCCTTGAGTGACGGGGCGCGAGAGCCCTTATGGTTATCAAAACGTTGAAAGTCCTGTCGGCAGTCGGCAAGCCGGCGCCTTTCAGCGCGCTGCACCCGCCAGGCGAGCCGGCTCAACTTAACCTTTACGCGTCTTTAATCGCAGCTCACTAGGGTTTCCGATGCGGTTCGGGGTTGGGCCGCGCCATCGGCCAGGACGGCCGTTGTTGTGTGCGCGTTGGAGTCTTCCATGGATATCATGACGGGCGCCGGCCTCGTGGCGGGCATTATCGTCGTCGCGACGATGGTGTTGCTGGGCGGCGATCTGCACATGTTCATCAGCGAGCATGCGATGATCATCATCTTCGGCGGATCGGCCGCAGCGACCATGATCCGCTTTCCGCTCTCAGTGCTGATGCACGGCCTGCCGCTCGGCATGAAGTTCGCCTTCACGATGAGCCGGCTGTCGGCGCACGATCTGGTCGACGAGCTCGCCCGCATCGCCGAGATTGCCCGCAAGCAGGGCCCGGTGGGGTTGGAAAAGGTCGAGACCGACGAGCCTTTCCTCGCCAAGGGCATTCGCTACGTCGCCGACGGGTACGACCTCGATTTCATTCGGGATAATTTGGAACGCGACCGCGACAATTTCCTGATGCATCTGAACGAAGGCAGCAAGATCTACCGCGCCGTCGGCGACTGCGCGCCCGCGTTCGGCATGATCGGAACCCTGATCGGCATGGTGCAAATGTTTTCGAACATGTCAGATCCCTCGAAGCTCGGCCCGTTCATGGCGACCGCCCTGCTGGCAACTCTCTACGGTGCGCTGGTCGCGAACCTGCTCTGCCTGCCGATCGCCGACAAGCTGCATGGCAAGCTGATCGACGAGGAAACCAATCGTACGCTGATCATCGACGGCATTCTGATGATCCGCGACTCCAAGAGCCCGACTTTGGTGCGCGAAATGCTGCTGGCCTATCTTCCCGAGAAGCACCGCCACGCCGAAGGCGAGCCGGTTCCGGCGTAACGCCGGACGTCGGGATCTGACCCATGGCCAAGAAAAAACGCGAAGAAGCACATGGCGGCCATGGCTGGTTCGTGACGTTTGCCGATCTGATGGCCTTGCTGCTGGCGTTTTTCGTGATGCTGGTCGCATTCTCCACGCAGGACTCCAACAAGCTGAAGATCGTCGCGGGCTCCATGCGCGAGGCCTTCGGCGTCCAGAGCGAAGCGCGCTACGCCGGCATCATCGAATCCGATGGCCTGCCGACCCGCGCGCGGCTGAAGAACGTCGACCACATTCAGCCTGAAGACGCCTCCAACACGCCGACGCCGGACCAGGAGGATCATGACCGCACGTCGGGAGCGAAGATCAAGGTCGATCGCAATTTTGCGCTGGCGGCGGCTTCGCTGCGCCAGGCCTTGCAGGACATGCCGGAACTGACCGAGATATCCAAGCACATCATGTTCGAAGAGACCAAGCAGGGTCTCAACCTCGAGATCGTGGACCAGGACGGCCGCTCGATGTTCGCCGACGGCTCCAAGGTGCCCTATGACCGCACCCGCCGGCTGATCGAGAAGCTCGCTGTCCCGCTCAAGGCGACGCCGCTGCGCGTCTCCATCGCCGGCCATACCGCGGCCGGATTCGTGCCGACCCGCAGCGACTACGGCGCCTTCGACCTTTCGGCCGACCGCGCCAATGCCGTGCGCCAGATCCTCGAACGTGAGGGCTTGCCGCCGGCGCACGTCTTCGCCGTCGCCGGCAAGGCTGACACCCAGCCGCTGTTTCCGGACGATCCCTCGCTCGCGGCCAACCGGCGGGTGACCATCACCCTGATGCGCGAAGATCCGCCGCTGCCGCCGAATTTGAAGCCTTAGGGCGCTTTCAAGCGAAGGGACGCCGGTCGCGCGAAGAAAACGCGTCGAAATCAGAATTTGGAGCCGGTTCCGGTGCAATTGAAACGGAAAGCTCCAAGCCCTTGCGCTACGATCTTACCTGAGGCATGTCGTCGCGCGTCGACGACCGTTGCTGCGCCGTCACAGCATTCGGCTCCGCGCCTGCTAAGGTGGCGTGTCGTTTGACAAGCGCGCCGGAACCGTCAAAAGGCGCCGGATCATTTCTCGGGAAGAAGCGTTTCTAGTCTCTCATGACGGCGAGCATCACATCGACCGAACCCCAGGACGCGCCAGTTACCTCGGGATTCTGGGGCCTGACGCTCGGGAGCATCGGCGTCGTCTTCGGCGATATCGGTACCTCGCCGCTTTATGCATTTCACGAGGCGGTACGGGGCGCGGCCCATGGCGCGCCGGTCTCGCGGGTCATGGTACTCGGCGTGCTCTCGCTGATCCTCTGGGCGCTGCTGATCGTCGTCACCGCCAAATACGTGCTGCTGCTGCTGCGCGCTGACAACAACGGGGAGGGCGGCACGCTTTCGCTGATGGCGCTCGGCCAGCGCGCGCTCGGGCGGCGGAGCTGGTTCCTGATGGCGCTCGGCGTGGTCGGCGCCTCCATGTTCATCGGCGATTCCATGATCACGCCGGCAATCTCGGTGCTGTCGGCGGTCGAGGGCCTGAAGCTCGCAACGCCTGCGTTTGAACACTACGTCGTGCCGCTCACCGTCTTCATCCTGGCGCTGCTGTTCGCTGTCCAGAGCAAGGGGACGGCACTGGTGGCCTCGGCCTTTGGCCCCGTGATGGTGATCTGGTTCACCGTTCTTGCCGTGCTCGGCATCATTCACATCGCCGACGACCCGTCGGTGCTTGCTGCCATCAATCCCTATTACGCGCTGCAATTCCTGCTGTCGCATGGCACGATCGGTCTGGTGACACTGGGCGCCGTGTTCCTGGCTGTGACCGGCGGCGAGGCGCTCTATGCAGATCTCGGCCATTTCGGCCGCAAGCCGATCCAGTCGGCCTGGATGTTCTTCGTGCTGCCCTCGCTCCTGATCAACTATTTCGGGCAAGGCGCGCTGGTGCTGTCCGATCCCAGCGCGATCGAGCACTCGTTCTACCGTATGGTGCCAGAGCATTTCGTGCTGCCGCTGGTCGGACTTGCGACCGCGGCGACCGTAATTGCGAGCCAGGCGGTGATCACGGGGGCCTATTCGCTGGTCTATCAGGCCGTGCAGCTCGGCCTCCTGCCGCGCTTCGAGGTGCGCTTCACCTCGGAAACCCACGCCGGCCAGATCTATCTGCCGCGTGTAAACCGGCTGCTCCTGATCGGTGTGATGCTGCTGGTGCTGTTATTCCACACCCCCAGCAATCTGGCTTCGGCCTACGGCATCGCGGTCTCCACCACCATGGTCGCCGACGGCATCATGGGCTTCATCGTGATCTGGAAATTGTGGAACTGGCGCGCCGCGACGGCCGCAGCCGTGATCCTGCCCTTTGTCGTGGTCGACATAAGCTTCTTCAGCGCGAACCTTCTGAAGCTGCTCGAAGGCGCCTGGGTGCCGCTGCTGTTCGGCGTCGTCATGGCCGGGACAATCTGGACCTGGCGGCGAGGGTCCGGGATACTGATCCAGAAAACGCGCCGGATCGAGGTGCCGCTGGATGATCTGATCCGGAGCCTTGAGAAGCGGCCGCCGCACATCGTCAAGGGCACCGCGGTGTTCCTGACCAGCGATCCCTCCTTCGTGCCGACCGCGCTGCTGCACAATCTCAAGCACAACAAGGTACTGCACGAGCACAACGTGATCCTGACGATCGAGACCGCGCATATGCCGCGAGTCGACCTGTCCGAGCGTTTCCGGATGGAGAAGATCAGCGATAAGTTCTTCAAGGTCCGCCTGCGCTTCGGTTACATGGAGCAGCCGAACGTGCCCAAGGCGCTCGCGATCGCGCGCAAGCAGGGCTGGCAGTTCGACATCATGTCGACGTCGTTCTTCGTGTCGCGGCGCTCGCTGAAGGCGTCGGCGCAGTCCGGCATGCCGCTCTGGCAGGACCATTTGTTCATCGCGCTGAGCCGGTCCGCCAACGACGCCACCGACTATTTCCAGATTCCCACCGGTCGGGTGGTTGAAGTCGGGACCCAAGTCACCATTTGAACGCCATCGGCGGAGCTATGCAATTCAGCATGGCTAAGGCTCAAAATCAGCCTAGGCTATGCCCGCAGCGCAGGCCTATAAGCCGCGCGCCCTTCCCGCCATTGTGCAGTGAAGCATTCTAGAGGCCACCAGGCTCTCCCATGACAAGTGACGTAGCGATTTCCGCCCCGGAAACGGCGGCGGCCAATGGGCATGGCGATGCCCACACGACCGCCCGTTTCGGTGCGCTGACGCTCGGCAGCATCGGCGTCGTCTATGGCGATATCGGCACCAGCCCGCTCTACGCGTTCCGCGAGGCGGTGATGGCGGCTTCCGGCGTGGAGGGCGTGCCGACGCAAGCGGCCGTGCTCGGCGTGCTCTCACTGATCCTGTGGGCGCTCATCGTCGTGGTGACGCTCAAATACGTCGTGATCCTGCTCCGCGCCGACAACAACGGCGAGGGCGGCACGCTGGCGCTGATGGCGCTGGCCCAGCGTGCGGTCGGCACTGGCGGAGCCACCATCGTCCTGCTCGGCATCATTTCCGGCGCCCTGTTCTACGGCGACGCCGTGATTACGCCGGCGCTCTCGGTGCTGTCGGCGATCGAAGGCATGAAGGACGTCACGCTGCGCTTCGAGCCCTACATCGTACCGCTGACCATCATCATCCTGGTCGGACTGTTCGCCGTGCAGTCCCGCGGCACCGCTCGCGTCGCCGCCTTCTTCGGGCCGATCATGTGCGTCTGGTTCGCGGTCATCGCGGCGGCGGCGATCCACCCGATCATCGAGCAGCCGCAGGTGCTGTACGCGCTGAACCCGCTCTACGCCGTGTCCTTCATGTTCCACCACGGCATCATCGGCTTCGTGACGCTGGGCGCGGTGTTCCTGGCGGTCACCGGTGCCGAGGCGCTCTATGCCGACCTCGGCCATTTCGGCAAGCGGCCGATCCAGATCGCCTGGCTGTCCATCGTGCTGCCGTCGCTGGCGCTGAACTATCTGGGGCAGGGCGCCCTCGTGCTCGGCGATCCCGGTGCGATCGTGAGCCCGTTCTTCCAGCTCTTTCCGCAAGGCTTTTTCCGCGGCTGCATGGTCGTGCTGGCGACCGCCGCAACTGTCATTGCGAGCCAGGCGGTCATCACCGGCGCCTATTCGCTGACACGCCAGGCGATCCAGCTTGGCCTGCTGCCGCGCTTTGAAATTCGCCATACGTCTGAAGCCCATTCGGGCCAGATCTTCATCCCGCGCATCAACCAGCTCCTGCTGCTCGCGGTGGTGCTGCTGGTGCTCTTGTTCCGCTCCTCCAGCGCGCTGGCCTCGGCCTATGGCATCTCCGTCACGGGCACCATGGTCGTCACGGCGATGATGGGTTTCGTCGTGATCTGGAAGGTCTGGAAGTGGTCGCCGCTCACGGCTGCCGCCCTGATCGCGCCGTTCCTGTTCTTAGATCTCACGTTCCTGGCCGCCAATTTGCTCAAGGTGTTCGAGGGCGGCTGGGTGCCGCTGGCGCTCGGCGCGCTCATGATCATCCTGATGTACACGTGGCGACGCGGCAGCCGGCTGTTGTTCGAGAAGTCGCGCAAGCTCGAATTCCCCCTCGCCGACCTCGTGGCGATGCTGGAGAAGCGGCCGCCGCAGCGCGTACCTGGTACCGCGGTGTTCCTGACCAGCGATCCCCTCAGCGCCCCGACCGCGCTGATGCATAGTCTGAAGCACTACAAGGTGCTGCATGAGAAGAACGTCATTCTCACCATCGAGACCGCGCAGACCCCGCGCATCAATCCGGCCGAACGGGTGAGGCTGGAGCAGATCTCGCCGACCTTCTCCAAAGTGACGCTGAAGTTCGGCTTCATGGAATCGCCCAACGTGCCGAAGGCGCTGGCGATCGCCCGCAAGCTCGGCTGGCAGTTCGACATCATGTCGACCTCGTTCTTCCTGTCGCGGAGGGCGCTCAAGCCGGCCGCCCATTCCGGCATGCCGCGCTGGCAGGACCGGCTGTTCATCTCGCTCAGCCGTTCCGCCAACGACGCCACCGACTATTTCCAGATCCCCAGCGGTCGCGTGGTCGAGGTCGGGACCCAGGTAACGATCTAAAGCGACGATCTGATTCTCCATTTGAGGGTCGCACTTCAAGTCGCTGCGATTTAACTTTAACTTGCACGGATGAGCCCAAGCCTTTGTAGCGCTTGATTTTCGCTCACCGAGAGGCGAGGTTGCCGCCCGCCGGGATCACCCCGGATGCGGCTGCGACGTTGGAGGATGATATGGCAAACCAGGTACAGGATCTGACCCCGGACGAGGTCTCCAAGGGTGTCGCGGAGGGCCGCTATCTCCTCGTCGACGTTCGCGAGCCGAACGAGGTGGAAGCCGAGGCCTATCCCTACAGTGTCGTCGTGCCGCTCTCGACCTTCGATCCCAAGGCGATCCCCGATCCCGCCGGCAAGGAGGTCGTGTTCGCCTGCCGCTCCGGCAAACGCTCGGTCACGGCCTCGCTCGCGGCGCAGGCGGCAGGCCTGCCGTATGACAAGCATCTGGCCGGCGGCATGCTCGGCTGGAAGGCGGCGGGTCTTCCCAGCAAGGTCGGTGGCTGACCGGCCGATGACCAAGAGCTCGTCCCTGAACAACGTTTTCGCCGACCTTCCCGTCACCATCTTCGAGGCGATGTCGCAGGCCGCGCGCGACAATGCCGCCATCAATCTCGGGCAGGGCTTTCCCGACGATCCCGGTCCTGAGGACATCCGCCGCGCCGCGGCCGATGCATCGCTGAACGGCTACAACCAGTACCCGTCGATGATGGGCCTGCCGGAGCTGCGCCAGGCGATCGCCACGCACTACGACCATTGGCATGGCCTCAAGCTCGATCCGATGAGCGAGGTGATGGTGACCTCCGGCGGCACCGAGGCGCTGACTTCGGCCATCCTCGCGGTGGTCCAGCCCGGCGACGAGGTGGTGTGCTTCCAGCCGGTGTACGATTCCTATCTGCCGATCATCCGCCAGGCCGGCGGCATTCCGCGCCTGGTCCGGCTCGAGCCGCCGCATTGGCGGCTGAATGAGGAGATGCTGAAAAGCGTCTTCACTTCAAAGACCAAAGCGGTGCTCTTCAACAATCCCCTGAATCCGTCCGCGGTGGTGTTTCCGCGCGAGGACCTCGAGCTGCTTGCGCGCTACTGCCAGGAGTTCGACGTCATCGCGATCTGCGACGAGGTCTGGGAGCACGTCACCTTCGACGAGCACAAGCACATCCCGCTGATCACGATCCCCGGCATGCGCGATCGCACCATCAAGGTCGGCTCGGCCGGGAAGATCTTCTCGCTGACGGGCTGGAAGATCGGCTTCGTCTGCGCCGCGCCGCCGCTGCTGCGCGTCGCGGCCAAGGTGCACCAGTTCCTGACCTTCACCACTGCGCCGAACCTCCAGGCCGCCGTCGCCTACGGCCTCGGCAAGCCGGACGAGTATTTCCTGTCGATGCGCAAGGATCTGACGCGGAGCAGGGACCGTCTCGCCAAGGGGCTGGAGAGCCTCGGCTTCCCCGTGCTGAAGTCGCAGGGCACCTACTTCCTCACCGTCGACCTGTCGCCGCTCGGGCTCAACGAGAGCGACACCGAGTTCTGCTGGCGGATCGTGAAGGACTACAAGGTCGCGGCCATCCCGGTCTCGGCCTTCTACGAGCAGGACCCCGTGACCTCGGTGGTGCGCTTCTGCTTTGCCAAGAAGGACGAGACGCTCGACACCGCGCTGGAGCGGCTGTCGGACGCGGTGCGCGGGCGCAAGAGGTAGGGGAGATGACGAACGTCGGCCGCTCAGGGGCGCGCCTTGGTCTCGCAATCGCCGCGGCGCTGGCGTGGCTCCCGGGTTCCGCCGGGGCCGAGGAGCGGGTCGTCAACTTCTACAACTGGTCGAACTACGTGGCGCCTGACGTCCTCGATGCCTTCACCAAGGAGACCGGCATCAAGGTGGTCTACGACACGTTTGATGCCAACGAGACGCTGGAGACGCGCCTGATGGCCGGTAAGTCCGGCTATGACGTCGTGGTACCGACGGCTTATTTCCTCCAGCGCCAGATCAAGGCCAATATCTTCCAGAAGCTCGACAAGTCGAAACTGCCGAACCTTGCCAATGCGTGGGGCGTTGTGACCGATCGCCTCGGCATCTACGATCCCGGCAATGTCTATGCCGCCAACTACATGTGGGGCACGACCGGCATCGGCTACAATGTCGCGAAGCTGAAGCAGATTCTGGGAGCGGACGCGAAGATCGACAGCTGGGACATCGTGTTCAAGCCGGAGAATTTGGCAAAGTTCAAAGACTGCGGCGTCCACATGCTCGACTCCGCCGACGACATTTTTCCGGCGGCGCTGAATTATCTCGGGCTCGATCCGAACTCGACCAGGCAGGCGGACCTTGAGAAGGCGGCCGATGTCGTCGCCAAGGTTCGGCCCTCCGTGCGCAAGTTTCATTCGTCCGAATATCTCAGCGCGCTCGCGACCGGCGAGATCTGCTTCGTGGTCGGCTGGTCCGGCGACATCATGCAGGCTCGCGCCCGCGCCGCCGAAGCCAAAGGCGGCATCGAGATCGGCTACGCGATTCCCAAAGAGGGCGCGCAGATGTTCTTCGACAATCTGTCGATTCCCGCAGATGCCAAGAACGTCAAGGAAGCCTACGAGCTGATCAACTATCTCTACCGACCGGACGTGGCCGCCAAAAACACGGACTTCCTGTCCTACGCCAACGGCAACCTCGCCAGCCAGAAGCTGGTCGACCCGAAAATTTTGAACGACAAGAACATCTATCCGGACGAGGCGACGCTTTCAAAACTGTTCGTCATCACGGCGCGTGAGCCGGCGATACAGCGCGTGATCAACCGCCTCTGGACCAAGGTGAAGACGGGGCGGTGAGGGGTTGGGAGGAGCGGACGCGCATCCTGCCCAGTCGTCATGCACGGGCTTGTCCGGGCATCCTCGTCTTTCCTGCCGCGTGGCGATGCTGGACGGCCGGGACAAGCGCGGCCAGGACGGAAAAGTTGCGACCGCTACCGCCATCTCCGATGCAGCCACAGCCACTGCTCGGGATGCTCGCGGACCCAGCCTTCTACGACGTTCGTGATCGCCTGCGTCGTGCCCTGGATATCGATCTTGCCGTTAGCGTCGCGGACCGGCGGGATCTCTTCCGTCAGTTCGGCGCGGAAACGGTTGCCGGGTAGGCGGATGATGCGGACGCCATGGATGGGACAATCGACCTGGCGCAAGAGGCGCGCCAACATCGGATTGGCGCGGGTCTTGCGGCCGAAGAAGGTAACCTCGACGCCGCCGGTCAGATACTGGTCGATCAGCATGGCGACGTGCTTGCCGTCCTTCAGCGCCTGCGCGAGCCGTAGCGGCGCGTCGCGTCCCGCCGGGATCAGCGTGCCCATGTTGACCTGGCGCATCTCCTGAATGATGCGGTCGGCGGAAGCAATGTTCGGCCGGCGGTAGAGGATCGCCGTGTCGAGCCCATGCGCAACCGCCGCGAGCGCAGGCAATTCCCAGTTCGACAGATGGGCTGCGAAGATCAGCGCCGGCTTGCCGTCGTCGCGGATGCGGTCGAACAGCTCGATGCTATGCTTGGGCAATTCGATCCGGCTGTTTTCCGGATGATCGCGGTCATAGTCCCAGACGTGGTCCATATGGGCGAATTCGGCGCCGACGCGGCCGAGATTGTCCCAGACGCCCATCAAGATGGATTCGATCTCCTCGGGCGACTTTTCCGGAAAGGCGGCTGTGAGGTTGGCGCGGCCGATCCGATGCTCGCGCAGGCGCGGCCCGATCAGCTTGGTGACGCGCGCGAAAAAGTCTGAGGTCTTGGCCGGATCGAAATAGCGCGTGGTGCGCAGCATGCCGACGGTGGCAGCGCCGATCAGGCCTCCACCGATCGACTTGGCGACCTCCCGCGCGCGGGCCTTCGTCCTCGCAGGAAGCAGCGCCATGCGTCCGGTCAGGCCGGTTCGCGGGTCAGGATCAGCGAGGCGTTCTGGCCGCCGAAGCCGAACGAGTTCGACATCACCGCGGTGACGCGGGCGTCGCGCGCCTTGTTGCCGACGACGTCGAACAGGATCGTGGGATCCGGATTGTCGTAGTTGATCGTCGGCGGGATGCGCTGATGCTCCAGCGTCAGCAGCGAGAAGATCGCCTCGACCGCGCCTGCGGCCGAGATGGTGTGGCCGACCATCGACTTGTTGGAGGTGACCGGAATCCTTTGCACGAGCTCGCCGAACACGGCCGATGTCGTATTGTACTCCATCTTGTCGTTCTCGGGCGTCGCGGTGCCGTGCGCGTTGATGTGGTCGATCTGGTCCGGCGTCATGCCGGCATCGGCCAGCGTCTTGTTCATGCAGCCGATGATCGGCTTGCCGTCGGGCGACGAGCGGGTGCGATGGAAGGAATCGGTGAGCTCGCCGCAGCCGGCGATCACACCGAGGATTTTTGCGCCGCGCGCGGTGGCGGCTTCATAGCTTTCCAGCACGAGGGCGCCGGCGCCTTCGGCCATGACAAAGCCGTCGCGGTTCTTGGAGAAGGGGCGGGAGGCTGCCTGCGGCGGATCGTTCTGGGTCGACAGCGCCGAGAGCAGCGAGAAGCGCACCAGCGCCTCCGGATTCACGGTGCCGTCGGTCGCCACGCACAGCGCGGCGTCGGTCTCGCCGCGGCGGATCGCCTCGACGCCGAGCTGGATCGAGGTCGCGCCCGAAGCGCAGGCTGTCGACAGCGAGATCGGCGAGCCCTTGGTGCCGAAGGTCTCGGCGAGGTGGGCCGCGACCGAGCCGAACATGAAGCGGTGATGATAGGCGCTGTATTTGCCGCCGCCGGAGATGCGCAGCAGATCGTCATAGGTGAAGTCGAGCGCGCCGACGGCGCGGCCGAGCTCACGGCGCTGCGGCCATTCGACCTCGACCGGCGCAACCGCCAGGAAGAGGGGACCCGGGAAATCGGCCTTGGCGCCGATGCCGGCCTGCGCGAGCGCTTCCTCCGTCACCAGTTCGGCCATTCGCTCGGACAGACCGGTGGAGGAGAACGGATCGACGCTGACGAAATCCACGGTGCCGGCCATCGTGGTCTTCAGGCCGTCGACCGGAAAGCGCGTGATGGTGCGAATGCCGGATTCACCGGCGACGAGCTTCGCCCAATTGTCGCCTTTGCCGTTACCGAGCGAGGTCATGATGCCCATGCCGGTGACGACGACGACGGGACGCCCGAGTTTGTCGCGTGGTGCAGTCATGTCGATCCCCCGATAGAGCTAACTAAACTGCCTCGATCAGCGCCATGCCTTCGCCGCGCCAGTGTCCGGCCCCCACGACCACAATCTGGGTGGGCGCCCCCTGCATTTCAATCTCGGTCCCGGTCGAATCGTTCGGCGGAAACAGCGCGCCGCGCGAGATCGACAGCGCCGCGAGCGCAAGGCCAAGCGGGAATTGCGTTTCCATGGTGTGGCCGAACATCGTGCCGGTCGAGCGCACCGGGAAATCGGCGTGGCCCTTCAGGAAGCCGCGCTCTTCGCTCGTGGCGGGCTCCGCGCCGGTCGCGCCGGATATGATCGCACCCTTGCCGTCGCGCTTCGGCAGCTTCGCCCAAAGCTTCTCCAGCGTCGCGGCCATGTCGCCGGGCTGCTTGCGGCGGGCGAGGTCGGCGACGACGCTCGACAGCTTTGCGAACGGCTTTGCGCCACGCGCTTCCGCATGCGCCTTCGATTCCAGCACCAGAAACGCGCCGGCCGAGCCGAGCGCGAAGCCGGCGTGGTCCTCGCGCGCCCACACCGGAGCGAACTTGTCCTTCAGGTTGAAGTCACCGAATTCGTAGAGGACCATCAGGTCCTTGCGCTCGCCATTATGCGAGCCGCCGATCAGCGCGATGTCGCTCTCGCCCGAGGCGATACGCGCAAGCGCGATGCGGGCGGCGTCGGCGCCCGCCACCTCTTCGCCCATGAAGGTGCGCGAGGTGCCGCCAATGCCGTGGACGATGGCGATGTTGCCGGCGAGCAGGTTGGAGAGCTGCGCCAAAAACAGTGTCGGCCTGAGATCGCTCATCAGGCGTTCGTTGAGGAAGCCGGGCGCGTTGGCGCCCTTGGCCTCGGCCGTGAGCACGCCGGTGTCGACGTTGAGATCGCGCTCGCCGCCGCCGGCGGCGGCGACCATGTCGATCTTCGACAGAATGTCCTTGTTGCCCTTGATGCCGGCGGAATCGAGCGCAAGGCCTGCGGCGTAGACGCCGATGCGCTGCCAGGCTTCCATTTGGCGCTGGTCGCCCTTCTTGGGTATCTGGCTGTCGTAGGTAACAGGCATCAGGGGATGCACGATGTAGGGCGAAAAGCCCTTCTCATCGACATTGATGCGCTTCTCCTGAAGCGCGGCCCAGTTGGCGTCGAGGCCCTCGCCGAGCGAGGTGGCAAGGCCAATGCCCGTGATCCAGACTTCCGTCGGGCCGGGCTTCGAAGCAGTCTCAGTCATGGCGATACGGCCTGTTGCGGAAAGCCGACGCGTTTCGCGACCGCGTCCATGTGGGAGCGCATATCCGCATTGGGGAAGGGAATCTGCGTGAAGGTCAACGTCGAATTCGCTCGCAGCTTGCCGCCGACCTTGATCTTGGCCTCGGTCACCGCGTAGCCCGAGCCTTGATGCGAAAGGCTCGCCTCGATGCTCATGAGATCGCCGGGGAACACCGAACCGCGGACCTTGGCTTCTTTGACGGCGGCAAGGATCGGCATGCGCTCGAACTTGAGCACGCCGAGCTGAAGCCAGCCCGAGGCTTGCGCCATCGATTCGATCAGGAGCACGCCGGGCATCAGGGGATAGCCCGGGAAGTGCCCCTCGAAGATGGTGCTCTCCTTCGGGACCAGCGCCTCGACGACAATCGTCTGCGCGTCGATGTTGAGGTCGACGACGCGATCAATCATGTGGAAATATTCGAGTTGCATGACCGCGCGCTTACGCGCTCGCGCCCTTGGCCGCAACCAGTTCATCGATGCGGGCGCACAGGTTCTTCAGCACGAAATACTGCTCGGTGGTCGCCTTGCCGTCGTTGACCTCCTGGGTCCACTTTTCCAGCGGCAGCTTGATACCGAACTGCTTGTCGATCGCGAACGCGATGTCCAGGAAATCGAGGCTGTCGATGCCGAGGTCGTCGATGGCATGGCTATCCGGCGTGATCGTGTCGCGCGGGATGTCGCAGGTTTCAGCGATGATCGTAGCGACCTGATCGAATGTGGAGGACATCACTAAGCCTTTGATATTTTGCTGATATTTGTCGGATTTTCCAGAGGGGAACGGTGGGTCTGCATCGCGCCCCTGATGACGCCCTCAACCCCCCTCTGGCCGGGTCGAAAGCCCGTATATCGGAGCGCCGCCCTGAGTTCAATGGAGCCGGATGGGGTGGGGACAGGGCTGGGGATGCCGGCGGGTACCCGTTCGGTCGAGGACCGGCCGCGGGTGCTGCCAGATATCTCGCCTAGGCGTGCGGAGTCGTGATCTTGAGGCAGTCGCGGCGGCCCATCAGCACGCAATCCTGGGTCCGGCGCAGATCGGCGATGCTCACCGCAAGCCAGATCCCGATCGCGGTCAGCGCGATGGTGAAGGCCAGTGCTGCGATGTTGGCGAGCATGCGATGGCGGAAATCGTCCGGTTCAGGGCGGGCCTGCTCGTAGCGCGACAGGTCGAGCGGCTCGCGCCCGACGCGCAATTGCTGCACGGTACCGTTGCCCCGGGAGGCCGTCGGGGAAGGCGAGGTGCGCGGCCTGAACTGGAGCACCCGGTGCTCGTCATCCGAGCTTATGGGCCGCTGGGTTTTCATGGTGCAGGGATCACTCCGAAGCAGCGATTTTTAGATAGCATACGTGGTGAACGCGTTGCAGAAAATCTTCTCAACGCGCACGTGCATTGCGCATTCGCACTATCCTGCTCGGGCTGCGGTGATCACGGAACCGACGTCCGGGCTGCAGGCGGTGCGTTGCAATAACTCTGCGGCCAGCTGAATGCATTTTGCCGGCGCGAAGCCCGTGGCATAGTCCAGGGAACTTGAACCACCCAGTTGCAACCATGGAAGGGCCCTTCGACCATGACCACCAACACGCGCGAGCCGAGAGTGCATCCGGTGCCGATCCTGTCGCTTCGGCCGACGCAGATGACGGTCGGCATGCGCGAGGTCAAGGAGAAGCGCAAGCGCTGGCGCGAGCACGACAAGAAGAAGCAGGCCGATCTGCTCGGCAGGCACATGATCCCCGTCGTGCACGGCCCCAACGGGCGCTATTACGTGATCGACCATCATCATCTCGGCCGCGCGCTGCATGACGAGGGCGTCAAGGAGGTGCTGGTCACCATCGTCGGCGACCTCAGGATGGTCGAGCGCGAGACGTTCTGGGGCGTGATGGACAACAAGCGCTGGGTCTATCCCTACGATGCCAAGGGCGAGCGGCGGCCGTTCCGCGATTTGCCGAAATCGATCGTCGATCTCAAGGACGATCCGTTTCGGAGCCTTGCCGGTGAGCTTCGCCGCATGGGCGGCTTCGCCAAGGACACCACGCCGTTCTCCGAATTCCTGTGGGCCGACTATCTGCGCCGAAAACTGTCGCGCAAGGCGGTGGATGCCGACTTCGACAAGTCGCTCGAGAAGGCGATGTCCTCAGCCAAGAGCAAGGATGCGATCTATCTGCCCGGCTGGTGCGGACCGGCGGAGGATGATTAGGGCGCGACGCTCGCTTCAGCACGGCGTGCGGCACTACAAACGGACCTCATCACAGCCGCTTGAGCGAAATCATTTCCCGCGCCCCATGAAGCGGTCCTGAAACAGAGCCGGTCCATCTTTGAGGTAATTGAGCTCACACAGGAGGCAGGAATGCGCCGTCTGGTTTTCGCCGTTGCCTTGCTCGCGGTCGCCTCAGCAGGGATCTCGGCCTCGTTTGCCGCAGTTCATCACACCAGGACATTGACATTTTCCGAGCGCTTTGCGCCGGCGCTCGAGTTGACGGCGAAGCGCTAACGGCATAGTCGCACCCCGTAGGCAACGCAGCCGTAGTAGGGCCGGGCGTCGGTACCCACTTCGTTCGAAAACGCTTTAGCGCAAGGCAGGGCGGTGAAGTGGCCTTGGGAACCTCACATAGGTCCCCAACCAATGAACCTTTGCGTAGTCCATTCAGACTTATCCACGCCGGGTTCTGCATCACACCCGCGGGGGCTGAAAGGCGCCGCGTGCTGCGGATGGCAGAGTTTTCCATGATCCCGGTAACGTTGCGGCCGACGCTTTGAAAATTGCGCCCGACACTCATGGAGCGCCAGATGAACGCCCAAGATCGTCCTGAACTCGACGCCCTCGTGGCGGCGGTCGCGCGGCAGCTTGCTGGCCCTTTTCGCGGCAAGCCAGTGCAGCCGGATCTCGAGCAACTACCGCTCCCCTGGGACCCGCAGCATCAGCTTCCGGACGTACTTTGGCCCAGGCGACACCTCGCGCTGGCCGGCCTCGAGTTGACCCAATCAATCCAGTACAACGGCGCCGTCGGCGTCAGCTACGGCGACGACAATTCGATCCCGCTCGTTGCGCTCAAGCCGCTGGTGGTGCGTGCCTATCCATACGTGCAGCCCGGCGTTGCCGAGCCGGACACACTCACTGGCGCACGCGTTACAGGTGAGCTGGTGCTTTCGGTTGGCGATCGAATCGTTTACCGCACCGGCCCTACGCGTGCCGACGGGACCCGGCTCGGCGCGCGTAACGAGCTCTCGCGCGAGCTGTGGGACAACGAGTTGACGGTCCCAGTTGGTGGACCCGGCGCGCTTGCGTTCCACCTCGCGCACGTCAATTCGTCGCTGAATTTTTTCGTGCCAGCATGGTATTGCCGGACCGGCCACTTTTATCTCTCCGTCCGGCTCTGGCGTGCTGGCAGCGACGGCGCTTTATCCGCGCCCCAGGACCGCGCCACGACCGGGCGCTATATCGATTTTATGGATGTGCGGCCGCCGCGTGTCGCCGTCGCCAGGGTCAACTGGACCGACAGCTCCGGCAACGTTACGAGCCCCGCCGACGCGATTATGCTCAGCACGATGCGCACGGCCGAACGGATGCTGCCGTTTCCCTATTTTGAGACGACGATTCTTGGCACATCGACGAACAGCTCGGCAGCATTTGCGTCCGCCGCGACGGGTGGAGGTTGTAACACCGCGTGGACCGGCCTGCTCGCTGACTTGGCTGTCACGCGCATCTTCACCGCTCTGTTCCAGCTCGGCGATATTGTCTTCGCGTTTGTGCCGAGCGCAGCTGTTCCCGCCGCTGCCGGCACCTACAACACGGGGTGCGGTCGCGCTGAAGGCGTCGGCGCCGCCTTTGCGGGGAGCGACACACGTTTTGCCTACGATTTCATTTTCGCCCACGAGATGGGACACGTCTTCACCTGCAACCACGTCGCGGTGCCAGGCGACAGCAGCGATGACCCGAACTATCCAAACTATGGCGGAAGCAAGACCTCCATCGGCGAAGTCGGCATCGATCCAGGAACGACGCCGCCGACGCTGTTCGGCCCGTCGGACACATCCGATGTCATGTCCTACAAGTCGAAGCAGTGGATCTCGCCCTACACCTATCTGAAGATCCTTAATGCGCGCGAGAATCACCAAACCGCACCGGCCGATCCGCGTCGCGTTCGTTCGCTCCTGATCCTGGCAGTGCGGGTGCATCGCCGCGTCAGCGACGAGAGCCGCATCGAGATTCGCAAGGCTTACCGGATCGAAGCCGCCGGCATGGTATCGCGGCCGAGCGATGGCGCCATTTCGCCGCTCTCGGTTGATCTGCTCGATGCCCATCGCCGGATCATTGCGACTCATCATTGTCTCTACACACGCGCGCAAGCGACCTGCGGCTGTTGTGGAGGAGGTGTAGCCGTTCCGCTCGACCGCGAGCCGTTCTACGATCTGCATGAAGCGATCGAATGGCCGAGCGAGGAAGTCGCTGCCATCTCGTTGCATGATGGCCGCGAACCGCTCGCGACCTTCGAAGTGGGCGAACCGCCGCAGGTCGATATGAGCGGCCCCGAGCGGCGGGACCAATTCCTCGCGCTGCGCGTGCACGCGCGTCATCCGCGGGCCCAGCCGTCGATAGTCGTGCTGTTCAGCGGTGATGATCGCGAGACATGGCAACCGGTCGCGTTTGATCCTCCAGATGGCGAGGTGCTGGTGGAAAGCGAACGCTTGCCTGGCGGCGAACGCTGTTTCTTCCGCGCCATTGCAACCGCGGAATTTCGGAGCGCGAGCGCCGACAGCTCTCAATTCGAGCTGCAGCGCAGCCGTCGCCGGCTTTATCTGCGACTGCCTGATCCCCAGTGTCCGATCGCGCCAGGCGCCGTGCCGTTGGGCGCGATGATCGACTGCCGCGGGCTCGGTGTTGTCCGGTCCGATGAAATTCGGTGGCATTCGGATCTGGACGGCGACCTAGGCCTTGGGTACGAACTCGTCGCGCAATTGCAAGACGGACGGCACCTTATCACGGTAACCGCGCCGGATGGACGCGGCGGGTCACTTTCCGAACGCGGCATTATCATCGTTAGCGGTCGCCCCGCCGGCGTTGTAGGCCAAGCTCAGTTCTAACGCATACACGTGCGCTGCGTTCTCGCGGATTCCCGCCAGGATGGCTTTTCCGATCCTGGCTCATTCGAATGCAGCGCCCAGCGCGTTGCCACAGTATCACCGGTACCGAACCGGTGATCCGCCAGTATCGAACTCGCTCTAATGTTCCGGCATTTCCGTTTCGTGCGCCTCGTCCTTGCCGCCGACCATCCGGTGCAGAAGACGCTCGATGCGGCGGCCGACTGTCAACAGCACGAAGGCGAGCGCCAGCGCCACCAGGACGATCTTCCATTCTCCCGCGCCGCAGGCGATGCCGATGCAGGCGGCGAGGAAGGTGCAGGCGGCGCTGGTCAGGCCGCGCACGCGGAAGCGGTGGCCCTCGTGCACGATGACGCCGGCGCCGAGAAAGCCGATGCCGGTGAGGATGCCCTGGATGACCCGGCTCGTGGCGTCGGTCATTTTGCCCGGCTCGGCGAACTGCACCGCCAGCAGCACGATGGTCGCGGTGGAGAGCCCGACGATGCCGAGCGTTTTCAGTCCGATCGGCTTGCCGTGCAGATCGCGGTCGAGCCCGATCGCTCCGGTGGCGACAGTCGCGGCGCCGAGACGGGCAAGGATTTCGGGCCAGTCGAGTTCGGTCATTTCTTCGGTAAGCGTCCCATCAGATAAAATTCGTCGTTCGGGCGCATGCCTGTGACGTTCGCCAGCCGGTTTGACAGTGCGAAGAAAGCGGAGATCGCGGCGATGTCCCAGATGTCGTCGTCGCTTAAGCCATGCGGGGCAAGTGCTGCGAAATCCTCCTCGGAGGTACGTTGCGCGTCGGCCGAGACCTTCATCGCGAAGTCGAGCATCGCCTTCTGCCGCGGCGTGATGTCGGCCTTGCGGTAGTTGGTAGCGATCTGGTCGGCAATAAGCGGGTTCTTGGCGCGGATGCGCAGGATCGCGCCATGCGCGATCACACAATACTGGCACTGATTGGCGGCCGAGGTCGCGACCACGATCATCTCGCGCTCGGCCTTGGTAAGTCCGCCGTCCTTCTCCATCAGCGCGTCATGATAGGCGAAGAAGGCGCGGAACTCGTCCGGGCGGTAGGCCAGCGTCAAAAACACGTTCGGCACGAAGCCGCTCTTCTCCTGCACGGCGAGGAGGCGCGTGCGGATATCGTCGGGGAGCGCGTCGAGGGCGGGAGCGGGGAAGCGTTGCGCGGCGGACTTTGTCATTGGTATGGATTCCGGCTTGGGGCCGGCAACCATAGTCGATGCGGGCGTCGTGCTCAACTTGGCCAAGGGCTATCGCCCTTGCGAGGTTGGGGACCCAGCGTTGCCTTACCGCAGCGGCTTCTTCAGCAGCGAGAAGCGGTCCGGGTCCAGCCCCATCGACGGTTGCAGCATCGGCGCCTCGACGTTGGAGAGCGTCTTGGCTGGCGGCGCCGAGAACACCGGGTCGTTCGGCACGTCGCGCTGCGAGGTGGCGCCACGCCAGCGCTCGAGCACGGCGCCAACGAAATGCATGTCGTGACCGGAGGTGACGGACGGCACGCTGCTGATGGTGGCTTCGCCGCGCGGCAACTGATGCGGCGGCACCTCCTTGAAGCGCAGCCGTGTCGGCAGTGCGACACCTTCGCCGAACGCCAGCACTTCGCGGGTGCCGAGCGAGGGCACGAACGAGAGCAGGTTCGCGGCCGCATCCGACACCGCGGCGCGCAGCAGCGCCTGGTCGCGTTCGTTGGCAAGACGCATCGTGAACAGCGTGTTGCACTGGGAGATGATGGTGGCGTCGAGTTCGGCGGGACGCTGGGTGATGAGGCCGAGATAGACGCCGTATTTGCGGCCTTCCTTGGCGATGCGCGACACCGCCTTGCGGGTCGGCCCGAAGCCGACATTGCGATCGGCGGAGGCGTAGCGGTGGGCCTCTTCGCAGACGAACAGCATCGGCGAAACGCCGTCGCTCCACAGGCCGAAGTCGAAGGCCATCCTGCACAGCACCGAGACGACGGAGTCGATGACTTCGGCCGGGAAGCCGGCGAGTTGCATCACCGTCATCGGCTTGCCGTTGGCCGGCAGGCGGAACAGATGGCTGATCACCTCGGCCATGGTGTCACCGCCGACATTGGCGTTGTCGAACATGAAGGCGTAGCGCGGGTCGTTGCGGACCGCCTCGATGCGGGAGATCAGCTTGTGATAGATGATACGCGAGGAGCGGTTTTCGAGCTTGCCCATCCGCTCGTCGATCAGCGACATCAGATCGACCAGGCGATAGGGCACCGGCGTGTCGACGGTGTAGCCGATCTGCTTGGGATCGATGCGCTTCAGGCCGATGCGGTCGGCGTTCTGGTACTGGGTGTAGACGCCCTTGGCGAGCGGAATGACCTCGGCGAGGACGTCGAGCTCCTCGGGCACGCCGGCGCGGCCACCGAACAGCACATCGACGATTTCCTCGAAATTGAACAGCCAGAACGGCAGTTTCAGATTGCGCGGGTTGAGCACCAGCGCGCGGTCGCCGAAGCAGCGTCCATATTCGTTGTGCACGTCGAGCAGGAAGATACGCAGGTTCGGGCGTGCCTTGAGGATCTCGTTGAGCAGCAGCGACACGCCGGTCGATTTGCCGACGCCGGTCGATCCCAGGACCGCGAAGTGCTTGGAGAGCATTTCCTCGATGTCGACATAGGCGACGACGGAGCTATCCTGCTGAAGGAAGCCGACATTGATCTGGTCGGAGCCGGTCGGCGCGTAGATCGTGCGCAGCTCCTGGCTCGTAATCAGGTCGACGGAATCGCCGATGGTCGGATAGTTGGTGACGCCGCGCTGGAATTTGGCCTTGCCGGCGGCATTGAGGATTTCGCCCAGCAGGTCCACCGAGGCGATTGCGATCAAATTGTCGGTGCTCGAGAGGTTCTCGCAGGACACCTCGGTGATCATCGCGACGATGACCGAGCTGGCGCAGCGGATGCTGACGAAACGGCCGACGGTGGCCCGAACTTCCGAGTCCGGCATCCGGCTTTCAGCCAGCAGCCCGACCCGCGCGAGCGATCCGCGAACCGAAATCACGCGTCCAAAGGATGTCACAATGAATGAACCTGGCAAGAGCAAGTGCTTTGCCCGGACTATGCGCGGCCGTCGCTGGACAAACGGTTAAACGGCAACCGCGCGCGCTTCCTTAAATCCGCGACAATTCGGCCGTGAGGTTTGTTCCTAATGCATACTTATGGGCGGAAACGGCCGGGAAATGCCGCTTTTCCAGGCCGGTTGGGGTGCGGGTGGGTTAAGGAATGATTTACCATATGATCTGACATCGACCTTTCTGCGCGTACAGGTGCCGCGTCGAAGCCGCTGGTGCCGCTGCGACGGCAATTGCGCGCGCTGTTCCGCGAGCATGCGACAAAGCCGTCGATTCCGGGGGATTAGGCCAAGCTGCGCCGGATGAAGCCGATGGTTTTGGTCTGGCGAAAATAATTGCAGTGCCAAACGTCGGGCGAGTTGCCGAAATCCTCGACGCCCTGGATGGCGAGCGGGAAGCCCGTCGCTCCCAGGTCCGACATCGAGACTGTATCGACCACGAGATCGTTCTTGTCGGGAAAGATTTCGTCGGCGGCCAGGTCGCCGATCCGCAGTGCCCTGAAATTTTTCCAGAACTGCCAGCCGGGATCCGTCGTCTCGAAATTCGACTGCACGACGAAGTAGGCGGGCTGCGTCGTGCAGGGACCGAGCCGCAGCAGATTAAGCTCGTAATTGTTTTCGATCATGGATTGTCCGAACAGCCCTGGAACCAGCGCAACCAGCCCGTCAAGGAGCGGCGTGTGGGCAAGCGTGCCGGTGACGGTCATCACCACCTCGACCAGCTTGCCGGCAACCCACAGGAACGGATTGGCCCCACCGGCGAGCTGTAACGTTTTCTCGGCAAAGGTGCCGATATTGGAAAGCAGGCTCAGCGCATGCTGGAGCTTGTCGGGCGCGGCGAGCGAGGTGCCGTGGAGCGGCGAGCCCGCAAAGACGACGCGTGTCGTGGCGGCGAGCGAGCGGCCGAACGCCTCCAGCCACCACCGCACGATCAAGCCGCCGCGGCTATGGGCGATGACGTCGATTTGTCCAATTGCATCGACGAATGCGCGTCCAAGCTCGAGCGCATTCAGAACCGGGCTGACGGCAAGGGTCGCGTGCTCGAAGACGAGAACCTGATCGTACTTGTTCGGCCCGTTCAGGGCGGCGCCAAGAAACGCCTGGCCGTCGGCAGTGGCCTGGAACTCGCCGATCATGTTGACGGCGCTCGAGAAGGTGCCGTGGACCAGCAGCAAGGTGCGCCCCTTGAAGGGGCCGTGGGCATCGGCGGCGTCGATGACGAAGTTGGACGGGCCGCCCCGCAGCTGGCGTATGTGTGAGCGCAGCGAAACATCGATTGCGGTGTTGAGGCGCATGTCGATAGCGCCGATGGCTGCGGCGGCCCTGTTCGGCTGGAGCCTTGGAAACTCCTTGGTCAGGATCACTGTCTGATCGGGAAGTGGCGGCGGCCCTCCGGCTCGCCGTGCGCGTCGACGGCGCTGTGGCGCTTCCGCGCGTGCCGGAACGCCGTCATACCAGCGCAGGACACCGTTTTCCTCGACCAGCGAAGCCGCAAGGATGTTGTCGTCGGGTGTGTTGGACGCGCGCCGTCTGCGTCGGCGCAGGCCGGCGACAGAGTCCATCCTGTCGTCGTGATCGACATAGAGAGGCACGAACAGGTCGTCGTTGTCCGCGACCGCCTTGATCTGCGACAGGAAACGTCCGGGGTCTTCCGCAACAAACTGTGACATGTGCGATGCCGTCATTCATCGATGATCGGAAGCGGGGTGACGCTCAGGCTTCGTGCGTGCTGGATGTCGAGCATGCTGTCGAATTCCTTTTGGCTACGCAGATTGGCCCGTCCTTCGGTTTGCGCGTCCTTGAAGCTGTAGGCCCCGGTCAGGTAGGTGGCTTCCAGCATCACGAGGTCGCCCGACGTCACATAGGCCATAATCTCGGCGTAACTCATCTTGGTGAGCCTCCAGCCGTAGGGATCGACGTAGGGCAGTCCCGCGTCCCTGGTGGCCGCGTCCCCGACGCTCGGCACCGTTGCCGGTATCTTGATCACGCCCACGAAGTCGTCATGCGCCTCTTCCGATCGCCAATAGCCGACGAAGGCATGTCCGCTGAGCAGCACTACGACTGGGAAAATGCCGACATATTCGAGGCACGATGCGAGCAGCAGCGCGAGGTCGATGCAGGTGCCGGTGTTGGACGCGACGATCTCGCTCGGCGTGCGCAGCCGCTGACTCTGCTCGGAATAGGCAGGAGGAGGGTTGATGTATTGGAAGCGATACTCGTTCACGAGCGCGGTCCAGATGGCTTGAACCTGGCGGTCGACGACGCCATCCTCGTCCTGCTGATAGCCGTCGAAGCCGGCTCCGGGATCGTCGAGAATGCCGATCAGGTAGCGTCGCGAGGCGCGGATGATCGCAAGAATTGCGGGATCTCTGGGCAGCACGAAGGAGGGCAGCCACGGGTTGTTCTTGGTGTCATCGATCCATTCGTCAACGGGGATCAGCGTGACACGTCTGGTTTCCTCGAACGCCGTCTCTCCTGCGCAAGTCACTTTCACGTACACCGCCGACTGCACCCGCTCATGCAGCGAGCGCGTCAGGCCGGCGGTGAGGGGAACGATCACTTTGGAGGACAGCGGCAGCTGCAACTCTGTCATGACCGGGATCGTAAGGCGGTAAGGATAGTTCTCGGCGCCGACGCAGAGCTCGACTTGAATCGTGATCGCATCGACAGGATGCTGAATAAGCCGGGTCAGCGTCAACTTATCGAGCAAGGTCCTGTTGTTGTGCAGCAGGGAGTAGTTGATTTCCGGAGCGACCCCCAGGTCCACCTTGATCGGAATCATGAGGCTGCCCTCTTCTTTCGGGAAGATGCCTTTTTCTTGGCCGGACTAGATCTCTTAGCCGGACTGGATTTCAATGTCGGCTTCGGGATGGATTCGGTGCCCGGCGCGAAAATACTGCGTCCCATCCAGATCACGATCGACGTGCCATGCACGTCCAACGGCATCGCCTTCCACGACATCAGGAACGCATCCGGAATCGACAGGATCAGTTGATCCGTTCCGTGGCACCAGTTCCAATAGAATGTTTGAAAGAACAGCTCCGCGACATCGTCATCGATCTCGTCGAGAAAACCGAGGGCGACATGGGCTCCCTTCCTGACCAACTCGCGCGCGATACGCGCACCGGAATAGTAAAGATTGAGCGTCACGATCCGGGGTGGGGTGGTTGGGTTCACAAGGGTCTCGGCAAGCTCTTCGTACAGAACGGGAAGCTCGCTTTCGTGGGCCTGGCGAAGGATCATCCCATCAGGCAGCCGTCCGGCCTTGTCGATGATCGTGTTGAAGAGCGCCTCGTTGGTCTTCTTCATGTTCGGATAGAAATCATCGATGATCCACCCGGCATGGTGAGTATCGACCCCGGTGACGTGGATCGCTTCCCAGTTCGCACTGCGGACTTTCTCGGTGAGTTCAGTTTTCTGGGGTGTTCGCAGAATCATGCGGTATGGGTCGTCGTCCGGTCTGTTGGATGCACCGACCGCGGCATCGATACGCTGTTCCTCGTCCTTGAAGTCGTACTTGTCACCGAAGCGTCCGGGCGCGCTCTCGACGAAAAGGACGCTGTTCGGGGGGTGAGGCTTGACCTTCGCAAAACCGCTGCTGAAGAGCCGCGAGATCAAGGTGCCGTGATAACGGCCCTCTGTGCGCGTGCCGGCGCTGAGCAGGTATTCCCAGGGAATTTCGCAGGCGGCTTCGTGGATCGCGCAAGCCTCTTTATCTTGACGATCCCAGTCGTATAGTTCGACCTCGATACGGTCTACATGCGCCAGGTCCTGCAACCGTTTGGACGATACCCCCACGCGGGCGAGGTCCTTGGCGGCACGTTTGCCGATGGATTTGCGCAAGTCGGAATCGGAAGCCCAGCGCGAGCGAACCCGCAGGAGATAGGTCCACTCCTGCGCGAGGCGTGGGAGGAGTTCGGGATTTTTGATGTCGGTGTCTTCGATGCCGAATGCGCGAATGGTGGCGATCGATCCCCCCGGCGTCGAACTGCCGGCCGAACCCGTGCTCCCGGATTGCTTGGCCATCGAGCTTCCCCCGACTCCCGGCGCACCGAGCGCTTGGCTGCTGCTCGGGTTCCCCACCATACCGCTTGGGATAGCGTGCGTCGTCAAGATAAACCGCGATCGGACGGCAAATCGCCGCGCGTGAATGCTCCAAACCTTGCGCGACTAGGCCGTAGAGGTTGGCGCAGAATCGGCGATGGGACTGCGACCGATCGAGTAGTATCGGGGTAGGTTTCGATAAGACGAGTTTGTTGACGGGACCTAATAATTTGTACATTAGTACAAATGAACCGGCGGCCTCAGTGCTGCCCACCGGCGCGTGAGCGGATTGCCACCTGCGCAGATCGCCGGATCCGGTCCGGCGGATCGCAAGCCACGCCTTGGAGGAAACCATGCAGCCCGAACCGATCTTCGATCTTGCTCATCTCGGCCACATGGAGCTGCTGACGCCCAAGCCGGACGAAAGCCTGAAGTTCTTCGTCGACGTGATGGGCATGACCGTCAGCGGACAAAAGGGCGAGTCGGTCTATTTACGCGGCTGGGACGATTACGAGCGCTATTCGCTCAAGCTCACGGCGTCGAACACATCAGGCATGGAGCACATGGCGCTGCGTGCGCGCAGCCAGCAGGCGCTGGAGCGCCGCGTCGCCGCGCTGAAAGGCTCCGGCTTCGATATCGGCTGGATCGACGGCGACATGGGGCAGGGGCCGACCTTCCGCTGCCGCGATCCCGACGGCCACATCGTCGAGCTCTATTACGAGACCGAATGGTATCAGGCGCCGCCCGAGTTGAAGCCCGCACTGAAGAACCAGGCGCAGCGCTTTCCAGGGCGCGGCGTCAACGTCCGCCGCCTCGACCATCTCAACTGCCTCGCCACTGATATCAAGGCGAACCGCGAATTCTTCGAGAATTATCTCGGCTGCCGCCTCACCGAGCAGATCGTGCTGAACGACGGCCGCGAAGCGGCGATGTGGCTGACGATGTCGAACAAGAGCTACGATTTCGCCTATTCGCTCGACCATTCCGGCACCCGCGGCCGCTTCCACCACTTCACCTACGCGCTCGACAGCCGCGAAGAGGTTTTGCGCGCCGCCGATATCTTCCTGGAGAATGGCATCCACATCGAAACCGGCCCGCACAAGCACGCGATCCAGCAGACCTTCTTCCTCTATGTCTACGAGCCCGGCGGCAACCGTGTCGAAGTCGCCAATGCCGGCGCGCGCCTCATCCTCGCGCCCGACTGGAAGCCGATCGTGTGGACGGAAGAGGAGCGCAAGAAGGGGCAGGCCTGGGGCCTGAAGACGATCGAGTCCTTCCACACCCATGGCACACCGCCGGTGGACGTGAAGAAGCACGCTTAATGTGCCGAGGGCCGGAGGCGCGAGACTGTCTCGCGGACGCCGGTCCATGCCGGCCTGTCCGGTGCGAACTGCTTGCGCAGGAAGGTGACGAGTTCCTCGACCTGCGCATCGCTCATGCTGTTCTTGAATGCCGGCATGTAGCCGAGATCGCTCGACACCGGCTCGGCGATGCCGTGCAGGATGATTTGCACGAGATTGTCCGATGTCTCGCTGTGCAAATTGCTGTTGAGCGCGAGCGAGGGGCGGGCGCCGAACAGCGGCAGGCCGCCGACCTCGTGGCAGACGGCGCAGGCGCCCTGATAGAGCCGGGCGCCCGCGGAAGAAGCGACCGTGACTCGCGTCGAAGCTTCGAGCCTGCTGGCGAGTGCGTCCTGCGTTTGTCCCTCGATCGCAGTGTCATTGAACGAATTGAGATAGACGGCCATGGCGCGGATGTCCTGGTCGGGCAGGACCGCGAGATCCCTGACGATCGGCGCCATCGGGCCGGCCGCGACGCCGTGATAGCGGGACTGGCCGGTG
Source organism: Bradyrhizobium sp. LB8.2 (assembly GCF_040548035.1). Taxonomy (NCBI): domain Bacteria; kingdom Pseudomonadati; phylum Pseudomonadota; class Alphaproteobacteria; order Hyphomicrobiales; family Nitrobacteraceae; genus Bradyrhizobium; species Bradyrhizobium sp. LB8.2. The sequence goes on along the minus strand of NZ_JBEPQV010000005.1, from coordinate 269,189 downwards.
CCAAGGTAGGCGTAAAGCTCGTCCTCGCTCCATGGGATTGGCGCGTGCGAGAGCGACGTCAGCGGCGGCGCCTCCCAGCCCTCGGCAAAACCACCGGCGAGATAGGCCTCACGCTGCTCGGCGCCGAGCGCGTTGCGCGTTGAATGGCAGGCGCTGCAATGGCCGAGACCCTCGACGAGATAAGCGCCGCGATTCCAAACCTCGGACTTGGCCGCATCGGGCTTGAACTCGCGCGTCTGGTGGAACAGCGCATTCCATCCGGCAAGCAGGGGGCGGAGATTGAACGGGAAGGCGAGCGTATTCGCACGCTGCGTCGCGCGCACCGCAGGCTGCGCCATCAGGTAGGCGTAAAGCGCCTGCATGTCGGAATCGCTGGTCTTCGAAAAGTGCGTGTAGGGGAAGGCGGGATAGAGCTGCCGGCCGTCGCGATGCAGCCCGTCGCGCATCGCGCGCTCGAAAGCAGGATAGGACCAGGCGCCGATGCCGGTCTCGGCGTCTGGCGTGATGTTGGTCGCGTAGATCGTGCCGAACGGCGTCTCCAGAGCACGGCCGCCGGTGTTGAGCGCGCCGCCGATCGTGGTGTGGCACTCCGCGCAATTGCCGAGCGCCGCAAGCTGCTGGCCGCGCGCGATGGTCGCCGCGGAATAGACAGATGCATCGGGTCGAGCGATCGGCGCGATGGCGCGGCCAGGCAAAAGAGCGGCACCGATGCCGATTGCCGCGGTGCAGACGGCCGCAACCGCCGCGAAGAGGCCGGCGCGTTTGGCGAACGGATTTTGCCAGATGCGAGACCGCTGCGGTGTAGCAGGCGCGGGCAGGGCCTGCGGCATCGTCGATGCATCGCCGTGCAGCCCCTTAAGGATGCGCTCGGGCGTGAAGGGCGGCTCGCGAAAGCGCACGCCCGTTGCGTCGAAGATCGCGTTCGCGATCGCCGCGGCGCTCGGCACCGAGGCGGACTCGCCGACGCCAAGCGGCGGCTGGTCCGGCCGCGGCAGCAACAATACGTCGATCTTCGGCATGTCGGCGAAGGCGATGATCGGATAGGCGCCCCATTCGCGCGCTGCCACTGTGCCGCGCTCGAACGAGACCTGCTCCATCAGCGCGCGGCTGGTGGACTGGATGACGTTGCCGTGGATCTGGTGGCGTACGCCGTCGGGGTTGATCATCAGGCCGGAGTCCTGCCCGGCGAAGACGCGCGTCACGCTGACGTCGCCGGTGGTCTTGTTCACGGCAACGTCGGCGACCCAGGCCGACCACGCCGCGCCATAGCCGGGAAATTTGCTGTGGACATAGAGTGCATAGGCAAAGCCGCGCCCGTGGACGATGTCGCCATTCTTCTCCTCGCGAACCGGCCGTGGCGTCCAGCCCGCGCGCTCGGCGACCGCATTGACGAGATCGACGGCGCGCCGGTCTTTGAGATAGCGCAGGCGGTATTCGATCGGATCGACACCGGCCTCCGTCGCAGCCTCGTCGATGTAGGATTCATGCGCGAAGGTGTTCGGCAGCGCCGAGACGCCGCGGAACCAGGACGCACGCACGATCGGCGCCATGTCGTGAGCGACGACGCGCATGTGGTCGTAATCGTAAGGCGGGATCGCGGTGCGGTCGCCCATCTGGAGGACGTCCGGCTTCGGCGATATCCGCCCCGTCAGCAACAGCGCCAGCGTCGGTGCGGCATTCGAAGGATAACGCGTGGCGAGATCGTAAGCAGCGACGTTGCCGTCTGCGTCCAATCCGCCATTGACGTCGATGAGTTGCGCGGTGCCCTTGGGCTCCCAGGCGTGTTCCTGCTCGCGCGTGAGCTGCACGCGCACGGGCCGGCCGACCGCGCGCGAGAGCAACAGCGCGTCCGCGGTGACATCGTCGGCGCAGTTACGGCCGTAGCAGCCGGCTGCCTCTAACCTGATGACCTCGATCTCGCTGTCCGGCCGCTCGATCAAGAGCGCCAGGTCGCCGCGCAGCACGTGCGGGTTCTGCGTGCCCGACCACACCCGGATGTTGCCGTCTTGAAAATCCGCCACCGCGCAGGACGGGCCGATCGAGGCATGCATCTGATAAGGCCAGACGTAAGTGCGCTGCATCGGCGTGGCGGCATCTGATATCGCCGCATCGACGTCGCCCTTGTCGATCAGCGTGCGCGGCGTCGACGGGTTGGCGCGCAGAGCCGTCTCAATGTCGGCGAGATCGGTCAGATCAGGCGTGGGCTTCCAGCTCACCGCAAGTTGCTCCGCCGCCCGGATCGCATTCTCCTCGCGCTCGGCGACCACGCCGACGAAATCGCCGATGCGCACGACTGCAACAAGACCGGGAATGTCGCGCACCGAGGATTCATCGACCAAAATCAGACTAGTGCCGACGAACGGGCCGGCGTCGACGCCGGCATAGGGCGGCCGCACCACGCGGCCGTGCAGCATGCCTGATACTCGGATGTCATGCACGAAGGTCAGCTCGCCCGTGGCCTTGGCCGGCAGGTCGACCCGCGGCATCGACTGGCCGACGATGGCGTAATCGCCGACACGCTTCACGGCGACGTCATCGGCAAGCTCGAGGCGGATCGTCTCGCTGCCGATCAGTTCGCCGTAGCTGACGCTGCGATTGTGCCCGCGCAAGAGACCGTCTTCGATCTTGAGGTCGGAAGCCGGCAGCTCCAGCCATTCGGCCGCACGTGCGATCAGGAAATGTCGCGCTTGCGCCGCGGCCTTGCGCAGGGGAACGGCGGTGATCTGGATGGTCTCGCTCGCGATCGTCGGGCCCTGGTTCGGCACGATCGCGGTATCGCCGAGCACGACGACGACGCGCGCAAAGGAGACATCGAGCTCCTCGGCGGCGATCTGGCCGAGCGCAGTACGGATGCCGGTGCCGAGATCGACATGGCCATTATAGGCCGTGACCGACCCGTCCGCGGTGATGCGGAGAAAGGTCTCGGATGTGCATTCGTCCACCGTGCGGACGACGACGAGCGAACCCAATGGCCGCTCTGCTCCGTTCGAGGCAGGGGACGCCATCAACCACCGGCCTCGGCGAGCTGTCCAGACGCACGCATCACGGCGCGCAGGATTTCGATATGCGTGCCGCAGCGGCAGAGATTGTAGCGCAGCGCCGCCAGCGCCTCCTGCTCGGTGGGCTGGGGGTTGATCGCAAGCAGCGCCTTGGTGGTCATGATCATGCCGTTGAGGCAGTAGCCGCATTGCGACGCCTGTTCGTCGATGAAGGCCTGCTGCACGACATCGGGTTTGTCGCGGCTGCCGAGCCCTTCGAGCGTCACGATGTCGCGGCCGGCGCAGCCACTGATCGGAATGACGCAGGAGCGCGCGGCGGCGCCGTCGATCAGGACAGTGCAGGTGCCGCATTCACCGAGGCCGCATCCATATTTCGGACCGTTGAGCGCGAGGTCGTTGCGCAGCACATAGAGCAGCGGCGTCTGGCGCGCCGCAGTGATCTCGTGGATCCTGCCGTTCACGGTGAGGCGGATCGGTGTCTGCGTCATCCTCGTTCCCAAGCCTGCGGCCAAAGCTTCGCGAAAAATCTACGTTGCGACGATACCGTTTGTACACAAACGTGCAAGCCGCGCATGCCGCAGTGCAGCGCGAATGCCTTCTTTGTGGACAGTGCGGAGAGGCAAATGAGGTTTTATGCGGCATGCGCATCTTTTGCGCCGCACCGCCGCTTGACAGCCTTCCGGAGCGCGCGCAACATCGTTCGTATACAAATGATAACCGCGACCTCCGCTGGCTTGCACATGGAAACGACGAGCGCTGCCATCGACAAGATCCGCTGCGATGCCTGTCCGGTGATGTGCTACATCAAGCCGGGTGCGGCGGGCGCCTGCGACCGCTACGCCAATCACGACGGCAAGCTCGTCCGCGTCGATCCGCATGTGATCCTGGAGCGCACCGTCTCGCATGGCGGCAAGCTCGTCCCGTTCAGCCGCACCGAGGACTGGGACGGCAGGATTGTCCACGAGCCCTCGACCTTCGTCACCGCGATCGGCGCGGGCACGACCTATCCTGACTACAAGCCGGCGCCGTTCATCGTCTCCGCCGAAGTCGAGGGCGTCGACATGGTGACCGTGGTCACCGAGGGCATCTTCTCCTATTGCGGCATCAAAGTGAAGATCGACACCGACCGCTATCTCGGCCCGGAGACCGCGGCCGTCCGTGCACAAGGCGAGGCAGTCGGCCATGTCACCACCAGCGAATATGGCTCGCAGATGCTGTCGCTCGGCGGCGTGCATCACCTGACCGGCGGCTCCAAAAAGGAAGGCCGCGTCACCTGCGACACGCTGATGGACCTCGCCAATTGCAAGGCGGTCGAGCTCACCATCGACGGCGGCGCGAGCGTGGTAGTGCAGGCCGGCCAGCCGCCGATCGTCAACGGCATGAAAGAAGAGCGCATGCGCGTCGGCTGCGGCTCCGCGACGATCGGCATGTTCGCAAAGCAGTGGCTCGGCAAGGTCGACGAGGTCGTCGTGGTCGATGACCACATCACCGGCGTGCTCAGCGAGCACCAGGCCGGCAAGCTGCTCGATATCGCCGACACCGGCATCAAGATGAAGGGGCGTCGCTCGACGCCCGGCCGCTATTTCCAGGTCGCCGATCCCGGCACAGGTTGGGGCGGCACCAATATCTCCGACCCGCTCGCGATCCTCGGGCCGTTCGATGCCAAGGAAGCCAAGGCCGGTCTCTCGATGCTGATGGTCTCCACGACCGGCGAGCATTCGTCTTATTACGTGCTCGACGAGGCCCTGAAGCCGGTCGAGACCGAGATGCCTGATGACCTCAAGTTTTCGGTCGAGCGCATCCAGGAGAATTGCGAGCCGGCGTTATGCACGGTGCTGTTCATGGCGGGCGCCGGCGGCTCGCTGCGGGCGGGGGTCACCGACAATCCGGTGCGGCTGACGCGTTCGGTGAAGGACGCGCTGACGCGCGTCACCAGTGGCGGCGCGCCTGTTTATGTCTGGCCCGGAGGCGGCATCACCTACATGGTCGACGTGGCGCAGATGCCGGCGGGGGCATTCGGCTACGTGCCCACACCCGCGCTGGTCGCGCCGATCGAATTCACGATGAAGCTGTCCGATTATGCCGCGCTCGGCGGGCACATGGATTATGTCAAGCCGCTCTCCGAAGTGCAGGGCGGCGACGATGTCCGCCAATTGCCCCGGCAGAACCCGATTCCGGGGCCTCGCGTATGACAAGGCTCCCGCAAATCGCGTTGCTGTCTGATGGCCGGCGGCTGCATTTGCAGGATGGACCGATTGATCTGATCGTCGAGGCAAGGGGAGAGCCGAGCGAAGTGCGTGCAGCCTATGAGGCGGCGGCGCGCCGGTTCACCGGGTTGCTCGACGAGCTCTGCGCGGAACTGCCTGAGCTGCGGGCGGCCGCTGAGCCGAAGCGGACATCACTGAAGGGCGTTGTGGCGCGCCGCATGCACGCCGCGGTCGCGCCTTATGCCGTTGATGACTTCATTACACCAATGGCGGCGGTAGCCGGTAGCGTGGCGGAGGAGGTTCTCGGCGCAATGCTCGGCGCGGCGTCGCTTGATCAAGCTTACGTTAATAATGGCGGCGATATCGCGCTTCATCTCGGCAAAGGCGAGTATTTCTCGGTCGGCCTGATGGATCGGCCGGATCGCGACGGCGTGATGCGGGCCATGAGGGTCGATGCGGATGACCTCGTGCGCGGCATCGCCACCAGCGGTCGCCACGGTCGCAGTTTTTCGCTCGGCATCGCCGATGCGGTGACTGTGTTGGCGGGAACGGCGTCGCAGGCCGATGCGGCGGCGACGTTCATCGCCAACGCGGTAGACCTGCCGGGGCATCCCGCCATCATCCGAAAGCCTGCGAGCGAGCTTCAGCCCGACAGCGATCTCGGCGCGCGTCTCGTCACCCGCGATGTCGGTGAACTGTCGCGGGCTGAAATCGCAACGGCGCTCGAATTTGGCGCAGAATGTGCACGGAAATTGTTCGATCGTGGACTGATCGAGGGTGCCGTATTGCAGCTCTGTGGTGATATGCTTGTCATCGGAACGAAAGATATTGAACGGCAACGATCGCGCCCGCTTGAGCTGGAGAACGCGGTTCATGCCTGAACGGGGAAGCGACTTGGGGAAACAATTATGAGCGCGATCATCCGCAAGATCGTCACCGTCGTCGAAGAGACGCAGATGGAAATGGGCCGTCAGGTCTCGCCGCCGACGCGGCGTGCGGCGGCAATCGCCGTGATCGAAAATCCCTTTGCCGGAAAATACGTCGAGGACCTTTCGCCGCTGATCGCGATCGGCGAGGAGCTTGGCGAACTGCTGTCGAAGCGCGCGGTGGCTGCGCTCGGCATCGACGGTTCCAAGGCGCAGAGCTACGGCAAGGCCGCGGCCGTCGGCGAGAACGGCGAGCTGGAGCATGCAGCCGCGATCCTTCACCCGAAGATGGGCGCGCCGGTGCGCAAGGTGCTGAGCAAGGGCGCTGCGCTGATCCCGTCGTCGAAGAAGCGCAGCGGTCCCGGCACGACGCTGGACATTCCGCTCGGGCACAAGGACGCCGCCTTCGTGCGCAGTCATTTCGACGGGATGGAAGTACAGATCAACGACGCGCCGCGCGCCAACGAGATCATGGTCGCGGTCGCCGTCACCGACAGCGGCCGTCCGCTGCCGCGCGTCGGCGGGCTGACGGTTGCGGAGATCAAGGGCGAAGACGGTTTGAAATAGAACATGATCCGGAGAAGCGGGCACAGGTTCTCCGACAAGATCATGCCGACGACGTAGAGAGTTCAAAACTGGAGGTTGGGATGCGAGCAGGAAACACTTTTATCGGCGCGGCCTTCGCGCTTCTGGCGGGCGGCATGGCTCATTCGGCCCTGGCGCAGGACATCAAGATCGGCGAGATCAACAGTTATTCGTTGCTGCCGGCGTTCACCGAGCCTTATCGCAAGGGTTGGCAGCTCGCGGTCGAAGAGATCAACGCGGCCGGCGGTATCAACGGCAAGAAGCTGGTCGTCATCTCCAAGGATGACGGCGGCAAGCCGGCGGATGCGCAGACCGCGGCCAACGAGTTGGTGTCGAGCGAGGGCGTGGCGATGCTGACAGGTACGTTCCTCTCGAACATCGGTCTCGCAGTCAGCGACTTCGCCAACCAAAAGAAGGTGTTTTTCCTGGCGGCCGAGCCGCTGACGGACGCCGTCACCTGGTCGAAGGGCAACAAATACACTTTCCGACTGCGCCCTTCCAATTACATGCAGGCGGCGATGTTGGTGGAAGCGGCCAGCAAGCTGCCGGCCAAGCGCTGGGCGACGATCGCGCCGAACTATGAATACGGCCAGTCCGCGGTCGCGGTGTTCAAGAAGCTGATGTCGGAGAAGCGGCCGGACATCCAATGGGTCGACGAGCAGTGGCCGCCGCAGGGCAAGATCGACGCGGGTCCGGTGGTGCAGGCGGTTGCCGCGGCCAATCCGGAGGCGATCCTCAACGTCACCTTCGGCGCCGATCTCGTGAAGCTCGTGCGCGAAGGTAACACCCGCGGCCTTTTCAAGGGACGCGAGGTCGTCTCGTTCCTCACCGGCGAGCCCGAGTATCTCGATCCGCTCAAGGAGGAGACGCCCGAGGGCTGGATCGTCACGGGCTATCCCTGGTACTCGATCAAGACGCCCGAGCACGACGCGTTCCTTAAGGCCTATCAGGCCAAGTACAACGACTATCCGCGCCTCGGCTCGATCGTCGGTTACCAGACCATCAAGTCGGCAGCGGCGATCCTGGCGAAGGCCGGTTCGACCGATCCGGAGAAGCTGATCGCTGCCGCGGAAGGGCTGTCGATGCCGTCGCCGTTCGGCGAGATCACCTTCCGCAAGATCGACCATCAGTCGACGCTCGGTGCCTATCTCGGCAAGACCGCGCTGAAGGATGGCAAGGGCGTGATGGTGGACTCCGTTTACAAGAAGGGCGGGGACTATCTGCCCAGCGACGCCGAAGTCGAGAAGCTGCGTCCGAAGGATTGATGCAAGGAGAGATCGGGGCCTCGTGGTTCGAGACGCGCGGCGCAGCCGCGCTCCTCACCATGAGGGTCCCGGACCTCATCCTGAGGCGGCGCGTAGCGCCGTCTCGAAGGATGAAGCCCAATATCGCGACTTAGCTTACCCGGACCGCCGATGGCCTTTTATGTCGTACAGTTTCTGACCGGTCTCGCCAGCGCAGCGTCGCTGTTCCTGGTGGCGTCAGGCCTGTCGATCATCTTTGGCGTGACGCGGATCGTGAATTTCGCGCACGGCGCCTTCTACATGATCGGCGCCTATATCGCATTCACGCTCACCGAGCGCCTGTCGGGGACGTTCGGCTTCTGGGGCGGGATCGTCATGGCGGCGCTTGCCGTGGCAGTGATCGGTGTCATTGTCGAGATGGTGCTGCTCCGGCGCATCTATCACGCACCCGAACTGTTCCAGCTGCTCGCGACCTTCGGCCTGACCTTGATGGTCGAGGACCTCGTCGTGCTGATCTGGGGCCCCGATGATCTCGTCGGCCGCCGCGCGCCCGGCTTCAGGGGGGCGATTGATTTCTTCGGCCAGCACATCCCGAGCTATGATCTGTTCCTGATCGTGCTCAGCCCGGTGGTGCTCGGCATTCTCTGGCTTTTGTTCCAGCGCACACGCTGGGGCGTGCTGGTACGCGCGGCGACGCAGGACCGCGACATGGTCGCAGCGCTCGGCGTCAATCAGAAATGGCTGTTCACGAGCGTGTTTGCAGTCGGCGTTTTCCTCGCTGCGGTGGGTGGTGCGCTCCAGATCCCGCGCGATGCCGTGCATCACGCGATGGATTTGCGCATCATCGTCGAGGTCTTCGTCGTGGTCGTGATCGGCGGTCTCGGCAGCATCATCGGCGCCTTCGTCGCGGCGGTGCTGGTGTCGGAACTCAACGCCTTCGGCATCCTGATCTTTCCAAAAATCTCCATCATTCTGGTCTTCCTGGTAATGGCGGCGGTGCTGATCGTGCGGCCTTGGGGCCTGTTTGGCAAACCGGAGGCCCCCGCGCGCAAGACGCCGGGTCTCACCGTCAATCCCTGGCGGCCGCTGACGTCGAATGAGCGGCTGGCCGCGCTCGCAGCGCTCATCGTGGCGGCAACGCTGCCGTTGTTCGCTGGCAACTACGCGCTCACCGTCGGCTCCGAGATCGCGATCTTCGTGATCTTCGCCGTCAGCCTGCATTTCCTGATGTCGGTCGGCGGGCTCGCGTCCTTTGGCCACGCCGCCTATTTCGGCCTCGGAGCCTACGGCGTCGCCTTCCTCGCCAAGATGGCGGGGCTGCCGATGATCGTGTGCTTGTTGCTCGGGCCACTGCTGGGCTGCATGGGCGCCGCCGTGTTCGGCTTCTTCGCGGTGCAGCTGTCCGGCGTCTATTTCGCGATGCTCACGCTCGCCTTCGCACAGATCGTGTGGTCGATCGCATTCCAGTGGGTGAGCGTAACAGGCGGCGACAACGGCATTCTGGGCGTCTGGCCGGAAAAATGGGCGGCCAGCCCATCGAACTTCTATTGGTTGTCGCTCGGCGTTGCAGCGCTCGTGACGATCGCGCTACGGGCCATGGTGTTCTCGCCGTTCGGCTATGCCCTCAGGGCGACACGCGATTCGGCGCTGCGCAGCGAGGCCGTCGGCGTCAACGTCAAGCGGATGCAGTGGACGGCGTTCGTGATCGCGGGCACGACTGCCGGAATCGGCGGCGCGTTGTTCGCCTACCTGAAGGGCAGTGTCTTCCCGGACAATCTCGGCATCTCGCTCTCGGTCGATGCGCTGGTCATGGTGCTGCTGGGCGGCGTCGAGACGGTGTCGGGTGGGGTGATCGGCGCCATCGTCTACAAGGCTTTGAACATCTGGCTGATCAGCCAGACCGACCTGTCAAAACTCGTGCTCGGCGGCTTCATCGTTCTGATCGTCGTCGTCTTTCCCAAGGGCATCGTCGGCATGCTGGAGATGCTGGCGCAGCGCCGCGGGAAGACATCGCCACCGGGATCACCCTTGCTGGCCAAGCCGATCGAGTCCGCCGAATGAGTGTCGCCCCCCCACTTCTCGCGGTCGAAGGTCTCACCAAATCCTATGGCGGCGTCCACGCCGTGCGCGGCGTCTCGTTCTCGCTGCGCGCCGGCGAAATTTTGGCGCTGATCGGACCGAACGGCGCGGGCAAGAGCACCTGCTTCGACATGCTCAACGGCCAGAACAGGCCTGATACTGGTCACGTACGCCTGCTTGGCGAGGACACCACCGGCAGGAAGCCGCGCGAGATCTGGCGGATGGGCGTCGGCCGTACCTTCCAGATCACCGCGACCTTCGCGACCATGACGGTGCGCGAGAACGTGCAGGTCGCACTGATCTCGCACGGAAAACAACTGTTCAATCTCTGGGGATCGGCCCCGAGCTACGACCGCGGCGAAGCCGGCCGCCTGCTCGAGCTGGTCGGCATGGGCGGTTATGCGGACCGCCCTTGCGGCGAGCTCGCCTATGGCGACCTCAAGCGGCTCGAGCTTGCGGTGGCGCTGGCCAACCAGCCGAAGCTGCTGCTGATGGACGAGCCGACGGCCGGCATGGCGCCGCGAGAGCGCGTCGATCTGATGCGGCTGACCGCGCAGATCGCGCGGGAGAAAGCTATCGGCGTGCTCTTCACCGAACACGACATGGACGTGGTGTTCGAGCACGCCGACCGCATCATCGTGCTCAATCGCGGCACGCTGATCGCCGAGGGCTCGCCGGCCGAGGTGCGCGGCAATCCGCAGGTGCAAGCGGTCTATCTCGGCGAGGGCCTGCTTTATGATGCCGGGCATCGCGAGGGAGCATCGGCATGAAGCTCACGGTGCAGGACCTCAACAGTCATTACGGCCCGGCCCATATCCTGTTCGACATCGGCTTCGAGGTCGGCGAGGGCGAGGTGGTGGCGCTGCTCGGGCGCAACGGGGCCGGCAAGTCGACGACGTTCCGCTCGGTCGTCGGCCTCGTCGCGCAACGTAGCGGACGCATCATGTTCGAAGGCAGAGATGTCTCTGCACGTCCTACGCATGAGATCGTGCGGGATGGGCTTGGCTACGTTCCCGAGGAGCGGCGCATCTTCACTGATTTGACGGTGGAAGAGAATCTCGAAGTCGGCCGCCAGCCCAAGCGTCCGAACGCGCCGCACTGGACCCGCGACAAGTTGTTTTCGCTGTTCCCAAATCTGGGCGAGATGAAAAATCGCCCGGGCGGCCGCATGAGCGGCGGCGAGCAGCAGATGCTCACCATCGCACGCACGCTGATGGGCAATCCGTCGCTGGTGCTGCTCGACGAGCCCTCGGAGGGCCTGTCGCCGAAGATCGTGGAGCAGATGGTCGAGGCCATCCTGACCATGAAGAAGGAAGGCGTCAGTATCGTCGTCTCCGAGCAAAATCTGCATTTCGCGCGGTTGATCTCCGATCGCGCCTATATCATTGAGCGCGGCCGCATCTGTTTCGGCGGCACCATGGCCGAGCTCGACGCGCGTCCGGACATCCGCGACGCGCATCTGTCGTTGTGAGGGGCAAGGGGAGCTGATGGCGAGAAGTGTCGCGGTGAAGAAGGGCGTCAAACCGGCAAAGCCCTCTTACGTGCTCGACGAGCAGGTCGGCTTCATTCTGCGCCAGGTCTGGCAGCGCCACAGCGCGATCTTCTCTCGCGAGATCGGCACCAATATCACGCCGACGCAATGGGCCGCGCTGTCGAAGCTCGTAGAGACCGGACCATGTTCGCAGAACCAGCTCGGACGGCTGACGGCGATGGACGTCGCGACCATCAAGGGCGTGATCGATCGTTTGACGGCGCGCGGATTGACCGAGACGAGCCAGGATCCTGAAGACGGGCGGCGGCTGCTGGTCAGCCTGACGCGCGCCGGGCAGCAACTTGCGGAGAAAGTAGCGCCGAGCGCGCTCGCGATCACGCGGGAGACGCTGGCGCCGCTCGACGCCAAGGAGCGCGAGATGCTGATGTCGCTGTTGAACAGGCTGCGGTGAATTCGGTCTCGTGGGCAAAGGCGCGCTTGCGTCGTGCCCACCACGTCTGCAGATTTCAAGCGTTTAATGGTGGGTACGCTCCGCGTTGCCGACCTACGGCACTAACGCGCCATAAAGCAACCAACGGCATCGCCGTAGACATTGATATCGATCAGCGAACCATTCTTGCGTAGGAGGAGAAAGTATTCGTTGAGCTTGGAGCTGTATGCCAAGCAATAGTTGCGTCAGTCGTCGGCGACGATGACGCAGCGTTCGTTGCCGACGGTGGTCCAATAGGGATTAACCAATGCGGATCTGACGAAGCTGGTCGGCAATCCACTTAGGGCTCTTTGGATTGTCGATCTCTACGCTCGAGTAGGGGTAGACGTAATTGTTGATTTCGTCAGATACGCTTTGACGCAATTTCCCGAGGTCGATCGACATTACTTCCCGACCACCTCCGGCACTTTCCCCGCCGGCGGGGTGTTGCGGCTGCGCTGGGTGCGCACGATGCCGTCGATGATGGTCATGCCGACGCCGGGGAGGTCGCCGAGCTGGATGCTGTCCAGAATGTTCTTGCCGGCCGAGTGCTGCGCCTTGTCCATGATCACGAAGTCGGCGGAACGGCCCACTTCGATGAGGCCGCAATCGAGCTCGCGCATCCGCGCGGTGTTGCCGGTGGCGAGACAAAAGGCGAGCTCGGCCGGCAAATCGCCGAGCGAGGACAGCATCGAGACCATGCGCAGAATGCCAAGCGGCTGCACGCCGGAGCCGGCCGGCGCGTCGGTGCCGAGGATGACGCGGTGCAAATCGTTCATCTCGCGCGCAATGCGCAGCGTGAACAGCGCCGAGCGCTCGTTGCCGTTGTGCACCAGTTCGAGGCCGCGCTTGCAGCCCTCGCAGATGCAACGGATCTGGTCGTCGGGAAGGGCCGTGTGACCGCCATTGATATGGCCGACCACGTCGGTGTCGGCCTCCAGCACCACGTCCTTGTCAATCAGGCCGGAGCCGGGGATCGAGGGGCCGCCGGTGTGGATCGTGCTCTGGATGCCGTATTTGCGGGCCCAGCCGACCATTTTTCGCGCTGTAGGGCCGTCCTTGACGCCGCCCAGGCCCACTTCGCCGAGCAGCTTGACGCCGGCTGCGGCCAATTCCTTGAAGTCCTCCTCGACCATCTCGCATTCGATCACGGGCGCGCCGGCATGAACCTTCACGCCGCCTGGCCGCAGATTCCAGAATGCGCGCTGGGCGAAGATTGCCATCGCCTTCAGGCCGACGACGTCGCGCGGCCGGCCGGGCATATGCACTTCGCCGGCGGAAATCATCGTGGTGACGCCGCCATGCAAATTGCTGTCGATCCAGCCGATCTGGTTCTGGCGAGGCGTCCAGTCGCCTGCAACCGGGTGGACATGGCTGTCGATCAGTCCCGGCGCCACCGTGGTGCCGTTGGCCTCGACGATGGTGGTGGCGCCTTCGGTGTTGAGGTCTTTGAAGCGGCCGATCGCTGTGATCCTGCCGTTCTCGGCGAAGATGGTGTCGCCGTCCAGGATCGGCTTTTCCAGCGCGCCGGACAGGATCAGGCCGATATTTCGGATCACGAGCTTCGAGGGTCCGGTGGCCTGGGGTGCGTCATGCGCCATGGAATGGGTCCTTATCCTTAACTGCAACGCTCCCGATCTTGGGCAGCCTTGACCGTGGGATCAAGCCGGATTATTCATTAGTATACAAATGATCGTGTACAAACGACGCATAGCTGACCGCCTCGGAACCGCACGGAAGCGCCACGGAAGGGTGAGATGAGCAATTTCAATCAGGAAAGCGTTTTGAGCGTCCACCACTGGACCGACACGCTGTTCTCTTTCAAGACCACGCGCAGCCCGACCTTCCGCTTCCGCAATGGCGAGTTCACCATGATAGGGCTCAAGATCGGCGAGAAGCCGCTGCTGCGGGCCTACAGCGTCGCTAGCGCCAATTACGAGGACACGCTGGAGTTCTTCTCGATCAAGGTGGCGGACGGCCCGCTCACCTCGCGGCTTCAGCATCTGAAGGAAGGCGACGAGATCATCGTCAGCCGCAAGGCCACCGGCACGCTCGTGATCGACAATCTGGAGGAGGGACGAAACCTCTATTTGATCGGCACCGGCACGGGGCTTGCGCCGTTCCTGAGCGTGGTCAAGGACCCCGAGACCTACGAGCGGTTCGAGAAAGTCGTGCTGCTGCACGGCTGCCGGCACGTCAAGGAGCTCGCCTATGGCGAGATGATCACCAAGACGCTGCCGAATGACGATCTGATCGGCGAGTACATCCGCGCTCAGCTGATTTACTATCCGACCGTGACCCGCGATCCCTTCCGCAACCGCGGCCGCATCACCGACCTCATCACGTCAGGCAAGCTGTTCGCCGATATTGGCCTGCCGGCACTGGAAGCCGCCCACGACCGCGTCATGATCTGCGGCAGCCCGGCGCTGGTGGCGGATACCCGCGCGCTCCTTGGCGAGCGGGGCCTTGTCGAGGGCAATCACGGCGAGCCGGCCCAATTTGTGATCGAAAAGGCCTTCGCCGAGCGCTAGGCCCGGGATTGTCTCGCAATAAGGCCGTAGTTCCGCCGTCGGGAGCCCGTTGCGGCGCCGATTCGGCACGCGATACACTGTGGGAACGAATCAGCGGAGTTCCCACATGGTTGCGGACAGCGACAGCAACATTGCCTGGCACCGGGTTCAATTGAAGAAGAATCGCGCCGAGCTGAAGGCGCTCGAGACCGCGCGTTTCACGATGGGCGAGATCGCAGCCTCGAAGCGGAGCGGCCAGACTCAGAAGGCGATTGGGGAACTCAAGCGCAAGATCGCGCAATCCGAGCGCGCGGTCGCCGATCACGACAAGCGCACGCGCCGTCCGCTCACCACCGACCTGCAGAGCCTCAGCAACGGCAGCTGGAGCAATTGGGACGCCTACTCCAATCAGCGGCAGCGCAAAGCTGGGCCGCGCTCGCCGGAACGACGATAGGCTTTTCGTCCCCGTTCCATCTATAAGGACAAGCTGGTCTCGGTTCCGCCCTCTGTCCGCGCGGTGCGATCTGAATCTGGCGTTCCCTGCCGATTTCCTTGCCGGATCGTAACGCGATGTCATGCATTCGACAGGAACGGCGAGCGGCGGCCCCTGTTGTTACGACATCACGAATGCAGGAAGCCGACGATGAGCAACAAGCAACCCAAGCTCTACACCCGGAGCGAGAAAGACGTGCACGAAAATCCCCTGATCGGCGCATCCAAGGGTGTGACCATGGCTGGCGCGTCGCCTGAGGATTTCGAGGAGATCATAGGCGAGAACACGATCCAGGGTGATCTCGAAAACGACGTCAACGCGGTCGGCGGCATCGACAAGAACGTCGCGCGCGGCGGTTCCCATCGGCCTCGTCGCTGACGACTGGAGGTACTATGCAAGGCAACAAGACGCATGAGCAGCAGCTGCGCATCCTCGAACGGAAGCCGGACGTTCCAGATCAGCGTGAGCTCGACAAGGCGATCGGCCAGAACCCCGAAAATAACGCCGTCCATCACGTCAATCGGCAAGCGCGACAGAGCGAGTTCCCGGTGAGCCGGGGTGGTCTCAACCAGGAGAGCGACCACAACAAGCACAACGATGCCGGCCAGAGCGGCCACAAGCCACCGAAACCGACACCGGCACAAGAGAAGCACTGAGCCTCAGGGTCGATCAACGCAAGACGCAAGAGGAGAGACCGATGCCAGGTGGGCATGGCAGCAAGACGCATTTCAGATCGGGCATGCATGGCAAGGGCGACGGCACGGGTGCCTTCACCGAAGTCCCGAAGGACAAGATCGGCGACAACATGGTGCTGTCCAACCGCGACAAGGCACAGCACTCGGACATTCGCGGCATGGACGGCAAATCCATCCAGACCGACCAATATCAGGATCACTCGGCCAACCGGCTCGCGGGCGAGGATGAGGATAAAGAGGGCGAGGAGCCCTAAGCGAGACATTCCTCCCGAGCAACTTGCGGACCGGTTTTTCAACCGGTCCGTTTTTTTGTCGATGCCAGGTCGCGTTCCCAGCCGAACACGGAACGGCCGTCGAGATCGGGCGAGGCCGCGCGCTCTCCGGCGATATAGGCTTCGACCGATGGCCCGCGTGCGGTGCGCTCCAGCCGCCGCGCTTGGTCGTCGAGGCGCTTGATCGCCTGCATCTCTTCCTCGCGTCCGAGCTTTGCGTTCTGGATCGCACCTTTCAGCACGCGAATGGTCTCGTCGTAGACCTTGATCGGGACAGGGTAGGGATGCCGGTCCTTGCCGCCATGGGCGAGCGAGAAGCGCGCAGGGTCGTTGAAGCGGTAAGGCGCGCCGTGCACCACCTCGGCCACCATCGCCAGCGAGCGCACGGTACGCGCACCGACGCCGGGCGTCAGCAGCAGCTCCGGAAAATCGACCGGGCCGCGCTCGGCGGCGGCTGCGAGTGTGCCGTGCAGGCGGCGCGCGAACACGTCCTTCGGCCGCACGTCGTGGTGGGCTGGCATGATCAGGTGCGGCAGCATCGCCTGCGCGGGCTCGGACCCAGTCCCGGTGAGTCGCTCAAATTCGCAGACGATACGATCCGGGCCGAGATCGCTCAGGAGTTCGAGCTGCGCAGTGCGCGAGACATCGGCGCGATGGTCAGTGAGATTAACGATCTCGCCTTGCAGCGGCCCATCGATTGCGCTGTGCGGCGTGTCGACAAAACTCTTCAACGCCTCGGAATGCCAGTGATAGCGACGGGCCTGCCGCTTGTCGCCGTTCATGCCCTGCTGCACCACGGTCCATTTGGCATCGGCGGTGACGAAGAAGCCGTGCAGATAAAGATCGAATCCGTCCTGGACCGCGGCGCTGTCAACCTTCGCCACGAGGCGACTCGCACGCGTGAGTTTCGCGCCGTCGAAGCCGACGCGGTCGCCGAGCTGCAACAGCTCGTCCGGCGTCTTGCGCGAATGCTGGCCGCGACCGCCGCAGACATAGATGCCGAGGTCGTCCTGAAGCGGTCCGAGTCCGCGCTTCAATGCGCCGATCACCGAGGTCGTGATGCCGGAGGAGTGCCAGTCCATTCCCATCACGGCACCAAACGACTGGAACCAGAACGGATGCGAGAGCCGCTGGAGGAATGCGTCACGGCCATAATGATGCACGATCGCCTGAGTCACGATCGCGCCCAGTGAGGCCATGCGGCTCGCAAGCCACGGCGGAACCCGTCCGTTGTGAAGAGGAAGATCAGCGCTGCCGGTACGTCGAGTCATGATTGCCTAGAAATAGCGCAGTTCGGTGGCGATTGCACCTTAACCCGACTTCGCGCGCGAACACGCGCTAAGGGATGCTGCATTGCATTGAGCTATTGGCGCGTCGCCTTCGTGGCGCCGCGCAAGCCTGCCTGTTGCTGGATCGTGTCGAGCGCGCCGGACGACTGCTCGTCCGTCACGAAGCGGTTGAGCAGAGGCAGCGCCTCCTCGCGTCCTTTGGGGATCGCGATGGCCATATGCTCGGCGCCCCGATTGCCGTCGAGGATTTTCGCGCCCGGCATCTGGTCGGACAACTCGAACAGCGTCGGCTTGTTGGTGGCGTAGAGATCGATCTCGCCGCGGCCGAACATGGCGATGGCAACCTTGACGCTTTCAACGGCAACGATGGTCGCGTTCTTGAATTTCGCCGGCAGCGTGCGCTCGGAGGTCGAGCCTTTGGTGACGCCGATCTTCACGCCTGTCTTGTCGATATCCTCGATCGTGCCGATCGGCGAGTTCGCCGGCACCAAGAAACCGAGCTCGATCGCCAGCACGGGCTGGCTGAAGCTGACCTCGTTGGCGCGGGCCGGCGTGGCATTGGTCACGGTGAAGTCGACCTGGCCGTCATGGATCGCGGTGACGATGTCGGCAACGCGCTGGAACCTGACATAGTCGATAGGAACGCCGAGCCGTTTTGCCAGCTTGCCGCCGAGATCGTAGGCGAGGCCGTGCGACGTGCCGGCCGCGTCTGTTACCATCGAGGTCGGGCTGCCTGGATAGATGCCGACGCGCAACGTTCCGGTTGGCGCCAGTAGTTTTGCTTCACCGTCGGCGTGCGCAGGCGCGCCGAGCAGGCTGATGATAGTAACCGCGAGCAAGGCTGAGCGGGCAAGGTGTCCGGACGAGGTCCTCATATGATGAGCCCGCCTCACTGCGCGCGAATGTCGGCGGCCTTCAGCACCGGCTCCCATTTGGTTGCCTCGGCGTGCATGTAGGCGTCGAAATCCTTGGACGAGGAGCCGACCGGGGCAGCGCCGATCTTGCCGAGCGTCGACAGCACGTTCGCATCCTGCAGCGCCGCCTTCAGATCGGTCTCGAGCTTCGCCACGATCTCCGGCGGCATTTTTGCCGGGCCAAGAACGCCCCACCAGACCGAGACATCGTAACCGGATACGCCGGACTCGGCGACAGTCGGAACATTGGGGAGCGCCTTGGAGCGTTCCGCCGAGGTCACCGCGAGCGCGCGCACCGGGCCGCCTTCGAGCTGGGCGATGGCTTCCGCAAGCGGATTGATACTGAGCGGGATGTCGCCGGCGATCACTGCGGTCAGCGCGGGCGCGCCGCCCTTGTAGGGGATCGCAACGATCTTGGTGCCGGACATGTGTTTCAACAGCTCACCGGCGAGATGCGCCGAGGTGCCGTTGCCGGACATGCCGTAGGAGAGCTTGTCCGGCTCCTTCTTCGCTGCAGCGAGGAGATCACCGAGCGTCTTGTAGGGGCTGTCCTTGGCGACGACGATCGCGAGCGGCGAGGAGGCGACCTCGGTGATCGCGGTGAAGTCCTTGAACGTGTCGTAAGGCACGCTCGGATAGATGAACTGGTTGAGCGGATGGCCACTCGCGACCAGGATCAGCGTGTAGCCGTCAGGCGCGGCCTGCGTCAGTGCCTGCGAGGCGACGATGCCGCCGGCGCCGGGGCGATTGTCGACCACAGGCTGTTGGCCCCAGGTCTTCGCCAGCGCCTGGCTCAGCGTGCGCGCGAGCACGTCGACCGCGCCGCCGGCCGCGTAAGGGACGAGGATGTGAACCGGCTTGCTCGGATAATTGTCAGCCGCCTGCGCGGCGCCGCCCGCCAGCAGCAGACCGGCACCCAGCATCAAGCCGCCGATCTTCTTGTTCAAACCCAGCATTTTCCAGCACTCCATTGCGGGCCTTCGCGCGCTGACCGTCGCTCTTTCGAGCCGTCCGGACGCCGCCCATGGTTCTTGTTGACGAGACCTGATCTTTTGTACGATAGTACAAATCACATGGTACGCAAGCCCACCAGCAAGGAAACGGCCCGGAAGCCGAACATGCGCGAGGCGATCCTCGCCGCGGCCGAGGAGCTGTTCGCCACCAACGGCTTCAATGCCGTATCGGTGCGCGATATCGCACAGGCCGCCGGCGCCAATCCCGGCAGCGTCACCTATCATTTCAAGACCAAGGACGGCCTGCTGCTGGAGATCTACCGGCGCCATTGCGGGCCGATGAATTTGCGCCGTTCCGAGCTGCTCGCAGCCGCCAGGCGCGTGCGCGATCTCCAGGATCGGCTGGAAGCGGTGGTGCGGGCCTATGTCGCGCCGGCCTTCACCTCGGGCAGCGATCTCGCCGGGGGCGGGGCGCGGTTCACGCGGCTTCGCGCGGTGATGTCTGCGGAGGGCAACGAGGTCACGCGCAAAATCATCGCGCAGACTTTCGACGACACCAGCCACGCCTTCATCGATGCGATCCATGACAGCCTGCCGCACGTTCCGCGCACCGACATCGTCTGGCGCAGTCACTTCCTGCTCGGGGCGCTCTATTACTCGCTGGTGACGCCGGATCGCGTCTCGCGCCTGTCGCGCGGCGAGGCCGACGGCAACGATGCCGCCAGCGCCATCGAGCAATTGGTGCAGGCCACGGTGGCCGCGTTCCAGGCGCCGGCGCTCGATCAGGCCGCGCCGGCACGGCGACGACCGGTCGTCAGCAGCAAGACTTGAAGACGCGGTCTCGTTCGGCGGTTTATCTGATGGCAATGATGTACACGCCGACCATTCCGCCGCCCGACCCGAACACGCGCACGCCGAAGTTCAAGCTGCCGAAGCTGTCTTGCGACGCACATTGCCACATCTTCGGTCCCGGCGCGAAGTACCCTTACGCGCCGGACCGCTCCTACACGCCGCCGGATGCGCCGATCGAGGATTTCCGCGCGCTGCATGCTCAGCTCGGCGTTGAGCGTGCCGTCATCGTCAATGCCAGTGTGCACGGCACCGACAACACGGTGGCGCTCGATGCCATCGCGCAGAGTAACGGCGCCTATCGCGCGGTCGCCAATATCGACGACACCATCACCGAGCGCGGGCTTCACGTGCTGCACGAGGGCGGCTTCCGCGGCTGCCGCTTCAATTTCGTCCGCCATCTCGGCGGCGTTCCCGACAAGAGCGTGTTCAATCGGGTCATCGCGATGGTCGCGCCGCTCGGCTGGCACATCGACCTGCATTTCGACGCGATCGACCTGCCCGAATATGCCGACATGCTCGCCAAGCTGCCGCTGAGCTACACCATCGACCATATGGGACGGGTGAAGGCATCCGAAGGGCTCGATCAGCTGCCGTTCAAGATCCTGATCGAGCTGATGCAGCGCGACGAGAAGTGCTGGGTCAAGATCTGCGGCTCGGAGCGGGTGTCTTCCAGCGGTCCGCCGTTCACCGACGCCGTGCCGTTCGCGCGAAAAATCGTCGAGACGGCGCCCGACCGTGTCATCTGGGGCACCGATTGGCCACATCCCAATGTCAAGGCGATGCCGAATGACGGCGATCTCGTCGATTTGATCCCGCTGTTCGCGCCGGAGCCGGAGTATCAGCAGAAGATCCTCGTCGACAATCCGGCGCGCCTGTTCGAGTTCGACCAATGACGGCGCTAGCGATCGACAAGCCGCGCGGCCGCGCCTGGTGGAAGGAGCTCTGGATCCAAGTGCTCATCGCCATGGCGGCCGGCGTTGCGCTTGGGATCGTCAATCCCGAGGCGGGCGCCAAGATGCAGCCGCTTGGCGACGCCTTCATCAAGGCGATCCGCATGCTGATCGCGCCGATCATCTTCTGCACCGTCGTCCATGGCATCGCGCATATGGCCGACATGGCCCGTGTCGGGCGCGTCGCCGTCAAGGCGATCGTCTATTTCGAGGTCATGACCACGATCGCGCTGATCATCGGCCTCGTGGCGGTCAACCTGCTCAAGCCCGGCGTCGGCATGAACATCGATCCCGCCAGCATCAATGCAAGCGCGATCGAGCCCTATGTCAAGCAGACCGCCGTGATCGGCTTCGTGCCGTTCCTGATCAACATCGTGCCGGCGACCTTCATCGGCGCCTTTGCCGAGGGCAACATCCTCCAGGTTCTGTTCATCTCGGTGCTATCAGGCTTTGCGCTGGTGCAGCTCGGCGAGCGGGCCGCGGCGCTGGTCAATCTGATCGACATCGCTGCCAGGATGGTGTTCGCCGTCGTCGGTTTCGTAATGTGGGCGGCCCCGATCGGCGCGTTCGGCGCCATTGCCTTTACGGTCGGCAAGTTCGGCGTCGGCTCGCTGGCATCCCTCGGCAAGCTGCTGGGCGGCTTTTATCTCACCTGCGTGATCTTCATCATCGTGGCGCTCGGCCCGGTTGCGCGTCTCTGCGGCTTCTCGCTCCTCAAGCTGATCCGCTACATCTGGGAAGAGTTGCTGATCTGCATCGCCACGACATCATCCGAGACGGTGCTGCCGCGGATGCTGACCAAGCTTGAGACGGCCGGCTGCGAGAAGAGCGTGGTCGGGCTCGTGATCCCGACCGGCTATTCCTTCAATCTCGACGGCACCTGCCTCTATCTCGCCGCCGCCTCGATGTTCCTGGCGCAGGCGACCAACACGCCGCTCGGGCTCGCCGAGCAGATCGAGCTGCTCTTGATCCTGCTCGTGACCTCCAAGGGCGCGGCGGGAATCGCGGGCGCCGCCTTTGTCGTGCTGGCGGCGACCCTGTCGGCTACCGGCAGCATTCCCGTGACGAGCGTCGCGCTGGTGCTCGGCATCCATCGCCTGATGTCGCAGGGGCTGACGCCGACCAATTTGATTGGGAACGCAGTCGCGACCATCGCGATTGCCAAATGGGAAGGCGCGCTCGATGGCGAACGCCTGAAGCGCGTGCTCGACGGTGAGGAACCCGCCGCCGCTGCTTGATGAACTGATGACGCTTACGAACAAAAGAGGGGAGTTTGTCCCATGAAAACAGGTCTCGTGATCACCGCCCATCCGGGCGATTTCGTCTGGCGCGCCGGTGGCGCCATCGCGCTGCATGCGAAGAAGGGCTTTCGCATGAAGATCGTCTGCATGTCCTTTGGCGAGCGCGGTGAGAGCCAGTTCGCCTGGAAGGAAAAAGGCGCGACGCTGGAGTCGGTCAAGGCGGGCCGCAAGGATGAGGCGGAGCGGGCCGCAAAGCTGCTCGGCGCAGAGATCGAGTTCTTCGATTGCGGCGACTATCCGCTGAAGCTCAACGAAGCGCATTTCGACCGCATGGTCGACATCTACCGCGAACTCAATCCCAGTTTTGTGCTGACGCACGCGCTGGAAGACCCCTATAATTTTGACCATCCGAACGCGGCGCATTTTGCGCAGGAAACCCGCGTGGTCGCGCAGGCCATGGGCCACAAGCCCGGCGCGCAGTACCAATACTCCGCGCCGCCGGTGTTCCTGTTCGAGCCGCACCAGCCGGAGCAGTGCAATTACAAACCGGATCTGCTCCTCAAGATCGACGAGGTCTGGAAGGAGAAGTACGAGGCATTCCAGATCCTCGCTGCGCAAAAACATCTCTGGGGCTATTACGAGCGCGTCGCGCTTAACCGCGGCATCCAGGGCAGCCGCAACACCGGCGTGCCGATGACCTATGGCGAGGCCTATCAGCGCCTGTTCCCGACGGTTGCAGAGGTGCTGGCATGAAGCCGGTCGTCGTTCGCAACATCAAGCGTGCCGATCCCGCCGGCATGGCCGAATACGGCGTTTCGACCGTGCACGAGGCCTATGGCCGCATCGGCCTGATGAAGCCGTACTTGCGGCCGGTCTGGCCGGGCGCTTCGATTGCCGGTCCCGCGGTCACCGTGCTGGCGCAGCCCGGCGACAATTGGATGATCCATGTCGCGGTCGAGCAGTGCAAAACGGGCGACATCCTCGTCGTCGGCTGCACCACAGACAACACCGACGGCATGTTCGGCGAGTTGCTCGCGACTTCGCTTCAGGCACGCGGCGTGCAGGGGCTGATCATCGATGCCGGTTGCCGCGACGTCAAAGCGCTGCTCGAGATGAATTTTCCGGTGTGGTCGCGCGCGGTTTCGGCCAAGGGGACGGTGAAAGCGACGCTCGGCTCGGTCAACGTCCCCGTAGTCTGCGCCGGCGTCAACGTCGATCCCGGCGACATCATCGTGGCCGATGACGACGGCGTCGTCGTGGTGCCGAAGCGCTATGCTGCCGAGGTCGCCGAGAAGGCGAAGAAGCGCAATGCGGACGAGGGCGGCAAGCGCAAGCGGCTCGGCTCGGGCGAACTCGGGCTCGACATGTACAGCATGCGCGAGGCCTTGGCGAAGGCCGGCCTCGTCTATGTCGACAATCCCGAGGACGTCTAAAGCGAACAGAAGCGGAGCGGGCGGATGGATCGTCTCAAGCTGAAGGCCGTGCTCGGCAGTCACCCTCATGTCCAGGCGGTGAAGAGCGGCGAGCTCCGCTCCGACCGCTTCGATCTCGATTTCATCGAGTACACGCCGACCAACACCGCATTCAAGCCGATGGTGCGCGAGCAGGCCTTCGACGTCTGCGAGATGGCAATCGTCACCTATCTGATGGCGAAAGCGCATGGCAAGCCGCTGGTGCTGCTGCCGGCTACCATGCTCGGCCGCTTCCAGCATTCCTACGCGCTCTATAATCCTGCGCATGGAACGCTCGGCCCGTCCGATCTCGAAGGCAAGCGCGTCGGCATCCGCTCGTTCACGACCACGACCGGCGCCTGGATCAGGGGCATCCTCGCCAACGATTGCGGCGTCAATCTCGACAACATCCGCTGGGTGACCTTCGAGGATTCGCACGTCGCCGAATATGTCGACACCACCGAGCGCGCACCGAAGGACAAGAAGATCCTGCAGATGCTGCTCGACGGTGAGCTCGACGCCGTCCTCGGCGAGGCCTCGAATGATCCCAAGCTGAAGACGCTGTTCCCCGATCCGGCCGCGGAAGCCGCCAAATGGTACGCGCGTCGCGGCGTCGTGCCGGTCAACCATCTCGTGGTCGTGACCGAGCAGCTCGCGAAATCGCGCCCTGATGTGGTCGCGGGCGTCTATGATCTCCTCAAGCAGAACAAGGAACAGATCGGCACGGCGGCAACACCTGATCTCGTGCCATTCGGGTTCGAGGCGAACAGAAAGCCGCTGGAGCTGATCGTCGACTACGCGTTCCAGCAGTCGCTGATCCCGCGCCGATATGCAATCGAGGATCTCTTCGACGAGACGACGCGAGGACTGAACTGATGGCGGGTGATCCCAGGCTCTGGCAGATCGGGCTGGTCGGCTATGGCGAGGTCGGCAGGATTTTGGCCGAGGATCTGCGCCAGCAGGGCATCAAGGTCTCAGCCTATGACGTCAAGCTCGGGGGCGAGCAGGGCGCGTCCCTGAAAGAGCATGCGGCGAAATTCGGTGTCGGGCTGGCCGCTTCTCACACCGAGCTGACCGCGAAATCCGATTTCCTTATCTCTGCCGTCACGGCGAGCCAGGCCGTGCCCGTGGCGCAAGCCTGCGCCGCCGCGATCAATCAGGGCACCTGGTTTCTGGATTTCAATTCGGCGTCGCCCGGCGCCAAGCAGCGTGCCGCGGCGCTGATCGACGGCGCGGACGGGCGGTATGTCGAGGGTGCCGTGATGACCTCGGTGCCGCCATATCGCATCAAGGTGCCGCTGCTGCTCGGCGGTCCCGGCGCCAGGGAGCTGGAGCCGCTTTTGAACGCGATCGGTCTTGCGGCCAAGGTTGCGAGCGACAAGCTCGGTGTTTCCTCGGCGGTCAAGATGTGCCGCAGCATCATGATCAAGGGCCTTGAGGCCATGGTGATCGAAAGCTTCACCACCGCACGCGCCTATGGCGTCGAGGATGCGGTGCTGGCTTCACTGGCGGAAACCTTCCCCACGATCAATTGGGAAAAGCAGGGTGCTTATTTCTTCCAGCGCGTGATCGAGCATGGCCGCCGCCGCGCCGAGGAAGTGCGCGAGGTCGCAGAGACCGTGCGCGAGGCGGGGCTGACGCCGTGGTCCGCGCAGGGCACCGCCGAGCGTCAGGGCTGGGTCGCCGATCTCGTCGACGAAGGGGTGTTCGGACCTAAGGGAACGAAGGAATTCGCCCGCAGCGCCGACTGGCGCACCGAAGCGGACAAAATCCTGGCGAAGATCAATCGCGAAAAATAAAGCGGTTGCTGCTCAGGATTTTGCCGTGCGACAGCCGGTGAACTCGTCGCGGGCGCGTTCGATCAGCGCCATCAGGTCTTCGGCCTTGCGGGCCAGCCGATCGGTCGCGACTTCAGTGCGGAATTCTGCGCGGATCGACCGAATGCACTTGTCGGCGATATCGAGCGTGAGGAGCGTGCGCGTCAGGTCATCCTGGGTCCGGACGCCGGCCAGATCGAGGTCCGACAGGACATGCCCGATGCCGTCGAGCCGCTTCACCGCAGCCTCGCTGGGCGTTCTCGTTCGAATGGTGTGAGTGTCGATACTGCTGAATGCGCTGAACATGTCGATGCTTCCCCGTTGAATGCAGACATCAGTGCAGGTCCTGCAATGACCGGCGCCGCGGGATTTGCAATGCGGGCAGCTATCGAGAATCAGCAAGAATCTGCTATCCGGGAATCTACCGGATTCGGAATTTTGGAACGATCGGCGGTAACATCGAACGGAAGTTGTGGTCGATTAGCCACGCTTCAATGCAGATATGCATTGAGAGCGGATCAGGAACCGGGGCGGAACACTGTGGGCCGCTGCCGCGCAAACGTTTGCCGGCCGTCCTTGAAGCCCATTACGATATCCGGCAACTCCGCGATGGCGAAGCGGCTGTCTTGCGTATCGAGCACGACAAGATCGGCGGGGTTTCCGACCTTGATGCCGTAATCCCCAAGGTTCATCAGCCGCGCCGGCAGCTCGGTCACGAGATCGAGGCAGGTGTCGAAGTCGTTGACCGAGGCATGCGCGACATTGGCGTAGAAATTCGCCATTCGCAGCAGTGAGGCGTCGCCGAACGGCGTGAAGGGATTGAGCACGTTGTTGGTTGCGACTGAGCACAGCACACCTTCGCGGGCGAGCTTGTGGGCGAGCGTCAGCCCGCGCGGCGCGTTGTGGGTCGTTTCGCGCCCCATCAGATAGAGATCGGTTGCCGGCAGCACGGTGACGGCAACGCCGGCTTGCGCCAGTTTCGCTGTGGCGGCCTTTAGCCGCTCCGGTGGCAGTGCGGAGAGTTTCGTCGCATGGCCGATCGCCACGCGCCCCCTGTAGTTGCGCCGCTCGGTCTGCCGGCAGACCTCGTCGAGATGCCACCAGGAGGGATCGAGATCGAAATCGAGATGGAGATCGACGTCGACGTCGAACTCTTCGGCAAGATCGAAGATGCGTGCGAGATGCGCGTTCGGGTCGGTGTCCGTGTAGGGGCAGCCACCGATCACCTCACCGCCGTCGCGGAGCGCCTGGATCAGCAGCCCTTCGCTGCCGGGATCGTTGGTGAGGCCTTCCTGCGGAAACACACAGAGCGACAGGTCGATTGCCCAGGCATAGTCGCGCTTGAGCGACTTGACCGCCTCGAAGCCGCGCAAGCCGATGCGCGGATCGATCTCGACATGGGTTCGCATGCGCGTCGTGCCGTGCACGATGGCGCGTTCCAGCACCCTGGCGCCGCGTGCATAAACGTCCTCGACCGTAAGGTCCTTCTTCATCCCGGCAACGGCGCGGATCGCTTCCGAGACGCTGCCGTGATTATGATCGCAGCGGCCGAGCAGGCACGCCTTGTCGAGATGGATGTGGCTGTCGACGAAGCCGGGCAGGGCGAGGCGCCCGCCGACATTGACCTCGATGGCCTCGCAGGCGAGTGTCGGTTCGATGGCGGTGATGCGGCCGCGCGTGACGCCGATATCCATTGGGCTGGCGGCACCGCGCAACACTGCGTTGCGAAAAATCAGGTCAAAGGCGGATTGCGTGGTCATGACTCTTGCGGAAGGAACTTAGAGCAATCGGCTAGGATCGGCGGCTCCAGATTGTCGGCAGTGTAGCGAGGGAAATGTTCAAAATATATGCACGTGTTCCCCGGGAGCGGGGTTAATATTGCGCAAACCCCGGAGAATGAGCCATGTCCGTTGCCGCAAGAGCTGAAGCCGATCCGTTGTCCGATGCCGCGATCGTGGAAGCCTATCTCACCGCATCCATGATCCCCGATCCGGATGCCGCGGCGGCCTACATGGCGCCGGGCACGGTGATCACCTTTACCGGCGGGCGCGAGTTCGATCATCCGCGCGGCCCGACCTCCTTCAACGCCAAGCGCTACCGGTGGGTCAAGAAGAAGATGGACCGGTTCGACGTCTGCCCCGGCGCCGGCGAGACCGTGGTCTACAGCATCGGAACGCTCTACGGCGAATGGAAAGATGGGACCCCGTTCGAGGGCAACCGCTACGTCGACCGCTTCGTGGTGCGGAACGGCAAGATCACCAAGATGGACGTCTGGAACGACAGCGCCGAGCGCATCCTGATCCAGCGCGGCATCGACGCGTAAGAGCCGTCCCGGCGCTCGAGCCGACCCGATTTCACGGAGACAAACGGCCGCTGGCGGCTGGCGCGCGCCTGCGCTATCAACCTTGCGATTGCTGCGCCCGGCATGGACGCGCAAGTTTCTTTAGGAGCCCCCGATGCGTTTACCCACCGTTGTCCTGGCCCTCACATGCCTTGCGACTGCCGCCTCAGCCGAAGACCTCACGGGTACGCTCCAGAAGGTCAAGGAGACCAGGAAGATCACGCTGGGTTATCAGGAGGCCTCGGTCCCGTTCAGCTATCTGGACGGAAACCAGAAGCCGGTCGGCTTCGCCATGGACATCTGCCTGAAGATCGTCGACGCCGTGAAGAAGCAGCTCGGCATGCCCGATATCGCGGTCGACACTCTCGCCGTGACGTCGTCGAACCGGATTCCGCTGATGGTCAACGGCACGCTCGATCTGCATTGCTCGGCCACCACCAACAACGCCGATCGGCAGAAGCAGGTCGCCTTCACCAATACGCACTTCCTCAGCGCAACGCGATTTGCGGCCAAGAAAGCCGCGAAGATCAACACCATCGACGATCTCAAGGGCAAGGCGGTAACGGCAGTGGCCGGCTCGGTCAATTTGACGCAGCTCGCCAAGGTCAACACCGAGCGCAATCTCGGCATCAACGTGATGCCGGCCAAGGATCAGGCCGAGGCCTTCCTGTTGCTGGAAACCGACCGCGCGCAGGCCTACGCGCTCGACGACGTGCAGCTCGCAGTCGCGATCGCGCGCTCGAAGGAGCCGCAGCTGTTCATGATCAGCGAGGAGACGTTCTCGAAGCCGGAGCCTTACGGGATCATGCTGCGGCGGGAGGACGCGCCGTTCAAGGCGCTCGCCGACCGCGCGACTGCGGAGCTGTACGCGAGCCCGGAGATCGAGGTCCTCTACAAGAAGTGGCTGCAATCGCCGACGCCGCCGAGCGGCCTCAACTACAACGTCCCGATGTCACCGGCCCTGCGCAGCTCCTTCAAGAAACCGAGCTCCAGTTTTGATCCTGATGTGTATGCGGTGAACTGAGGCGAGGGCGCTAGCGCGTCCGCGGCGTGTCGAGGAGTTGGCCGGCCAGCGCCACGCCGATTGCCGCGATCGCAGCCATTGCCAACGCCCACGAGACGAAGAGCCGATGGCCGATCAGCGCGCCGCTAATTAGTGGGGCGCTGATATTGGCGCCTGACATCAGCGACTGATTGAGGCCCATGATCATGCCCTGACGGCTGATCGCCGTGCTGCACGACAATTCCGCCGTCAGCGTACGATGAGCAGGCCGAGCATGCGCCAGGCGTAGCGAATGCCGGCAGTTCCGTCCGTCGCGGAATCCGGTCCCGTCTGCGCTGTCCTCGTTCGCTTTTGCGTGATCTGTTGGAACATGCGCGGCTATATAGTTGCAGACTAATAGTTCGTGTCCTATCTAATTTGCATGGCTCCTTCGCAGGCTCATATCCACGCCGAAATCGGCCGGCTCGTCACGCGCCTTGGCCGGATCTGGCGGCGCGAGTCTGATCAGGCGTTGTCCGATCACGGCCTGTCCTATGCGACGGCTATCCCGCTGCTGGTGTTGTCGCGCCAGGGCGCGAACGTCCGGCAGGGTGTGCTCGCCGACGAGCTCGGTATCGAGGGGCCGTCGCTGGTCCGGCTGATCGACCTGCTCCAGGCCGAGGGCCTGGTTGAGCGACGGGAAGACCCGACCGACCGCCGTGCCAAAACGCTACATCTGACCAAGGCGGGCGATGCCAAGGTCGAAGAGACCAACCGGATTCTGCGGCGCGTTCGGGCCAGCCTCCTCAGGGATGTCGGGCCCGAGGAACTTGCGATAACCTTCGAGACTCTTCAGCGCATCGAGCAGCGGGCCAGTCGCCTGCAGGAAGCCAAGGCACTTCCAAAGACGTTTCCAGAGGCGAAATAGTCATGCGCGCAGACGAGCCGTTCCTGGTCCGCCACGCGGATCTCATTTTCGCGTTGAAGACGTTTGCCGCGTCAATCCTGGCGCTCGTCATCGCGCTGGCGATGGACTTGCCGCGGCCCTATTGGGCGATGGCCACCGTCTACATCACCTCGCAGCCGCTGGCGGGGGCGACCAGCTCGAAGGCATTCTTCCGGGTGATGGGCACGCTGGTCGGCGCGATCATGACGGTGGCGTTGGTGCCGAACCTGATCAATGCGCCCGAGCTCCTGTGCCTTGCGATCGCGCTCTGGGTCGGGCTCTGCCTTTATCTCTCGCTGCTCGACGGCACGCCGCGCAGCTATGTCTTCATGCTGGCCGGCTACACTGTCGCGCTGATCGGCTTTCCCGCTGTGTCCGAGCCCGGCGCCATCTTTGACACGGCGGTATCTCGGGTCGAAGAGATTTCGCTCGGCATCATCTGCGCCAGCCTCGTCTCCACCATCATCTTCCCCCGCAGCGTTGCACCTGCGGTTGCGAGCCGTGTCGATCTCTGGCTGTCTGATGCGCGCCGTCTCAGCCAGACCGTGCTGTTGCGCGAGGGCACCAGCGAATCCCGCCGCCCCAGGCGCCTCAAGCTCGCAACCGACATCGTCGAGATCGACACGCTCTCCACCCACCTTGCCTATGACCGGCTGACCGATCGCAATGCGGTGAGTGGCCTCGGTGAAATCCGCTTGCGCATGCTGATGCTGTTGCCGGTGATCGCCTCGCTCGAGGATCGGGTGGCCGCGTTAGGTGAGGAGGCACTGCGCCGGCAGCCGGAGCTGAAGCGGCTGCTGGAGGATCTGGCGCAATGGATCGTCAATGATGTCAGCGCACGGCAACCCGCCGAGCGGATCCGTGCCTTGATCGCGGAGCGGCAGGCGGTGCTCGATGACAGGGCGTCCTGGGAGAGGATCATTACCACGAGCCTGCTGTCGCGGCTGCGCGACCTGGTCGACCTATCACGCGACTGCCGTGCGTTGACGGAGGCGATTGCCGTAGGCAGTAATGTTACAACCCTCGATCTGGCCTTTCATTCCGAGGCCGGCGCCGCACCCGTGCGCCATCGCGACCGCGGTCTTGCTTTGTGGTCGGCGGCCGGTGCAGCCACGGCCATCCTGATCTGCTGCGCGTTCTGGATCGGGACCGGCTGGCCCGACGGTGCGTCCGCGCCGATGATGGCAGCGGTCGCGTGTTCTTTCTTCGCCGCGCAGGACGAACCCGCACGCTTCATTCGCAGCTTTGGCCTGTGGTCGCTGGTCGCCATTGTGGTCGTCGCGGTCTATTTGTTCGCGCTGGTGCCTGCGATTTCGCACATCGAGGTGCTCGTCGCCGCGCTCGCGCCGACCTTCTTGCTCTACGGCTTCCTGATTGCGCGGCCGGCGACAGCCGGCACAGGCATGGCGCTCGCGGCCAACACGGCGACGCTGCTGGCGCTGCAATCGACCTACAGCGCGGATTTCGCGTCTTACGCCAATTCGGCGGTCGCCTTCTTCGTCGGCGTAGCCATCGCCGAACTCGTGACGCGCATCGCACGTGGGGTGGGGGCCGAGTGGATCGCCAATCGCCTGGTGCTTTCGAACTGGACGACGCTCGCGGTCGCTGCCGAGCGCCGCGGCAAGCGCGACCGGGCGGAGTTTGCCGGCCTCATGCTGCACCGGCTCGGGTTGTTGGTGCAACGCATCGCTTATCTCTCGGAGAGCGATCGCCGCGATGCCGACAGCCTGGTCCAGCTTCGCATCGGAATCAACATCATCGACCTGCGACGCGCTCGCTATGGCCTCGCGGCATCGACCATTTCCGTCATCGACGACATGCTCGACCAGCTCGCCATCGCCTGCCGCAAATATGCGGGCGATGGAATGCCGGTCGAACTCCTGACCAGCGTCGATCGGGCGCTGGCCCGGGCGTTGAAGGATCCCAACGAAACAGCGCGCGAGGATGCCCTGATCGGCCTCGTCGGCATCCGCCGCGGCCTGTTTCCGGACGCACCGGCCTATCGGCCGCGCGCAGGCGAGAGTGTTGCGGCATGAGATATCAGATCGACATTTACGGCGTGCTCGTGCCGGCGCTGCTGTTGTGGATCATCGTCGCCTATGCATTGAGCGCCGTGCTTCGCCGGCTCATGCAGCGCTTCGACCTTTATCGGCTGGTCTGGCACCGCGCGCTGTTCGATTTCGCGATCTTCGTCTGCCTTCTCGGCGTCGTCGTCTATCTCTCGGAGTTTTTGCCATGAAGGGGAATTTTGCCTGGCTCGGTCGCCTTGCACTCACCGCGCTTGCCATCGTCGCGGCGCTCGCTGTCGGCCGTGAGCTCTGGGTCTATTATATGGAGCAGCCGTGGACCCGCGACGGCCGCGTGCGCGCTGATGTGGTGCAGGTCGCGCCCGATGTGTCGGGTTTCGTGACCGAAGTGCTGGTGAAGGACAACCAGAAGGTTCATCGCGGCGACGTGTTGTTCCGGATCGACCGTGAACGTTTTGCGCTGGCGTTGCGGCAAGCCGATGCGTCGGTGGCTGGTCATCAGGCGACGCTCGACCAGGCCAATGCCGATCTGAAGCGCTACAACGCGCTGACGACCGACGCCGTGTCGCAGCAGAAGCAGGAGCAGGTGCTGGCCACCCAGCTCCAGGCCAAGGCGGCGTTCGATGCGGCCGTCGCCGACCGCGCGGTCGCCCAGCTCAACCTCGATCGCAGCGAAGTCCACGCCTCCGTGAATGGCGTGATCACCAACATGGATTTGCGTCCCGGCGCTTACGTGACGGCCGGGAAAGGCGTGATGGCACTCGTCGACACCGACACGCTGCATGTGGAAGGCTACTTCGAGGAGACAAAACTTGCGCGCATTCGTATCGGCGACAAGGTCCAGGTCCGGCTGATGGGCGAGAAGATCATGCTGCCAGGCCGTGTCGAGAGCATCGCCGCCGGCATCGAGGACCGCGACCGCGCCGAGGGGGCAAGCCTGCTTGCGAACGTCAACCCGACCTTCAGCTGGGTCCGCCTCGCCCAGCGCGTGCCGGTACGCATCGCGCTGGATCCGGTGCCTGAGAATATGTCGCTGGTCGCGGGACGCTCGGCGACGGTGGAGGTGCTGAACTAGGCGCGATTGCCATCGCTCGATTCAAGCGTTCGAATATTTCTTCAGTTCGAACCGTGCGATCTGATTGCGATGGACCTCGTCGGGGCCGTCGGCGAGGCGCAGCAAGCGCGCGGTCGCATAGGCCTGCGTCAATCCAAAATCGTTCGACGTGCCGCCGCCGCCGTGCGCCTGGATCGCCCAGTCGATGATCTGGCAGGCCATGTTCGGCACGGCGACCTTGATCATCGCGATCTCGGCTTTCGCCACCTTGTTGCCGACGATGTCCATCGCATAGGCGGCGTTGAGCGTTAGCAGCCGGGCCTGCTCGATCATGATGCGGGCTTCTGCGATGCGCTCCTGCGTCACTGTCTGCTCGGAAACCGGCTTGCCGAAGGCGACGCGACTGCGCACCCGGCGGCACATCTTTTCCAGCGTGCGTTCGGAGAGCCCGATCAGCCGCATGCAATGGTGGATGCGGCCGGGTCCGAGGCGTCCCTGCGCGATCTCGAAACCGCGGCCCTCGCCGAGCAGCATGTTTTCCTTTGGGACCCGCACATTGGTGAAGACGACCTCGGAGGCACGGTCGGGCACGCCGTAGAAGCCGAACACGGGCAGGGCACGCTTGATCTCGACGCCTGATGTCTCCATCGGCACCAGGATCATGGATTGCTGCTTGTGGCGGTCTGCATTGTCAGGATCGGTCTTGCCCATGAAGATGCAGATCTTGCAGCGCGGGTCGGTCGCGTTGGTCGTGTACCATTTGCGGCCGTTGATGACGTAATGGTCGCCGTCGCGGACGATCGAACTCTCGATGTTGGTCGCATCGGATGAGGCGACCGCAGGCTCGGTCATGGCGAAGCAGGAGCGGATTTCGCCTGCGAGCAGCGGCTTCAGCCAGCGCTCCTTGTCCTTCTCCGTGCCGTAGCGCTCCAGCACCTCCATGTTGCCGGTGTCGGGCGCCGAACAGTTGAACACTTCCGGTGCGAGATGCGAGCGGCCCATGACCTCGCAGAGCGGGGCATATTCGAGATTGGTCAGGCCCGCGCCGTGACTGGATTCCGGCAGGAACAGGTTCCAGAGACCTTCGGCGCGCGCCAGCGGCTTCAGCTCCTCGACAACCGGATAAACCTTCCACGGCCCAAGTTCTTCCGCCTCCCGATAGAAGCGCTCCTCGTTCGGATAGATGTGCCGGTCCATGAAGCTTTCGAGCTTGCGCTTGA
Source organism: Bradyrhizobium sp. LB8.2 (assembly GCF_040548035.1). NCBI lineage: Bacteria > Pseudomonadati > Pseudomonadota > Alphaproteobacteria > Hyphomicrobiales > Nitrobacteraceae > Bradyrhizobium > Bradyrhizobium sp. LB8.2. The sequence goes on along the minus strand of NZ_JBEPQV010000005.1, from coordinate 235,181 downwards.
GCTCGACGACTTTGGGCGACATCGGGTAGAGCATCTGGGCCTCCTGTGGATAGATCAGCGCCTGCGTTCGGGGGGCAGGCTGGATTCGAATCGCGCCGACGATCGCGCGGCACGGCGCTGCATCTTCATCAGCTGGCCAGCCGTAACTTGGGTCAGGGCCGACATGGTGCGTTGCGATGTTAACGGCCGTTCACAGGCCGTCTTGCGTCGTGCAGCGATTGAGAAGCGAGCAGGACAATAACAAGCAACAAACCGCAACTGTTGCTCACACGATACTGGCAATTCAAAGCGCTGTGCCTAAGATCGGCCTCAATTAAAACGGGGGGCTGAAATCATGACAATGCAAGGGGACTTCGGAAGCGCATCGTTGCGGATCGCTCGCCCTTAGTTCGCTAATCGACAGGCCGCGGAGCGCATTGTCCTAGGCTGCGCCCGGGCTCTTCCCGCAACCAGGAACGTCTGTCCGTCGATCCGCAGCGAGCGTGATCGCCGGTCCCGTGCGTTCAAAAACGAGCAGGAGCTTAACCCTAAAGCTGCAACCTGGAACACAACTTAAAATAGATATATATAAACGGATCAACTTAAACTCTAGATAAGGAAATGGACATCGACATGCCCCCACATTCAGGACGTTTCGTAACTCGCCGACGTGGACTCGCAGCCGCAATTGCAGCGGCGAGCGCGGCATTCACTTCACCTGCTCTTGCCGGCGGTCCGCTGCCTGCACCAATTGTCTCCTGGACCGGCTTCTATGCCGGCGTCCACGGCGGCTGGGGATGGGGCAAGTCGGAGTTTCGCGATCCCAACAACAGCCCCGCCAACAATCCGTTCTTTGCCTATTACAACGGGCCGCTCGCTGGCGGACAGTTCGGCTACAACTGGCAGCAGGGCAACTACGTCCTCGGCGCCGAGATCGACGGCTCCTGGTCTTTCGTGAAGGGCAACACCAGCACCTCGCCCCTCATCACGGCGAGCACCAACAACGGCGTCGGCTACACCGGGCTCGCGACCGCGACGGGGCGGGTCGGCTACGCATCGGGCCAATGGCTCGCCTACGCGAAGGGCGGCGCCGCCTATGCCCGCATGGAGCTCTCGTCGAGGTTCACGGCTGAGCTCACCAACTACAACCGGGAACTGCTCGGTGCGGTCGGCGGCGTCGGCCTGGAAGTGTCCTTCCTGCGCAACGTCTCCGCCAAGGTCGAATACAACGCGATCTTTTTCCCGACCGAAACGCTCCACTGGGTGAGCCCGGACACGACGTCTGAAATCAAGCATTTCGTCCAGGTGGTGAAGGCCGGCATCAACGTGCGCTTCAACGGCGACGGCGGCCTCACGCGCTAATTCCCCCGCATCGAAACAGCATTCAGCAGAAATTTGGAGAACATCATGTCAACCATATCCATGAACCGCCGGCTCGTTGTGCGCCGCGCCGCCCGGACAATCACTGCCGCCGTCGCTGCCGCCGGCCTCACCGCCATGGTCGCCGCACCGAGCCACGCTGCTCCGGTCGAGTACGTCAAGATCTGCTCGTTGTACGGCGCCGGCTTCTACTACATTCCGGGCACCGACACCTGCACGAACGCCAACCAGGCCGTGACGAACCAGTTCGACCTCGCGCGTGCGCAGACCCGCGCGTCGACTGGCACGGCGATGGCTGCATCGCTGGTCGCGCCGTGGCTTCCGACCGGCACGAACTACGCGGTCTCGACCCACTGGGCGACCTATGACGGCCAGCACGCCGCAGGCTTCTCCGGCCTGGTGCGGGTCTCGGGCAATTTCGTGTTCTCGGGCGGCTTCTCGCTTGGCCTGGACAAGGGAAGCCTCACGTCCAGCTCGAACCGGACGCAGACGGAATTCGGCACGGCGATCCCCGCGCAATCGTGGAGTGACGTCCGTGGCCTCGGCCGCGCGGGCTTCATGTACGCCTGGTGAAGCACCCGAAATCTCATCCGATAATTCATTCCAGTATTTTGAAAGATCATCCCATGACAATCTCCATCCTGCGATCGGCGCGCCGTTTCCTCTCCTGCGCTGCTGCTGTCACGCCGCTTCTCGCAACCATTTCGCTCACCGCAACCTCCGCAATGGCAGCCGATATGACCGTGAAGGTTCCGGTCGTCGCTCCGGTGCCGCTCTGGAACGGCTTCTACATTGGTGTTCACGGCGGCTATGGCGTGGGTAGCAGCCGCCTTGTCGATCCGAGCTTCGCTTTCGCGCAGGACCGCTTCACGATGGACACGCGCGGCGCGATCGCAGGTGCGCAGGTCGGCGCCAACTGGCAGTTCGACAACCTCGTGGTCGGCGCCGAGCTCGATCTCTCCTGGGCATCGATCAAGGGTAGCCGCCCCGCCGATCCCGCGGTCATCACCTCCGGCCTTGCCGTGGCGTATCATGCGCTGGCGACGGGCACGGGCCGCGTCGGCTACGCATTCGACGGCTTGCTGGCTTACGTCAAGGGCGGCGTCGCGTGGGCCAATGTCGACTACCAGGCCTTTACCGGCACGCCTTTCCCGGTCGACATAAATCACCAGCGAACCGGTTTGATCGGCGGTATGGGTCTTGAATACGCGCTGACGAACAATCTCTCGGCGCGCGCGGAATACAACTACCTGTATTTCGGTCCGGCTGCGATCGCACTGACGACACGGATCAGCACCCAGAATGTCGATCACGACCTTCACCTTTTGAAGCTCGGCGTGAACTACCGCTTCAACGGCGATGCCATCGTTGCTCGTTACTGAGCAGCGCCACCGTCATTGATGGGAGACAACCATGTGGAAGCAAATGAAGGCGGCGCGATGCGCTTTCGGACGTCACCTGCGCGCGATTCTCGCGGCCGCGGCCTTGGTTCTGGCGATCCCGACGCTGGGCCATGCTGCGGTCGAGTACGAAAAGGTCTGCTCAATCTACGGTGCCGGCTTTTTCTACATACCGGGGACCGACACCTGTACGAACGCGCAGCAGGCCGTGCAGAGCCAGTTCGATCTTGCACGCCAGATAACCCGTGCAGCGACGGGAACGGCGATGGCAACTTCGCTTGTCAATCCGTTCTTGCCCGCCGGGACCAACTACGCGATCTCGACGCACTGGGCGGTGTTCGACGGCCAGCATGCCGCCGGTGTCGTTGGAATGATCAGGATCCAGGGAAACCTGTCACTGACCATGGGCATCGCGTTCGGTCTCGATCGCGGCAGCTTGACGTCGACGTCTAACCGGACGGCGACGGAGAGTGGCGTGGCGCTCCCGGCGCAGTCGTGGAGCGACGTGCGGACACTTGGGCGAGTCGGTCTCCAGTATTCCTGGTAGGCCGGCGCTGAAGAGCCGTAACGCGAACGCCACCCGGACGATTGACATGACGTCCGGGTGGCGCTGCTCCTGCGAGCGCAGGGAAGGGCGGCTAGCCGATTTCGAGATAGTCCGGATCGGGCAGCTCCGGGAACGGCGCGGTCGGAAGCATCTGATACCAGAACGCGACGGAGGCGATGTCGTCCTGCAACGGAAGATACTTTGCCTCCTTGATGCCGGGCAGCCAGCCCAGCGTCTGGATCGTCACGCGCAGATCTGAGCGGAAGCGCACGGGATCGGGGATGTGCCAGCGGTACATACCGAACCGCTGCTGCGATTTGTAGACACCGTCGGGGCGGATCACCTGCGGCAGGCCGGCATAGGGCGTGGTGAATTCCTGGTAGTGCGATTGCTGCGCGGGCCCCTGGCCGGAATGCGCGACATAGCGATCGAAATTATAGGCGCCGCAAAAATAGTCCTCGGTGCCGGTGCCGCAGATGGTCGGGAATTCGCCGTCGCCGTCGACGAAGAATTTGATCTCGCCTTCGCCCCACCAGCCGTTGTTGTTGACGCCCCAGGCCATGTAGGTCCGAACATAGTGGCCGCGGCCGCTGATGCCTTCGAGGATGGTGTAGACCTCCTTGTAGGGCAGCGGATTGGTGCGCCGGAACTGCGCATGGAAGTAGGCGATCCGGTAAACGCCATGGTGTCCTCGATAAGGGGCTAGCGACATCTCGATATATCGCCCCCGAATTCACCAAAAGATGAAGACGATCACGCACGGAAAGGGTCCGCGCACGATCGCGCGTCAGGTCATGCGACGCGGTATTCCCTGAATTTTTCGCGCAGCGCCGATTTGAGGACCTTGCCGGTCCCGGTCATCGGGAATTCGTCCATGAACTCGACGGCGTCAGGCATCCACCAGCTCGCGATCTTCGGACGCATGTGATCGAGCAAAGCCTTGCCGTCGACGGTCGCGCCCTTCTTGCGGACGACGAGGAGCAGAGGCCGCTCCTGCCATTTCTCGTGGTTGATCGCGACCACGGCGGCTTGCAACACATCGGGGTGAGACAAGGCGACATCCTCGAGCTGGATCGATGAGATCCATTCGCCGCCGGACTTGATCACGTCCTTGGAGCGGTCGGTCAGCGTGACGTGGCCCTGTGGATCGATCACGGCCATGTCGCCGGTGATCAGCCAGCCGTCGCGGTCGAGGCCTTCGTCGAGCTTCATGTAGCCGGAGGCAACCCACGGTCCCCGCGCGCGCAGATGGCCGACGCTCTTGCCGTCGCGCGGCAACTCGACACCGCCGTCATCGACGATGCGCAGCGCGGTGCCGAAGCAGGCGCGACCGGACACCTGGCGGCGGTCGAACTTCTCCTTGTCGTCGAGATGCTCGGAGCCCGGCCGCAAGCCCGGCATCGAGCAGCCCAGGGCCTCGGTCATCCCCCAGGCCTGAATGTAGTCGATGTCGTAGTCGCGCTTGAGCTTCTCGACCATGGCGCGCGGCGGTGCCGAGCCTGACGACAGCGTTGCGCGCAATGTCGAGAATCTGTTGCCGGTGCGTCCGAGCCAGTCGAGCAGGATCAGCCAGAAGCTCGGCACGCCCGCCGACAGCGTCACCTTCTCGCCTTCGAGCAGCTCGTAGAGCTTGTCCGGCTCGTAATTGCGACCAGGCAGCACCAGCTTCGAGCCGGTATAGGGCGCGGTGAACGGCATGTTCCAGCCGTTGCCGTGGAACAGCGGCGCCATCGGCATCATCACCTCGCGCACGCCTTCGACATGGCCCGGCAGGAAGTCGAAACTGGAGCAGGTCATGGTCTGCAGGATCGCGGCGCGGTGCGAATAGATCACGCCCTTCGGATTGCCCGTCGTGCCCGAGGTGTAACAGATCGTGGATGCCGATTTTTCGTCGAACTCCGGCCAGGCGAAGCCGGCGTCGTTCTCTCGTCCCAGAAGCTCCTCGTAGCAATGGACGTTGGCAAGCTTGGTTTCCGGCATTCGCTCGCGCGAGGACATCACGACATAGGCTTCGATCGATTTGAGCTGCGGCGCGATCGCTTCCACGATCGGCAGCGTGGCGCGGTCGATGAACAGAACCCGGTCCTCGGCGTGGTTGACGATGTAGACGAGCTGTTCGGGAAACAGCCGCGGGTTGACGGTGTGCAGCACGTAGCCCATGCCCGGCGCGGCATAGAACATCTCGAAGTGACGGTGCGTATTCCACGCCAGTGTACCGACGCGGTCGCCGGCCTTCATGCCGAGCCGCTTCAAGGCCAGCGCCATGCGCTTGATGCGCGGATGGGCGTCCGCATAGGTGTAGCGATGGATGTCGCCCTCGATCTCGCGCGCGACGACCTCGGCCTCGCCGTGATAATCCGCGGCATACTGGATCAGGCCGCTGATCAGAAGCGGCATGTCCATCATCAATCCCTGCATCGTTCCTCCGGACCGCCATGTCGTTGCATGGCGTACGTGTGATGTGCGCTCGAGGTTAGCGGAACGCCACGCGACGTTCACGCAAAAAGCGAGGGACGTGATTGCATGCGTCACTTTTTCAGGGCTAAGTGATGCGAGCTGCCGGCGAAGCAGTGTCCGCCGGGGAGGAAATGGATGTCAGCGGAAAGACACAAGACCGGTGCAGCCGGCGAATCTACAATCGACATTGCCGCACTCCGTGCGCGCTATCGCGACGAGCGCGATCGCCGCCTGCGCACCGAGGGCAAAGCGCAATATGTCGAGGTGACCCGCGAGTTCGGGCGCTATCTCGACGATCCCTGGGCCGATTCCGGATTTGCGCGCGAGGCTGTCAGCGAAGAGACCGAGGTGCTCATCGTCGGCGGTGGCTTCGGCGGCCTGCTTTGCGGCGCGCGACTGCGCGCGGCCGGCATCGATGATTTCCGGATCGTTGAAAAGGCCGCCGATTTCGGCGGCACCTGGTACTGGAATCGTTACCCCGGTGCGGCCTGCGATACCGAGAGCTACATCTACCTGCCGCTGCTGGAAGAGACCGGCTACATGCCTGTGCGCAAATACGCGCGGGCTCCCGAGATCTACGAACATTCGCGCCGCATCGGCCGTCACTTCGGTCTCTATGGGCGGGCGGTGTTTCAGACTGTCATCGCGCGCATGGAATGGCAGGAGCAGGAGGGGCGCTGGCTGGTCGAGACCGATCGCGGTGATCGCATCCGCGCGCGCTTCGTCATCCTTGCCGGTGGCCCCCTGAGCCGTCCGAAGCTGCCTGGCATTCCGGGTATAGAAAGCTTCAGGGGACACAGCTTCCACACCAGCCGCTGGGACTATGGCTACACCGGAGGCACGGCCGAAGGTGGTCTGACCGGTCTTGGCGACAGACGCGTCGGCATCATCGGCACCGGCGCCACCGCCGTGCAATGCGTGCCGCATCTCGGCCGCTCCGCCAAAGAGCTCTACGTCTTCCAGCGTACGCCGTCTGCGATCGGGGTGCGCGACGACCGTCCGACGGAGCAGAGCTGGGCGCAGGGGCTCAAGCCTGGCTGGCAGCGCGAGCGCATGGACAATTTCACCGCGGTGATCTCCGGCGAGCCGTTCGAACAGGATCTGGTGCAGGACGGCTGGACCGGCCTGCTCGGCGAGATATTGCTGGCGCCGCGCCGGCAGAAGCAGCCGGTGACCTCGATCGAGGAGGCGCTCAAGGTCATCGAGCAGGCCGACTATCGCAAGATGGAAGAGATCCGGGCACGCGTCGATGCGATCGTCAAGGACGAGGCGACTGCTTCGGCGTTAAAGCCCTGGTACAAGGCGTTCTGCAAGCGGCCGTGCTTCCACGACGAATATCTCGACACCTTCAATCGTCCCAACGTGCATCTCGTCGACACCAGGGGGCAGGGCGTCGAGCGCATCACCGAGAATGGCGTCGTGGTCGACGGCAAGGCCTATGAGCTCGACTGCCTGGTCTATGCCAGCGGCTTCGAGGTCGGCACCGACTACGCCCGCCGCATGGGCTTTGAAGTGTATGGACGCGACGGTGTGAGCCTGTCCGCGCGCTGGCGCGACGGCGTCAAGACGCTGCACGGCTTCTACAGCCGCGGCTTCCCGAACTGCTTCCAGATCGTCACGGTGCAGGCCGGCCAGAGCGCCAACTTCCCGCACATCATCGACGAGCAGTCGCAGCACATCGCCTATGTGATCGCCGAGGCGCGCAAGCGCAAAGCCCGGACGCTGGAGCCGACGCTGGACGCCGAGAATGCCTGGGTCGACGAGGTCGTCAAAGCTGCGCTCGGCCGCCAGGCCTATCTCGCGGAGTGCACGCCCGGTTATTACAACAATGAAGGCGTGTTCGATCCGATCGCCGCGAGAAACAGCCAGTATTGGCGCGGGCCGGTGGCGTTCTTGCGGCTACTCGACAAGTGGCGCAAGGAGGGCAGTTTGGCAGGGTTGGAATTGACCCAAGGAATTGCCGGAGAGGCGGACCGCTCCACGGTTCCGGCTCGAACGGCATGATCCCGGCACCATCTGGCGCGACGCGGCTCTATGTCATTGTCGGCGATCCCATTGCGCAGGTGCGCTCGCCCGCAGGCGTCAGCGCCGCCTTCGCCGCAGGGGAGCACGACGGCATTCTCGTGCCGGTTCAGGTCGCACCAGCGGATTTGTCCGATTTCCTCTCCGTGGCAACGCGGCTGAAAAATCTCGACGGCATCGTCGTGACCATCCCGCACAAATTTTCCTGCTACCAGGCCTGCGCGAGTGCGACGGAGCGCGCACATTTCCTGCACACCGTAAACCTGATGCGGCGGCGCGCCGACGGTTCTTGGCACGGCGACATGGTGGACGGTCTCGGCTTCGTCGGAGCGGCGCGGGCGAAGGGGATCGATCCGAAGGGGATGCGGGCACTTCTCGTCGGTGCCGGCGGCGCGGGGTCGGCGATTGCACTTGCGCTGGTCGAGTCCGGCGTGAGCGAACTCGCAATTCATGACAGCGCAACTGAGCGCCGCGACGCGTTGATCGGCCGGCTCAACGGGCTCGGCAAGGCGTCTGTGCGGGTCGGCACCGCGGATCCCGCGGGCTTCGACTTCATCGCCAATGCGACACCGGCCGGGATGACGGACGGCGACCCGCTGCCGGTCGATGTCACGCGGCTTGCGCCGTCGGCCTATTGCGGCTGCGTGATCACCAAGCCGGAAGTTTCGCCCTTCATCGCGGCGGCCCGAGAGCTTGGCGGCGTGACAGGAACCGGCACGGACATGTACGAGCAGCACCAGAGCATCATCGTGGATTTCCTGCTCGGTCACAACGGCCAGGGGTAGGCGGTCACCCGGGTGTCAAAGGGCCTTGCCGGCACCGGTTGCCCCTTCTAGGGCTTGACGATCAGGGCCGACGTAGGATCATGCGTCCGCGCGAGCCGGGTCGCGCAGCGTAAGTGAGAGGAACGAGGAATGATCAAGGGCAGGACCGTTGCAAAGGCGGTGATCGGTGCTACCGCGCTGCTTCTCTCGCTGGCGCCTGTGGCCGAGGCCGCGCAATGCGGCAGTTCGTCGGCGGGTTTTGAGGCCTGGAAGCGCGAGTTCAGCGCGGAGGCGCAAGGCAAGGGTGTCGGCCAGACCGCGCTCTCGGCCTTGATGCAGACCAATTACGCCAGTGCCACCATCGCGGCCGACCGCGGCCAGCGCAGTTTCTCGCTGACGCTCGACCAGTTCCTCGCCAAGCGCGGCGCCACCACCATCGTTGCCAAGGGGCGCCAGCTCAAGCAATCGCAAGCCGCCTTGTTCGCCTCGATCCAGCAGCGCTATGGCGTCCCGCCGGGCCCGCTGATCGCGATTTGGGGCATGGAGACCGGCTTCGGCAGCCAGCGCGGCAACCAGAACATGCTCTCCTCGATCGCGACGCTCGCCTATGACTGCCGCCGTCCCGAATTCTTCACCGACCAGCTCTATTCGGCGCTGAAGCTGATCGATCGCGGCACGCTGTCCGGGGCAACCCGCGGCTCGATGCACGGCGAAGTCGGCCAGACCCAGTTCATGCCCAAGAATATCCTGGCCTATGGCACCGGCAATCTCGAAGTTGCCGCCAATGCGCTGAACTCGACGGCAAATTTTCTCAAGGCGCACGGCTGGCGCGCAGGAGCCGGTTACCAGCCGGGTGAGGCGAATTTCGGCGCCATCGAGGCCTGGAATGCTGCCGGCGTCTATCAGAAGGCGATCGCCCTGATGGGACGGCAGATCGACGAGGGAGGAGGAGCAGCCGCCGCGCGTTGAGCAGCTCAGCAAGCCGTGATGCGCCAGCACGAGAAAGTTGTTGCCATCAGGAACCGACAGCACGACGTTTGCTTTGATCAGTTCGGGGCTGGGCATGAGGAGACTCAACATGGCGACCCAGATCGTGATGGACCAGACTGGCGACACGCGCCACGAGTTTGATCCTGGCAATGCCGAAGCGTTGGCGCGAGCCGAACGGCGCTTTCGGGAGCTGACCGGAGCAGGCTTCACGGCCGCGCTGCGAACCGGACCCGGCGAAGTCACCCGGATCCGATCGTTCGACCCGGCCGTGCAGGAGACGCTGTTCTATCCCCGCCTGGTCGGCGGTTGATTTGAGCTGCTCATGATCGCGGCAGTCTGGCTCCGCGGGCCGGCGCGTGCGCGTCTGCATGCCCTACGCGAACTCTATCGGCGTTTCTTCGGCGAGAACACGCCGGATGCCCGCGGCCGCCGGCTTATGGCCGAATGGCTGTCACCGGCGCAGCGCGCTCAGTTCGAGCAATACCGGTATTTCGATGTCGTCGGCTGCGATACCGGTAAGACCTATCGCATCCATTATGGCACGGCCGCCAATGTCCATGAGATCGACGAGGCCGGAATTGCGACGATGGGGTGGTGCTTCATCCCGTCGGGCTTCCTCGTCCCCGGGGACGTGATGCTCGCACAGAAGATCGCGCTCGAGACGGACGAGAGGGGCGCATTGGCGCTCGCCAACAGGTTTCCGCCGGCAACGCATTCGGAGCACTTTTACCGCCGGCCGTTCTAGCGCCGGGAAGGCGAACCGCTCAGTAATGCGTCGTGCGATAGGCATCCAGCGCGTGCGCGGCAAAAACGCCGGCGCTGCAAAGGGCGAGCAGGGCCGAGATCAGCTCGATCATAGCTCGTCCTCCTGCGGCGGCAGGGCGACGAGGTGCTGACAGCAGGAATAATCCCAGATCAGGTCGAGTAAGAATTGCATGGCGGCCGTCCCTGTATGATTTTGACCATTAAATAACCGACTATCTGTTTCAGGCGTGTTTCGTCGTATCGGGAAACGGGTTTCGTGGGCCCCCCTTGGCTGGTTTGTGCGTTTCGGAGCCGCTACATCCCGCTCTTCCTCAATCCTGTTAGCCGCGGAAGCGGCGCATCACATTGCGAGGCGAAATCATGGCGCGGGTCGAGTGGTTCGACGATCTCACCATCGGAATGCAGTTCAAATCCCCTGAATTTCACGTCACCGAGGCCGACATCAAGCGTTTCGCGGCTGAGTTCGATCCGCAGCCGATGCACCTCGACCACGAGGCCGCCAAGGAGACCCTGTTCAAGGGCCTCGCCGCCTCGGGATGGCACACCGCCGCGATTGCCATGAACCTCGCGATCCAGACCCGCCCCTTCGGCCTGCATCCGCTGATCGGAGCGGGCGTCGACGGGCTGCGCTGGACCATCCCGGTGCGCCCCGATGACCGCCTGCATCTGGTCGGCGAGGTCATGAGCCTGACGCCGTCGAAATCCAAGCCGCAGGGCATCGCGCTGGTGAAATGGACGATGTTCAACCAGAACGGCGAGGAAGTTTACACCTTTACCCCGATCGCGATCGTGCCGCGTCGGGAGTAGGGCACGGGCCGCACTCTACACAGGCGCCTGAACCCCTTGCGAGCCGTCGGCAGAGGTGGTCATCTTGGCCCGGGAACAGGCTGGAGGCTGACATGAAACGATTCCTTCTCGCCGCCGGGGTGCTGGCCGGCGCCTTGAGCGCGGTCGCTTTGACCGCAAGGCCGGTGCAGGCGCAACAATCCAAGGTCGGCGACTGGAACATCGAAAAGCGTACGCAGGACGCGCATTGCAATGCGAGCCGCGGCTACAAGGACAAGGAAGACGAGAATCGCGACTACGTCATCGTGATCACCTATTCCGAGAAGGCCATCGTGATGGTGATGATTTACGACGGCTGGGAGTGGGACAAGGTCGGCGAGATACTCCGGGCCGACGTCGGCACCGATGACGCCGATATCATGAAGAAGGCGAAGTGGGAGGTCATGGACAAGACCACCGTGCGCGGCATCTTCGAATACGATCAGTCGATGATGGACCGGCTCTCGAAGGCAAAGCGCCTCTCGGTCGATTTTGAGGACGATGACGACGACAGCATCGAGATGCAGATCCCGCGGGCCGGCGAAGCGCTGGCGGCGCTGAAATTCTGCGAGGAGAATCGGAAGTAATTGCCGGAGCCGGCAGGATCGGCCGCGACAAAATCTTGCGGTGCGCGCCGGCGCGTGACTCATCGCACACAGTTCGCCCGCTGTTCGCATTTATCCTAGTCTTTGGCGAAAACGTCCAAGCCGCATCCTGCGGTTGACGTTACGCAAGGACGATGTTCGATATTCCAGCATTTTGTTGCAATGTTTTCCCATCGTCGAAGGCGGCGATTGACCGGCCCGTCTCCTCCGCCAGTTCCCGGTTCTCGCTCTCTCGCGCGCGCGCAGGCAACACGCAGATTGCGTCGTCCGGCCGATGACGATCCTCCAGGCAAATCGGTTCTCTTCTCTGCTCGGCGAGATCTACGACGCGGCAGTCGAGCCCGCGCTGCGCAGCGGGGCGCTGGAACAGGTCTCCCATTACGTTGGCGGGTGTGCCGCGACCATCCTCTCCAGGGATTCAGCCGGGCTCTCGATCGAGATTCATCAGCATTTCGGGACCGAATCCCGCTTCCGTCAGCTTTATCGCGACCGATATGTCGAGCTCGACCCCCTGATTGATCGTCATCTCACGCTCGCGGCCGAGCAGACGATCGGCGTGACCGACGTCATGCCTCATGCGGATTTTATGGCAACGAGCTTCTACCGCGAGTGGGTGGAGCCGCAAGGAGCGATAGACCTTGCAACCGTGGCGCTCGAGAAGTCGGCCGCGCGCACCACGATCCTGCAGGTGTTGCGCCACCGGTCCCGTGGAACGGTCGACGAGCCGATGCGTGAGCGCATGCGGCTGCTTGCCCCGCACCTTCAGCGTTCCAGAATCATGGGCCGGCAGATCAGGGCGCGCTCGCATACCGTAGACGACCTTGCCGATGTCCTCGACGGGTTGAGCACGGCGGTTTGCCTGCTCGACGCAGACGGACGGGTCATGCATGCCAACGCAGCATGCCGCCGGCTGTTCGCCGATGCCAATCTGCTGGCACTCGTCGGCGACCGGATCGTGGCCCGCAACACCCAGGCCGACAAAATATTCCGCAGCCTGTGCGAAATCGATGCAGACAGCGAAATTCTTTCCGCTGCTCGCCGACAGATCGAGCTTGCGACGTCGGTCGATGGACAGCACTATCTGCTCCAAGCTTTCCCCCTGAAGCGAGATCGCAGTCTATCGCGAGATGTTGCCGTCACGGCGCTCTTCGTTCAAAAGGCCTCGACGACGCCATGGCTCGCAGCCGATGCGATCGCAGTGGCCTTCAGGCTGACGCCGTCCGAACTGCGCGTGCTGATGGCCATCGTCGAGATTGGCGGAGTTCCCGACATTGCGGCAAAGCTCGGCATCGCCGAGACGACGGTGAAGACACATCTCGGCCGCCTATTCGAAAAGACAGGCGCAGGCAGGCAGGCTGATCTGGTCAAGATCGCAGCCGGCTTTGCCGTTCCGTTCGCGCGGCGAACGAACGGCGGTGAAGACGCCGTGTGATCCATTTCACACGCTTCGTTGTTACGCGCAGCGATCTCAATCCATTGTGATGAGTCAGGCTCGCGGGTCCTCCGAATGCAGGACGCGCGCCATCTGATACTTTCGTATATCGCGCTCCAGAAAAGTGACGAGCAGCAAGCGCCGCGCGACGGCATCGAACGCGCGTGTGAGGAAACGACAGCGTGTGGCCGGACCTGCTCGTCGGTTGGAGGGATTGCAGTGAGCCAATTTGATTTTTCCGTTCTCGATGTTTCAACCAACGATATTCCCGAAAACGAGCGCATCCCGCTACTTCGCGATTTTTACTGCCGCGGGGTGTTGAAGGCGGAGGTCGAGGCAAGGGACGGAAAGCCGGCCGCGGCGAGCTTCACGTCTCACGTCTTGCCGGAAGCCCAGCTGTTGATCGGAGGATTGTGCGGAGCGCGAGTCATCCGCACCAAGCAGCTCGTGGCCGATGGCGACGACAGCCTCGCCCTGATCGTGAATCGATCCGGCGTGCTTGGGATATCCGAGCGAGGACACGATTTGAGCCTTCACCCAGGAGAGGCGGTCCTGACCAGCGCGGAGGACGTCACGACGTTCGAGCGGGTGTCGCTGGGCAGCTGCTTCTCGCTGCGTGTGCCGAGACGTGTGCTGGCGCCGATGATCGTGGACGTCGATGATGTCGTGATGCGTGTCATGCCGGGGAGCTCGACGGGGCTTCGATTGCTGGTCGACTACGCGGTGACGCTGGTGCGGGAGAAAGTCTTCGCGACGCCCAATCTGCGGCAGCTGGGGGTCGGACATCTGCACGATCTTCTGGCGCTCGTGCTCGGTGCGCCCCATGAGACGCGTGAACTGGCCGGACGGCGCGGCGTCAAGGGGGCTCGACTCCAGAAGGCGAAGGTCTCCATCTCCAACAATTGCTGGCGGCAGGACCTGTCGGTGGCCACGGTTGCACAGGAGCTCGGCGTGACGCCGCGCTATCTCCAGCGCCTTTTCGAGGCCGACGGCAAGACGTTCTCCTCCTTCCTGATCGACCAGCGCGTCAAGCGCGCCCATCGCATGCTGCGGGAACCCGGATATGCCGAGCGGACGGTGAGCTCGATCGCCTACGATGTCGGCTTCGGGGATCTCTCCTATTTCAACCGCTGCTTCCGTCGAACTTATGGCGCTACGCCCAGCGACGTCAGGAGCGGCGACATGCCGTGACCGCGCGCGACTGATTTCAGCGCATCACCACACAAGGCGGCATGGTGCGCGATTCTTGCGAACAGGCCGGGGCTTATCGCAGCGCGCCGTATTCGGCCGATTACGTGTTCTGGCGCGCGGAGTAGATCATGATGCAGTGTTGCGCGCGGCGTCGGCAGCCGGAGTGTTGAATGCGCCGTTTCTTCTTCGACCTTCTGGTCGGCAATATCGTGAAAATCGACCCTAGCGGCATGGTGTTCGAATGCGCCGAAACAACATTCGTGGTGGCCAACGAGATGGCAAGCCATCTCTTTGTGTGGCGCGACGATCTGCGCGATCGCGACGCCTGGATCTGCGTCAGGGACAATAGCGGGCGCGAGATCTACCGCGCCGCGGTCTGGTCGGAGAATGCGGAGAAGGCCGGCTGGGACCAGGCGTAGTGCCTTTGGCGGCAGTGTCGCAACTGTGCAGCAGTGGCTGACGAAACGGATTCTGTTCGTTGTGAGCCGGGGTCCGGTCGCCTCCGTCCAAGTCAAATGCGACCATCAATGTCAATCTCGTCGCGCCGAACACGAAGGTGTCATCGTTGAACTCCGTCGCGCTACCGACCTTCGTCAACTTCAACGGAGCCATCAACATCGATACGTCTGGCCGCAGCCGGCGCGGTCGAGGGCATGATGATGTCCGACCAGAGCCGCACCGGCACCGCGAAAGGTGGCGTTCGCGTCGCGTTCTGAGCCGGCATTAGCCCCGGCGGCTTGAGCGCGACGCCCGTCGGCCGGGCTCCATCCGCCCGGCCGGCGCGTCCTCCGATCGGAGGATGCCGCACGTTTGGGCTGTGGTACGCTTGGTGATATTGATCGCTCAGGCCATTTATAGCCATGCACGGACCGCGGAAATTAGCCGAACTGGTCGAGGCCATCTACGATGCCGGGCTCGATCCCTCGCTGTGGAATAACGTCGTCACCGGCATCCGCGACTTCGTCGGCGGGCAGGCCTGCGGGTTGTTTTCCAAGGATTCGATCAGCAAGTTCGGCGTCACGCACTATTATTGCGGAGCGGACCCGCACTACATCCAGCTCTATTCCGAGACGCATTCGAAGTTCGATCCGCTCACGGTCCTGCCTCCGCACGGCCAGATCGCCAGCATTCCCGATCTCGTCAATTTCGACGTATATCGGAGAGGGCGCTTTTACCAGGAATGGATGAAGCCGCAGGGCTGCAGCGATGCGGCCAACGTCGTGCTCGAGAATTCGAATGCGAGTTGCCCGGTGATGATGACGGTGCTGTCGGGCCGCCGGATGGTGGATCCGGTGATGAAGCAGCGGCTCTCGCTGATCGTGCCGCACGCCAGCCGCGCGTTGCTGATCAACCGCGCCATGACCTCGCAACTGACGCTGGCGACCGCGTTCGCGGAGGTCCTGGACAATCTTGCCTGCGGCATCTTTCTGCTCGATGCGTTCTGCCGGGTGGTGCACGCGAATTCCGCGGGGCGCGCCTTGCTCGCGGCCGACGATCTGGTTCGATCCGTTGCCGGGCAACTCGTGACCAGCAGTGCGGAGGCCAACCAGACGCTGCGGGAAGCGTTCGCGACCCGCAATGAAATTGCGCTGCTGGCTGCAACGGACCATGCGTTTCCGCTGCTTTCACCTGGCGGCGAGCGCTACGTCGCGCACATCCTGCCGCTGTCGTCCGTGCTGCGGGACGGCAGCGAGCGGGTGGTCGACGCCGTCGGCGCGCTGCTGCTGCGCAAGGTGTCGTTTGGCGGACAGTCCTATGGCGAACTGGTCGCGCGGACGTTCGATCTCACGCCGGCCGAGCTGCGCGTGTTCCTGTCGATCGTCGAGGTCGGTGGCATCCCGGAGACGGCGGTTGCGCTCGGTATCGCAGAAACGACGGCGAAGACGCATCTGCATCGCGTGTTCGCCAAGACGGGCGTTTCGCGTCAGGCCGGTCTCGTCAAGCTTGCGGCGGGGTTCTCCAATCCGCTCGTCAACTAAGTTGCCAATTGTGCCTTCAGGGTTGAACCTTTCGCTCCCGTGATAGACTCACAATGGCCGGCGGGCGCGAAGAGCATTTCGCCATCTCCATGTGTCACCATTGGCTGTTCCGATGCCCCGACCTCCAAAACCGTCCGAGTTGATCGAGACCATCTATGACGCCGGACTCAACCCGGAGTTGTGGAGCGATGTCGTTGTCAAGCTCAATGCCTTCATCGGCAGCCAGGCCTGCGGTCTGATTTCAAAGGACCCCGTCAGCAAATCAGGCGCGACGCATTATTACTGTGGGGTCGATCCGCGCTACATTCGGCTCTATGCCGAGACCTACGCGCGGTACGACCCGCTTGCGCGGCTTCCGCGCTATGGCGAGGTGCGCAATATCCCCGATCTAGTGGATTTCGACGAATACCGCCGTGGCCGCTTCTATCAGGAATGGCTGCGCCCCCAAGGCTGCATCGATGTCGCGAACGTCGTGCTGGAGCAGTCGAAGTCGCCGTGTCCGATGCTGATGACCGTGATCCCGGGCAGGGAGATGCTCGACGCCGAGCAGCGGGCGCGGATCCAGTTCCTGGTTCCGCATGCGAGCCGGGCGCTGCTCATCAACCGGGCGATCGAGCGGAAGCAGCAGCGCGCGATCGCGCTCGCCGACGTCGTCGACCAGTTGAATGCCGGCGTGATCCTGCTCGATTCGGCGTGTCATATCGTCCATAGCAATCCGGCCGCGGAGACGATCCTTGGTGTCGATGATGTCCTGCGGTCTATCGCAGGCCGGCTGGTGGCGAGATCCCCCGCTGTAAATTCGGCTCTGCGCGATATCTTCCGTGACACGGGCGAGGTCGCGTTGGCGGCCTCTTCGGGGCGGAAAATTCCGCTGATGTCGGATGACGGTTCCTACTATGTCGCGCAAGTCATCGCGCTGCCGTCGCTGCTGCGCGAAGGTTCGGCGGAGCGCAGTTCCGCCGTGGGCGCCTTGTTCATCTGGAAAGCGGAACTCGACGGCCGCTCATGTGCCGGCCTCATCGACCGCACCTTCGAACTTACTCCTGCAGAACTCAGGGTCCTACAGTCGATCGTCGATGTCGGCGGTGTCCCGGAGACGGCGGTTGCGCTCGGTATCGCGGAGACGACGGTGAAGACACATCTGCATCGCGTGTTCGCCAAGACCGGCGTTTCCCGTCAGGCCGATCTCGTCAAGCTCGCAGCTGGATTCTCCAATCCGCTCGTGCACTGAGACGCGCTCAAGGCGCAGGCGAGTCGCCGCAGCTCGCAATAGGTTCAATCAGAAGCATCATTAGAAAGTTATCACGCGTCGTTCGATCGAATGACGCGAGTTTTTGCGTTCTCTTCTACTAGACGTCACACGATCTGTTGTTCGACGTATCAGATATTTGTGTGAAGCAACTCACTGCAAGCGGAGTGAAATTCCGTGCAGGTTGAGAGGAGAGTGTCATGCGAACGGCGTCACCAATTCTGACAAGCAGGTTCCGCGATATCGTCGCCCGCATAGGCGAGGCATTCCGCGCGCAGCGCGAAATCGACGCGCGGCGCGCGTTGCGGCGCTATCGCCACCTGCTGGAGCAGCCGCACGAAGCGCCGTGTTTGAATGAAATTATTCCCGTCTCCCGCGAAGAGGATACCTTTGAAAATGCCAACGGAGTTGATCCGCGCGAGCGCAAGACCGGTCACCCCGAATTCGAGCGTGCGTAACGTCAGCGTCGTCGCGATCGCGCTGACCGCGGCGCTCGTCGCTCTCCAACTGGTTGGCCTCGCGGTGCTGGAGCGATCTTGCGCTTACGCGCATCCGTCGATTCCACTTGAGCCGGCCGTTTGCACCGTGAGCGCCGGTGTCCCTGTCTCGCAAATTCGCTACGACTGACCGGAGGGTGCATTGTGCCTGATGTCACGACTCTGATGCTGCTGAGCGTTGCCGTGTTCGCCGGTGCCTTCGTCTCCGGGCTCTCGGGTTTTGCTTTCTCGGCGGTGGCGGGTGCCATTCTGCTCAGGGTTTTTCAGCCGCTCGAAGCCGTGCCGCTGATGATGGCGTGCAGTATCGGCGTGCAGGCCACCAATCTGTGGGCACTTCGGCGCAACATCCGCTGGGAGGGCAGTCTGATGCTGATCGTCGGCGGATTGATCGGCGTTCCCATCGCGGTCTCGCTGTTGCAGTCCGCGGACACGCATCTGCTCCGGCGCGGCTTCGGCCTCATCGTCGCGCTCTATGCCGCTTACATGCTGCTCCGGCCGACGCTGGTGACGGCCGGCGCGGCGGTCGGGCGGCATTGGGTCGCTTTGATCGGGTTTGGAGGAGGGCTGGTCGGCGGGCTGACCGCGATGCCCGGCGCGATCCCGACGATCTGGTGCGACATGCGCGGCATGCCCAAGAGCGAGCAGCGCGGGTTGGTACAGCCGTTCATCGCCGTGATGCAGCTGTTCGCGATCGTCCTGCTGGTCGGACACCAGGACCTCTCGTCAAAAGTCTTCGTCGACCTCGCGGTCAGCCTGCCGGCGCTGTTCGCAGGTTCCGCGCTCGGCGTGATCGCCTTCCACAGGGTCAACGAGACGGTCTTTCGCAAGACCGTGCTCGTGCTGTTGTTGCTCTCGGGGATTTCCCTGGTCTAGTGCCCGACGGTTTGCACCGGCGTCGCGCTGGTGTCGCTGCCGTGATGCGTCAGCGGCTTCACGCCGGTAACGGTCCGCAGCAGCACATAGAACACCGGTGTCAGGAACAGGCCGAACACGGTAACTCCGATCATCCCGGAGAACACGGCGACGCCCATGGCACGCCGCATCTCCGAGCCCGCGCCGGTCGAGAGCACCAGCGGCAGGACGCCCATGATGAACGCCATCGACGTCATCAGGATCGGGCGCAGTCGTAAGCGACTCGCCTCGATTGCAGCCCGGATCGGCGTACGGCCTGCGAATTCGAGCTCCCGCGCGAATTCGACGATCAGGATCGCGTTCTTGGCCGAGAGTCCGACCAGCACGATCAAGCCGATCTGGGTGAAGACGTTGTTGTCGCCCTTGGAGATCCAGACGCCGAACATCGCGGCCAGCAAGCCCATCGGCACGATCATGATGATCGAGAGCGGCAAGGTCAGGCTCTCATAGAGCGCGGCCAACACCAGGAACACCAGCAGGATTGCCAGCGGGAATACCCAGAGGCCGGAATTGCCGGCGATGAACTCCTGATAGGTCAGGTCGGTCCATTCGAAGGCAAAGCCGGGCGGCAATGTCTCCGCCGCAATCCGCGTCGCGACTTCCTGCGCCTGGCCTGAAGAGAATCCGGGCGCAGCCGCCGCGTTGATGTCGGAGGACAGGAAGCCGTTGTAGCGGATCGCGCGTTCAGGGCCTGCGCTCTGGCGGATAGTCATGAGCGCCGACAGCGGCACCATGTCGCCGGAGGACGAGCGCACCTTCAGCTGCCTGATGTCGTCGGCCCGCGCGCGGAATGGCGCATCGGCCTGGACATAGACCGAATAGGTGCGGCCGAACTTGTTGAAGTCGTTGACGTAGTAGGAACCGAGGTAGATCTGGAGCGTGTTGAACACCTCCGTCACGGGCACGCCGAGCTGGAGCGCCTTGGTGCGGTCGATGTCGGCGAAGAGCTGGGGCACGTTAACCTGGAAGCTCGAGAACACACCGGCGATCTCCGGCGCCTTCTGCATTGCGGCTACGAACGCGTTGGTCGCGTCGTTCAGAGCCTCGTAGCCGAGACCGGCGCGATCCTCGATCTGCAGCTTGAAGCCGCCAATGGTGCCGAGCCCGTTGACCGGCGGCGGCGGGAACATGGCGATGAAGGCTTCCTGGATCCCGGCGTACTTCTTGTTGAGGTCGGCGGCGATTGCATTTCCGCTCAGCGATGCACCTTTGCGCTCCTCGAACGGCTTCAGCGTCGAGAACACGATGCCGGCATTGGAGGAGTTGGTGAAGCCCGAGATCGACAGGCCCGGGAATGCCACCGAGCTCTCGACACCGGGCTGGGTCAGCGCAATGTCGCTCATCTTGCGGATCACATCTTCGGTGCGGTCGAGCGTTGCACCATCAGGCAGACGCGAGAAGCCGACCAGATATTGCTTGTCCTGACCCGGTACGAAGCCGCTCGGGACCTGCTGGAACAGCAAGGCGGTCACGCCGACCAGGACCACATAGAGGCCCATCACGGCGGCCTTGCCTGAGATCACCTTGGTGACGGTGCCGCTATAATTCTCCGACGAGCGTGTGAACGCTTTGTTGAAGCCGCGGAAGAACCAGCCGAGGCCCTTTTCCATGATGATCGTCAGCCGGTCCTTCGGCTCGTCGTGACCCCTCAGCAGCAAGGCCGACAGCGCCGGCGACAGTGTCAGCGAGTTGACCGCGGAGATCACGGTCGAGATCGCGATCGTCAGCGCGAACTGCTTGTAGAACTGCCCGGTGAGGCCGGAGATGAAGGCGAGCGGCACGAACACCGCGATCAGCACCATCGCGATCGCGATGATCGGGCCGGACACCTCGCGCATCGCCTGATAGGTCGCATCGCGCGGCGACAATCCACCCTCGATGTTGCGCTCGACGTTTTCGACCACGACGATGGCGTCGTCGACGACGATTCCGATCGCGAGCACCAGGCCGAACAGGCTGAGCGCGTTGATGGAGAACCCGAACACGTGCATCACCGCGAAGGTGCCGACGATCGACACGGGCACCGCCAGCAGCGGAATGATCGAGGCGCGCCATGTCTGGAGGAACAGGATCACCACCAGCACCACCAGCGCGATCGCCTCCAGCAGCGTGTGGATCACAGCCTCGATCGAGGAGCGCACGAACTGGGTGGGGTCGTAGACGATCTGGTAGGACACGCCTTCCGGCATGTTCTTCTTGATCTCGGCCATTGTGGCGCGAACGTGGTCGGAAATCTCGAGCGCATTGGAGCCTGGCGCCTGGAAAATCGGGATCGCCACCGCCTGCTTGTTGTCGAGCAGCGAACGAAGGCCGTATTGGGAGGCGCCGAGCTCGATGCGCGCCATGTCGCGCAGCCGCACCACCTCGCCATGGGTGCCGGTCTTGACCACGATGTCGCCGAACTGCTCCTCGTTCGCAAGCCGCCCTTCGGCGTTGACGGAGAGTTGCAGGTCGATGCCCTTGACGTTGGGGGAAGAGCCGACCACGCCGGCGGCGGCCTCGACGTTCTGCGCCTGGATCGATCTGACGATATCGCTTGCGGTCAGGCCGTGCTCGGCGGCCTTCTGCGGATCGACCCAGATCCGCATCGAATAATCGCCGGCGCCGTAGAGCTGGACGTCGCCGACGCCGTCGATCCGCGCCAGCCGGTCCTTGACGTTGAGCACGGCGTAGTTGCGCAAATACGTCATGTCGTAGCGGTTGTTCGGAGACAGCAGATGCACGACCATGGTGAGGTCGGGCGATGACTTCTTGGTGGTGATGCCGAGCTGGCGCACCACGGCGGGCAGGCGCGGCTCGGCCTGCTGCACGCGGTTCTGCACCAGCTGCGTCGCCTTGTCAGGATCGGTGCCGAGCCGAAACGTCACCGTCAGCGTCATCGCGCCGTCGGTGGTCGCCTGGCTCGACATATAGAGCATGTTCTCGACGCCGTTGATCTGCTCCTCGATTGGCGTCGCTACCGTCTCCGCGATCACCTTCGGATTGGCGCCGGGATAGGTCGCACGCACCAGCACCGAGGGCGGCACGACGTCGGGGTATTCCGAGATCGGCATCGCGAACAGCGAGATCAGGCCGGCGAGGAAGATCAGGACCGACAGCACGCCGGCGAAAATCGGACGATCGATGAAGAACTTTGAGAGATTCATGGCCTTGCCCCTGCGCGAGAGACGACTGTCCCGTCATCCCTAGGCGCGGGCAAAGCCCGCGAACCCGGAATTGAGAAGTGATGTCCTGGTAGTTCAACGATTTCGTCATTCCGGTTCGCGCTGCCCGCGCGCTCCGGAATGACGGAGAACGCTAACGCTGCACGACGTCCTGGTTGCTGTGGTTGGATGCCTGCTGCGGCCCGCGCGCACCCATCGCCGCGATCTCCGTCTTGAGCAAGGCACCCGGCCGCACGCGCTGCAGGCCGTTGACGATGATGCGGTCGCCGGTCTTCAGCCCCGCCGTGACGATACGCAAGCCGTCGACGGAGCCGCCGAGCGTGATCGGCCGGTAGACTGCACGGCTGTCGTCGCCGACCGCCATCACGAACTTCTTGTCCTGGTCGGTGCCGATGGCGCGCTCGTCGATCATCACCAGCGTCTGCTGTTTCGGCTGGCCCATGCGCACGCGGGCGAACTGACCGGGGATGAGACGCCCGTCCTCGTTCTGAAACACCGCGCGGACACGGATGGTGCCGCTCTGGCCGTTGACCTGGTTGTCGATGAGCTGGATGTGGCCCTTCGCCGACAAGTCACCGGAGGTCGCCATCGCAACCGGGATCTGGTCGAGCTTGCCGCGCTGGCCGGAAGCATCCGCGATCGAGTTCAGCGCACGCAGCACGACCTCTTCATCCGCATCGAACGACGCGTAGATCGGATTGACCGAGACCAGCGAGGTCAGGACCGGGGAGGCGGTGCCGGCGGCGACGAGATTGCCGACGGTGATCTCGATCTTGCCGACGCGGCCGTCCACGGGGGCGCGCACCTCGGTGTAGTCGAGATTGAGCTTTGCGGTCTGAAGCGTTGCTTCGGCCGCCTTCACATTGGCGATGGCTTCGCGGTTGGCGTTCTCACGCTGGTCGTAGTCGCGCCGCGTGACCACGGCGTTGCCGACGAGCTGCGCGCCGCGCTCGAGCTCACTCTGGGTGAACACGACGCGGGCTTTCGCCGCCTCGAGCTGCGCGTTGGCCTTGTCGACCTCCGCCGCGTAAGGCGCCGGGTCGATCTTGAACAGGATGTCACCGGCCTTCACCAGCGTGCCTTCGGTGAAGTTGGTCGACATGATCGCGCCTGCCACGCGCGGGCGAAGCTCGACGCGGTTGATGGCCTCCAGACGGCCGGAAAAGTCGTCCCACAGCACGGTCTGCCGCGGCTCGATCATCGCGACGGTGACGGAGACGGCTTGCTCGGCCGCGGCGGCCGTTGCCGTCGCCTGGGCTGAACGGAAGTAGTGGCCGGTCGCGATCGATCCGGCCACGGCGAGGGTGCCCACGATGGCGACACCGCCAAGGAGGCGGCGAAAACGGCCGGTGCGGACGGTATTTTGGGCAGAATTTTGGGAGGGATGCATTTGCGCGCTCCAGATATGTAGTGTTCGCTACAGATGTGGAGCTGGATGCCGCAGTGCAAGATACTTATGTACCATTCACTAAGAAAATTGTAGCGGCCTACCGCAAGAATTGGAAGACGGCAGGAAAATAAAGCTAGAACAACTAGATAGGATTTGGCGTTAGTCTCCGGCAGACGGCGAATTCCGAGGAGAACAGGCACATGGGCATGGGACGCCCCCGCGAATTCGACGCCGAGACGGCGTTGGACCAGGCGATGGAAGTGTTTTGGCGCCATGGCTATGAGGGCGCCACGATTGCCCAGCTCACCGAGGCCATGGGCATCAATCCTCCGAGCCTTTACGCTTGTTTCGGCAACAAAGAGGGCCTGCTGAAAGCCGCGCTCGACCGCTACACCAAACTGCGCGGCGTCTGGATGGACGAGGTGGTGGCAGCGCCGACCGCCCGCGAGGTCGCCGAGCGGATGCTGACGGGCATCGCCGACAGGCAGACCGATCCCGCCAATCCGCCGGGCTGCCTGCTTGTGCAAGGCGGCATCGCCTGCGGCACTGGATCAGAAAGCGTCCCCTTCGAGCTCGCCACCCGTCGCGCCCAGAACGAGGACCAGCTCCGCGACCGTTTTGTTCGCGCCAAGGCCGAAGGCGACCTCAAGCCGACCTCAGATCCTGCCGCGCTCGCGCGCTATGTCTCGGCGGTGTCCGTCGGCATGGGCGTGATGGCGTCTTCGGGCTCCGACCGCGAGGCGTTGCAGCAGGTAGCGAGTGTCGCCGTGCAGGCGGTCGAAGCGCAGTCGGCCGACGGAAAGTGATGTCTGCCCGCGTCGCGGCCTCACTCATCTCGCGGATTGCGTAGCAGGCAGCGGTGGTGGCGGGACGAAGCCGCCGAATTCGCGTTCGAGCAATTCGACGAGATTGCCGCCGCGGTTCCACGCATGCGATCAAACTCTCTCCCGAATTCCTGCAAATCTCTGCCATCTACCAAAGGTAGATTGCTCCCGGTGAAGCGTGGTCAACAACGCGTCTTGCAAGAAGTTCTGCAGGCGTCAGGGCCCGCTTCCGACAATGAAATGGGAGTTACGCCATGCAGCATCTGCCGAACGATACCTTCGACGTCCTGCTCGACCAGTTTGGTCAAATCAAGACCGTGTACGGAGACCCCGGCTTTCCCGCAGCCAAGGACGTCTGGGGCGGCAACGACACCGTGACGGCGACGGTCGCCGCGCTCAATGCAAAACTCACGATCTTCGGCGATGACCACACGATGTTGCTTGGTCACTCGCAAGGCGGAAACGACACGCTCATCGCGGACATCGGTGGCGGCTGGAATACCGCCCTCGTGGTGGGAGATACCCAGGCGATGATCGACGACACCAAGGGCGGCAATGACACCATCGTCGCGGATGCCGGCCGCACCGTCTATACGACGATCTCGGCCTTCGGCGATGCCGCTGGCGACATGTCGGGCAACGCGCAAGGCGGCAATGACGACATTACCGGCTCGGTCGCGTGGCGCGGCGGCGCCAACCTGTTTGCCGGCGACACCGGCGGTTCCATGATAGACACCTCGCGCGGCGGCAACGACATACTCGATGTCAGCGTGCTCACGATGGACGGAGGGGCGACTGTAAGCGGTGACGCCATCGGTTCCCTGAGGGGTCTCGCGCATGGCGGCAACGACAACTTGACCATAACCTTGAACGGCGACAGCGCCATCTCAGGCGGAACCTTGTTCGGGGATTCGGCGGAATCCCTGATGGATTTCGCCCAGGGCGGCGACGATGTGCTCACCGCCAAGCTCGACGGACAGTACACGAATGCCGTTTCGCAGATGTATGGCGATGCGTCCACCATGGTGGGCAATTCCCATGGCGGCAACGACATCCTCAATGGCGGCGCGGGCCGCGATTTCATGTATGGCGACGCGCGAATCTATGAACCGGCAACACCAGGCTCGATCACCGGTGGCATCGATACGCTGAACGGCGGGGCCGGCGACGACCGGATGTGGGGAGGGGGAAACAGCGACTTCTTCACCTTCAACACCGGCTCCGGCAACGACACGATCGTCGACTTCGATCAGGGCAACAAGGCCATCGGCAGCACGGCGGTGGAACATGACTTGATCGACGTACAGAACTACGGCTTTGCAGACTGGACCGCACTGTCGAGCCTGATCCGCGACAACGCCGCCGGCGATGCCGTGATCCATCTCTCCGCCAACGATTCGGTCACGCTCGACGGCGTCCATGCCGCGAGCCTGCATCCGACCGACTTCATCATCTGACGAAGTTGAATCAAAAGCGGCGGTGTTGCTCCGCAAAGCGCCGGGCGACATCGGGATTGCGACGGCACGCCGCGAGTTCCACCAATCTTCATCGCAATCAAACTCTATCCCGGATTCCTGCAAATTTCCGCCGTCTACCGAAAGTAGATTCGTCACGGTGAAGCGTGGTCACAGCGCGTCGCGCAAGAAGTTTGCCGGCGTCAACCCGCTTCCGACAATGAACTGGGAGTTACGCCATGCAACATCTGCCGAACGACACCATCGACGTCCTGCTCGACCAGTTTGGTCAAATCGAGACCGTTAACGGAGATCCCAACTTTCCCACCGCTACGGACACCTGGGGCGGCAACGACAGCGTGACCGCAACGATCACCCAGCCCGAAGCAGAGGTCACGATCTTCGGCGACGACAACACGACTCTACATGGCCAGTCCCACGGCGGCAACGACACGCTCACGGTCAATTTCAACTATGGCTGGAACGCCGCCCTCGTGGTCGGCGACGCCCAGGCGATGACCGACGACGCCAGGGGCGGCAACGACACCATCGATGTCGAGAACGGCTCGATGTACACCAACGTGCATGCTTTCGGCGATGTTGCTGGCGACATGTCGGGCAGTTCGCACGGCGGCAGTGACACCATCATCGGCGCGGTGGGTTGGCGAGACTACGACAATGTGTACGCCGGCGATGCCGGCGGTTCCATGAGCGGCACGGCGCAGGGCGGCAATGACACGCTCGACATCAGTCTGAACACCATGGAGGGCTCAGCGATAGCCAGCGGCGATGCTATCGGCTCCATCAGCGGCGATGCCATTGGCGGTAACGACAACATCACCTTCACCTTCGGCGCCAACATTGTCTGGACCGGCGGATTTGCGTACGGAGATTCGGCGACCTCACTGACCGACAATACCCAAGGGGGAGATGACATTCTCACCCTCAAGACCGGTGGCCCTGACACCCTCCAGCTTACGAACCCAGCGCTCTACGGCGATGCTCCGACCATGTCCGGCAATGCTGATGGCGGCAACGATATCCTCACCGGCGGAGCGACCAACGATTTCCTGTATGGCGATGCGAAGGTCTATAACCCCGCGACGCCGGGCTCGATCACCGGCGGCAGGGATATCCTCAACGGCGGCACCGGCAATGACGAGCTTTCGGGCGGAGGAAACAGCGACACCTTCGTCTTCAACACCGGATCCGGTAATGACCTCATCACTGACTTCGATCAAGGCAACAAGGCGGTCGGCAGCACCGCGACCGAGCACGACCTGATCAATGTGGGTGATTATGGGTTTGCGGACTGGACGGCGCTGTCGAGCCTGATCAGCGATAATACCGCCGGCGATGCCGTGATTCATCTGTCGGCGAGCGACACCATCACGCTGGACGGTGTTCACGCCGCCAGCCTGCACCCGACCGACTTCCTCATCTGAGCGAGTTGCTCCGGGAGCAACCATCTTGCCCCGCCTACAGCGGGGCGAGATGCGGGTTACACTTCCTCGTCCTGGAGATCCCCTCAGCACGCGCCACTCGTCCGCTGACACCGGCGGCGGGCCGCTCAGCCTGCTGCCGGCGTCGGCCCCCATGCGGCCAATCGTTCAATGGCCGACGCACGGCGTCTTCCGTTGGCATCGGCGGCACGCGCAGCGTCTCTTGCGCGATCGAAATCACGAACGATGACGGCATTGATCCGCCCGTCCACTGCCTCGATGCGCGCGATCGTGTGCGCGAGCAACTCCGACGCAGAAACCTTGCGTGCGTACAGGGCGCTTAGCAGTGTGCTGATCGAACCGTAGTCCCAGTCAGTGGCATCTGCGGCCAGTCCCGGTTGCATCACGATCTCCATTGTCTCGCATCGCCGTGTCGATGTCGTTCGGCTGCAAATCGATCCTGGTATCGAACATGCAATTTCGGGAATGGAATGAGGAGGCCGCGCAACGGGAACCAGATCTGCTCGCCCGTCGGCGGGACATGGTCGCGGTCGGACGTGCCTTTCGAACCGGCAATGGCGGCGGCGCGACTTGCGGATTCACAATCCGGGATCGTACAATTCTGCGCCTGTTTTGCCCGACGAGTCAAACCGCCTTCGCTCGCGGGGGTCGCGCAATGGGGTGCGAAATTCTTCAATGATTTGTGCTGATTTGTACTGTGCATGGGGTTGTTTTCGCGTTTTTTTACCGAGCGTCCTGCGGGACCGGCGCTTCATGTGGGATCGATGGGCCTGTACGCGCTGCTGCTCGCGTGGCATTGGGGACAGTGAAGCCTGGACACTGACGAGCATGTTCGCCCTGACATTCCTTGGGACCTCGGCCAGCGTTCCATCGGCGGAGCGCAACCATCCGGCCCTCCTGGTCGAGGCAGCGGGCAAGCGTATTCTGGTCGATTGCGGCGAGGGCACGCAGCGCCAGTTGCTGCGCAGCGGCGCCGGCTTTCGGCGGCTTGACCGCATCCTGCTGACGCACGCCCATCTCGATCACGTGCTCGGCATCCCCGGTCTGTTCTCGACGCTGGGGTTACGCCAGAACTCCGACGTGATGACCGTCCATGCAGGGCAGGGTACGCTCGACATCGTCGTCCGCATGCTCTCGGGCCTGTGGGGCGCGGGCAGGGCGCCGATCCCGGTGGAATTCGCACCGCTGACCGAAGGACAGGTCATCGATGCCGGCGACTTCACCGTCGATTGCTTTCCGGTCCGCCACCGCGACACCGACAGCTTTGGCTTCTCCTTCAAGAGTCCCACCCGTCGTCACCTTCAGCCCGATCGCCTCGCAGCCCTTGGTGTGCCGGATGGGGCGTTGCGCGGAGAGTTGGCCGCAGGACGGCCTGTCGCGATCGCCGACCGAACCATCGATCCCGAAGACGTCCTGGGGCCGCCGAGCGGCGGCAAGAAACTCGTCGTGATCGGCGACACCGAAACCACGGATGGGCTGTCCAAACATGTCGCTGACGCCGATCTGCTGGTGATCGAAGCGACGTTCCTCGATCGCGACGCATCGACCGCGCGGGACTATGGCCATCTCACCGCGCGCGAGGCGGCAGCATTCGCGGCCGCCAACAACGTCGGACAACTCGTGCTGAACCACATGTCGGGGCGCTATCGGGACGAAGAGCTATTGGCCGAGGCGACTAGGATCTTTCCGAACACGCGGATCGCCGCCGACTTCGACCACATCGTCATCTCACCGGCTTGACGTCACTCATCTCGTCAATCCCGACTTGATCGCGAGGTCCTGCACCTCTTTCGTCGCCTGTATCAGTCTTGGCAGCGCCTGGTCGCGGAAGGTCGGCATGTCCATGCGCATCGCATCGACGGTGACGCTCAATCCCCCGATCACAAGACCCTGGGCGTCGAAGATCGGCGTTGCCAGCGTGCGCAGGCCATAGGCATTCTCGCCGTCGGAGACGGCATGGCCTTTCTTCTTCACCTGATCGAGCCGCGCGAGCAAGGCATCGAGATCGGTCAGCGTGCGCTCCGACAGCTTGACGCGGGGCCGCAATTCCAGTCGCGCGATCTGCTCGTCTCGTGCCAGATGCGCGAGCATCGCATGACCGAGCGCGGCACTGTAGGCGGGAATGCGCGTGCCCGGACGGCGATCCATCTTGTGCCGGTCGAGGCCCGCGCCTATGCGCGCGAGATAGATCACGTCGCCGCCGTCGAGGATCCCGAGCGAGGCTGCATCGCCGACATCAGGTACGAGATCGCGCAGCAGCGGCTCGACGATCGGCCGCAACGAACCGTGCGACAGCACGGTGTAGCCAAGGTCGAGGCAGGCAACCCCGAGGCGGAACCGGCGGCTTTGCGGAACCACCTGGACATAGCCGAGCTCGACCAGGGTCTGGATCAGCCGGAACGCCGTTCCGCGATCGAGATCGGCGCGTGCGGCAATCTCACTCAGGGTCAGCTCGAAGGCCTCGCTGGTGAAGCTCTTGAGCACCGCGAAGGCCTTGCCGACGGAGGCGACGTGATTCTTTGGATTCTTTGCGCTAGTTTGCGATGCGCGCTTTGCGGCCTTCTTTTCGACCTTGGCCATGCTCTAATGCCTTGCCATGACATGTCGCCCTTGACGTGGCGGCAAGCTGATTTTACGACAGGTCAAGCCAGTAACAAAAGTTCGCATTCCGAACAACAGCGATTTGACGCCCGGAGGAAGTTTGTCGACATCATCACTGCACCCCCATGGCGTGTTCTCCGCCGCGCTGACGCCGCTCGACGCCGAGCTCGCCCCCGATCATGCGCGTTTCGTCGCGCATTGCCGCTACCTGCTCGACGAAGGCTGCGACGGCATCGCGTTGCTCGGCACAACAGGCGAGGCGAACTCCTTCTCGGCTGCCGAGCGGATCGCACTGCTGGAGGCGGTAGTCGCCGCCGGCATCGCGCCGCAGCGACTTCTGCCCGGCACCGGTGTTGCCGCGCTGAGCGAGACCATCGCGCTGACGCGCCACGCGCTCTCGGTCGGCGTCGATACCGTGGTGATGCTGCCGCCGTTCTATTACAAGGGTGTCACCGATGACGGCATCTTCGCCTCCTACAGCGAAGTCGTGCAGCGCATCGGCGATGCCAGGCTCAAAATCGTGCTCTATCATATCCCGCAAATGTCGGCGCAGCCGATCTCGCATGCCTTGATCGAGCGGCTGCGCGCGGCTTATCCGTCCACCTTCACCGGCATCAAGGATTCCTCCGGCGACTTCGCCAACATGACCGCGATGGTCGAACGCTTCCCCGGCTTTTCGGTCCTGGTCGGAGCTGATCCGTTGCTGTTGCCGCTGCTGCGCAAGGGTGGCGCGGGCTGCATCACCGCGACCTCCAATCTCATCGCGCGCGACCTTGCCTATGTCTACAAGCACTTTGGCGACAGCGACGACGACGCGGCGCTGAAGGCGGCGCAGGCACGCATCGTCAAGGCGCGCGAACTGGTCTCGCGTTTTCCGCAGATGGCGTCGTTGAAGGCGCTGACGGCCGAACGCACCGGCCATGCCGCATGGCAGCGCCTGCGGCCGCCGCTGGAATCCTTGCCGCCGGGGCAGGTGAAAGAGCTGCTCGCGGATGCGGCGGCATTCGTCGCCGTCGTCTAGCGCGACGCTCCGAGGCGATCCGATGTCCGACTCTTACCGTGATGCGTTGACCGGGCTTGCCGCCATCGTCGGCGACAAGCACGTCATCGCGTCCGGACCCGACCAGGAGCCCTATGTGGTGGACTGGCGCGGACGCTATCACGGTCGCGCCGCCGCCGTCGTGAAGCCCGGCTCGACCGCAGAGGTCGCCTCCGTCGTCAAGTTCTGCGCGGCAAGGCAGCTCGCGATCGTACCGCAAGGCGGCAACACCGGCATGTGCGGCGCCGCGACGCCGGACGAGCGTACGGCCAACGTCGTGATCCGGCTCGACCGCATGCGGGCCGTCCGCGACGTCAGTCCGCTCGCCAACACCATCACCGTGGAGGCCGGCTGCATCCTCGCCGAGGTGCAGAATGCGGCCCGTGCCGTGGATCGCTACTTCCCTTTGAGCCTCGGTGCCGAAGGCTCCTGCCAGATCGGCGGCAACATCTCGACCAATGCCGGCGGCACGGCTGTGCTCCGCTACGGGCCGACGCGCGATCTCGTGCTCGGGCTGGAGGTCGTGCTGCCCGACGGGAGAATTTTCAACGGCCTGCATGCGCTCCGCAAGGACAACACCGGTTACGCGCTCAAACAGCTCTTCATCGGCGCAGAGGGGACGCTCGGCATCGTCACCGCAGCCGTGCTGAAACTGTTTTCGCCGCCGCGCAGCTCGGCACTGGCGCTCCTCAAATTGCAGGGCGTCGAGCAGGCGCTTGAGATCATGCGACGCTTGCGCGATGCGGTCGGCGACCGGCTCGGCAGCCTCGAGATCATGTCGCGCTCGCAGATCGAGGTGATCGCGGAGACCGTGCCGCATGTTACGATCCCGTTCGAGCTGACGACGCCGTGGTACCTGATCGTCGAGCTGACCGACACGCTCGCGGGCGTCGATCTCGATGAGCCGCTCGCCACGGTGCTCGCAGCCGGGATGGAGGCAGGGCTCGCGGAAGACGTCATCCTGGCGTCCAACCTCGCGCAGGCGAAGGCGATCTGGGCGGTCAGGCACAGCGTCTCCGAAGGCAACAAGCGCAGCGGCTATGTCGTGTCGCACGACAGTGTGGTGCCGCTGGAGCGTCAGGCTGCCTTCGTCACCAATGTCGAGGCCCGGATCAACGCCGCGGTGCCGCATGCGCGCGTCGCGATGCACGGCCATATCGGCGACGGCAATATCCATGTGATCGCCCTGATCGACCGCGCGCGTTGCCAGGATCCGGACGCAACAGCCGCGATGGTGGCTGAGATCAACGAGATCGTCGACGACGAGACCGCAGTGCAGGGCGGGGCGATCAGTGCCGAACACGGCATCGGGATCACCAATCGTGGCCGGCTTGCCCGCGTCGCCGATCCCCTCGATATCGAGTTGATGCGCGGCATCAAGCAATTGCTCGATCCCAAGGGCCTGATGAACCCCGGCAAGATCTTCAATGTCGGAGGCACGCGACGATGACAAGCGTCCGCCTGCTTGCCGACGATCTCACCGGCGCGCTCGATACTGCCGCGGAGTTCGTCGGCCTGTGCGGACCGTTCAACGTCGCCTGGCCGGAAGCGTCCGCTCCACAGGATTCCGGAAGCCTCGCGATCGACTGCGGCAGCCGCGAGCGGTCGAAGGCCGAGAGCATCGAGATCGTCGGACGGCTGGCGCCGCTGCTCCGCGAGGCGACCATCGCCTACAAGAAGGTGGATAGCCTGCTGCGCGGCGCATGGGCCGCCGAGCTCGGCGCCTGCCTGCGTAGCGGCCATTGGGCGTCGTGCGTGGTCGCGCCTGCCTTCCACTATCAGGGGCGCCACACCGTGGGTGGCCAGCAATTTGCGCGCACGGTGCAAGGCGACTGGCATCGGGTCGGAGAGAATCTCCTGACCCAATTGCAACTCGAGGGCATCGAAGCGCGGCAGGGCCGGGCCGATACGCTCTCGCAAGGCGGCGTTCAGGTTTTTGATGCCGAGAGCGATATCGAGCTCGATCGTGTCGTCGAAATGGGACGGCGCATGCCCGGGCCTGTGCTCTGGTGCGGAAGCGGCGGGCTGGCCGGCGCGCTCGCCCGCAGCCATCGCGCCGATGCGCCGCGCCGGTTGAAGCTGCCGGTGCTGGGGCTGTTCGGCTCCGATCAGGCTGCCACCGCCTCCCAGCTTTCTGCCTGCGGTGATGCCGCCGTCGCGCTTGCGGAAGGTGAGGGCACGACGCACGTCCAACGCAAGCTGGCCGATGACGGCGTGGCGCTGGTCAAGTTCTCCCTCGCCCACGGTCTGACCCGCGCCGAGGCGGCACGGCGGATCGCTCGCGAGATGACGGCGCTGATCGCAGCGCTTGAACCGCCGGGCACGCTGATCGTTGCCGGCGGGGAGACTTTGAAGGCCGCATGCGTTGCCCTTGGCGCGCATGCGCTGCAGGTGACAGGACGTATCGTGCCGGGATTGCCGCGCTCGATCTTGCAGGGCGGCCGCTGGGCCGGCGTCGATGTCATCTCGAAATCAGGCGCATTTGGCACCAGTGAGCTCTGGCGCGATCTGCTCCACATCAATCATTTGCTCAACAAGGAGAGTCCGACATGACCTCTCGCCATCTTGCCATCACCATGGGCGATCCGGCCGGGATCGGGCCGGAGATCATCGTCAAGGCCTGCGTCGGGCTGAAGGACCGGATCGCGACGGGCAATCTGCGTCTGTTGATCATCGGCAGTGGCGCGGCGCTCGATGGCGCAAAAGCTACGCTCGGTGCCGGCATTGCGATCCCGGAAGTGAGCGCTGAGGATCGTGACTGGCCGAACCTCTGCTTCCTCCAGGCCGACGTCGAGGGCGACCCGATCAAGCCCGGCGTATTGAGCGCGGACGGCGGACGCTTCGCCTACAAGGCGATCGAGCAAAGCGTGCGCCTGACGCAGGCGGGACGGACCGCGGCCATCGTCACGGCTCCGCTCAACAAGGAAGCCCTCAACAAGGCCGGCTATCATTTCCCTGGACATACCGAGATGCTGGCGCATCTCACCGGTGTGCGCGGCTCGGTGATGCTGCTCGCCCACGGCAACATGCGCGTCAGCCATGTCTCGACCCATGTGGCGCTGGAGGACGTGCCGAAGCGTCTGACGCCGGAGCGCCTGCGCATGGTCATAGACCTCACCAACGATGCATTGCTGCGGCTCGGCATCGCCAAGCCGAAAATCGCCATCGCCGCGCTCAATCCGCACGCCGGCGAGGGTGGCCTGTTCGGCCGCCAGGACATCGATGTGTCCGCGCCGACGATTGCGAAAGCGGTCGCTGACGGCCTCGACGTCGTCGGTCCCGTGCCCGGCGACACGATCTTCGTCAAGCTGCGCGCCGGTCAGTACGATGCCGCGGTGGCGATGTATCACGACCAGGGGCATATCCCGGTCAAACTGCTCGGCTTCCAGATCGATCCCGCGACTGGCCGCTGGCAGGAGCTCTCCGGCGTCAACATCACGCTGGGCCTGCCGATCATCCGCACCTCAGTCGATCACGGCACCGCCTTCGACATCGCCGGCAAGGGCATAGCCAACGAGCACAGCTTGATCGAGGCCATCGACTATGCCGAACGGCTGGCCGCTGGCGCCTCCGCATCCAAGTGACGAGATCGAGCCCACGATGACCAACGCCTTCACGCCCATCGAAATTCTTCGCCCCGCCGTCCTCGAATTCGGTTGCGGCACAATCACCGCAGCGGCGCGCTTCGCCGAGCGCATCGGCGCCAAACGACCGCTCGTGATCTCCGACCCGTTCAACGCGCGCCGCGTCGACAGGCTGGCGCTGCCGGGTGCAGTGAAGGTGTTCGGCGAGGTCAAGCCCGAGCCGGACCTGCCCAATCTCGACAAGGCCGTGGCGATGGCGCGCGAGGTCAAGCCCGATCTCGTGATCGGCTTGGGCGGCGGCAGTGCGATGGATCTCGCCAAGCTGGTGGCTGTGCTCTGTACCTCCGAGGTGGCTTTTGCCGATATCGTCGGTCCGGAGAAGGTGGCCGGCCGCAGCGTGGCGCTGATGCAGATTCCGACCACGTCGGGCACCGGCAGCGAGGCCGGCACCCGCGCACTGGTCACCGATCCCGTCAGCCGGAACAAGCAGGCGGTGCAGAGCCGCTTCATGCTCGCCGATATCGCCATCGTCGATCCGGACCTGACGATGACCGTGCCGAAGGAGATCACTGCGGCCACCGGTGTCGATGCGCTGGCGCATTGCGTCGAGGCCTATACCAGCCGCAAGGCGCATCCGGCGATCGATCTCTACGCGCTCGAAGGCGCCCGGCTGGTCGGCCAATATCTCAAGCGCGCGGTCGCTGACGGCGGGGATCGCGAGGCGCGCGCGGGTCTGGCGCTGGCCTCGCTGTACGGCGGCTATTGCCTCGGGCCGGTGAACACGACCGCCGGCCATGCGGTGGCCTATCCGCTCGGGACGCGCCATCATGTGGCGCACGGGCTCGCCTGCGCGGTGATCTTCCCGCACACGCTGGCGTTCAACATGCCGGCGGCCGAGGCGAAGACGGCGGCGGTGCTCGCGGCACTCGGACTGCCGGCGCAGAGTGATGCGAAGCTTGCCTTCGAGGCGACTTATGGGTTCTGCAGGAATCTCGGCATCGAGATGCGGTTGTCTGCGCTCGGCGTGCCCCGGGACGATCTCGGCGCGATGGCCGACGAGGCGCACGCCATTCGCCGCCTGCTCGACAACAATCCGCGCGACCTCGGACGGGATGCGATCCTGAGCATGTACGAGATCGCGTTCTAGCCGTTTCCACGTACGCGCGCGGCAACCAATCAACAACAGGAAATGCAGAGGAAACTTCGATGAGATCGATGTGGCTTGTTCTTGCCTCAACCGTGTTGCTGGCGACGTCGCCGGCGAAGTCCCAGGACGGCTATCCGTCCAAGCAGGTGACGGTGATCGTTCCCTTCGCTGCCGGCGGTACAGCGGATATCTTTGCCCGCATGGTGTCCAACCATCTTCAGATGAAGTTCGGCAAGCCGTTCGTGGTCGAGAATGTCGGCGGCGCCGGTTCGATCCTCGGCGTGACGCGGCTGGCGAAGTCTGCGCCTGACGGCATCACGCTCGGGCTTGCCAGCACGTCCGCGCTCGCAATCAACCCCACGCTCTACGGGCCGAAGCTCAGCTACCAGCCGGACAAGGATCTGGCGCCGGTCGCCCAGATCAGCGTCGTGCCCAACGTTCTCGTCGTCAACCCCGACAAGATCAAGGCGCGCACCGTGCCGGAGCTGATCGCCTTTCTGAAGGCGAACCCGGACAAGGTCTCGTTCGGCTCGGCCGGCGTGGGCACCTCGCAGCATCTCGCCGGCGAGCTGTTTCAGCAGATGACCGGCACCAAGATGGTGCACGTGCCCTACAAGGGCTCGAGCCAGATGCTGACGGATCTGCTGAGTGGCCAGATCGATCTCGCCTTCGACAACGTGCCGCTGCTGCTGCCGCAGGTGAAGACCGGCCAGCTCGCGATGCTTGCGACCGCAACGCCCAAGCGCGCTGCCTTCGATCCGGAAATGCCCGCCGTTGCCGAATTCCTGCCCGGCTTCGAGGCCGTGGCCTGGCACGGCTTCTTCGTCCCCGCGGCGACGCCGAAGCCGATCGTCGAAAAGCTCTCCGCCGAGATCCGCGCCTTCATGCAGCAGCCGGAGACAGTGCAGAAGATGGCTGAGCTCGGCGCTGCCGCGGTCGCGGTGGATTCCCAACCGTTCGCGGCCTACATCGCCGCCGAAACCGCGCGCTGGAAGAAGGTGATCGAAGCCGCAAACATCAAGCTGGATTAGGAGCCAGGTCGACCGTCTGCCAACGTTCGAAGTGGCTTGGGCCGGATCGCGGCTTGGCGCCTGTCGCGCCGGTCCCGCCAAAGCTTCGTGTATGCGCGAAGCTCGCTCGTCGCATCCTGTCGAGATGCAGAGGATGAAGGCGCTCGACGAAGAGCGCCACCTCTGACGATCTGTTTGTGAGCGGCTTACCTGGAGTGGCTGGGGAACTAGGACCCTACGCGGGTGCTTTAGGAGATCTAGAAATACTGCGAAATCAGACCTATATAAGTGCCTGCGTTGGGGGCGCCCCGTTGGGGACACCGTTAGGGGCAGGCTAAGTGAACGTTATTTTGCGAGCGGAAAAAGGCGGCGGTGATCGGCGCTACCTTACGCAGCCCCGGGGCGAAGGAACGACTTGGTATGCCGTCGCTGAGGTCCCTCGGACTCTACGGCGGGCCCTCGGCAAGAAGCGGTTCCTGAAGTCTCTAGAGACCACGGACCTCCGGATGGCCCGTATAGCTCGCTGGAACGCCGTTGCGGATTTGAAGTCCGAGATCGCCAAACACCGGACGCCCGGCCCCGAGGATCAAGACCCGCTTCTCTTGGAGGCCATGGCCCTCCGGGAGGAATTCGTCCGGGCCGATGCCGCGCGGCGCAATGACCTCATGTATCAGATCACAGACCGGGCCGAAGAAATCGATCTGGCAACTGGCGGGACGCGGGACGACTACGAGCCCTTTGCAGAGCCTCGGGCGGCCACCAGACAGGCCTCTCAATTCGTCCAACTAGCGTCCGCAAAGGTCACCCCCGCCGACCTCTACGTTGAACGATGGCTTGCTGCCTCAACGTATAGCGAGCGCACTAAGGCCGACGCCCGCACGGCGCTCACACAGTTCAAGGACTGGTGCACGAAGGCAAGCCAAGGTTTTTTCGTCGAGACCACTACCGATCGGGTCGCCGCCGATTTCCGCGATGAGGCTTTCGTCAAGGCTGGCATGCACTTCAAGACTGCCAACAAGAAGCTATCCGCCCTGCGGCAGTATTGGACTTGGCTGGAGAAGAGCTTTGGTGTGAAGTCGAACCCGTGGATGCGCAAGTCGCTGCCCAAAGCCAAGGCACACAGGATCGCCCCGGATGGTCCGATGGGCCCCGAGCGGCCATTCACGGATGATGAGATGCGCATCCTCCTAGCGGGCCCGGCAGACACCGACATGGCGAATGCCATGAGGATTTCCGCCCTGTCTGGGATGCGCCTCGATGAAATCGGACAGCTCCGCATTTGTGATTGCAGCGACCACACATTCAGCGTCACTCGCAGCAAATCTGCGGCTGGGGTTCGCACCATTCCCATTCATTCGACGCTTCGACCTATGATCACGAAACTTATGGGCAAGCGCGATACAACTGCCTATCTTTTTCCCGACTTCCAGGACACCGGCTGGGATGGCAATCGGACAATGGCCCTCTCGAAGCGGTTCACGTACTATCGCAAGAAACTTGGCGTGCATGACAAGCGACCGGGTGCGCGGAGGTCCAAGGTCAACTTCCATAGCTTTAGGCGTTGGTTCGCGACGAAGGCTGAGGATGCTGGTCACCGGGAGAACGTTGTGGCGGACATCATGGGCCATGAGAGCGAGGTCGGCATCACTTTTGGGCTCTACTCCAACGCCCAGCTAAAGCGGCTGAAGAGAGCTTGCGTGGAATCAATCAAGCTGCCTGTCTAAGCAAGACGTACCCTTAGATGGCCAAGGGCATTTGAAGCAACGGAACACTCGCGTCCGATGACACGAGGGCTAAGCACTTTTACCGCGCCCACGCGTTAAGCTGGCACGCGAACAGGTACGGCTCTTCGTTGTAAAAGCTCCGCCGTCCTTCACAGGTTGAGGTGTTTGCATGGTTTGGATCGTGAGACGATTGCAAACGAGCGTCAATCAAAACCGGTAGAAGGCGAGCACCGACAGAACAATCGTCATGGCGGCACAGATCGCCAGCGCACCTTTAGCGCTGAGGCTCAGGCCCAGAAATTTAACATGCAACTCGGGATGGTCAGACATTGGCACAGCTCTCCATTTGACTGGTTATGAGCTGCTGTGAATCAGCGCGTCCGACCAAGATTCATAAGATCAGAAGTCCGGAGGCTTGCAAGGAAATTGATTCACACTTGAGGCACCAAAAAACTCTATCGCCGAAATCCAGACGCGCAACGGTCGCGCTGAGTATTTGAAAGGATTGAGGATTCTGTCCGTATATTTGGCAAAATCCGTCAATCGAAAAGTTTTACAATGGCGTCACGTGAAGTAGATCACGACCCGCAGCCTTGTGGAGAACCGGCGCGTCAGTCATCCGGCGGGATCAGCATACCCTCCTTCTGAAAAGCGGCATCGGTTCGGTAATAGCTCTCGATGAACTCATCACCGTTGCCCGCAAAGGCGCTGTAGAGCCCATACTCTCCGAGGTCCTTAAAATAAAAACCTACGCGGCTCTCGATGACGTGTGTCACATGAAAGGCTATCAGATCGGCGGTCTCAAATAGCCGTTGCCTGTTCTCGTTCACTCGCCAGAATTGCTGCTCACCGTCGCGGAAGTGGTACTCCCGCATCCCTGCCTTGATGTGCTCGTACAGGCGACCATCCTGCTTCAGGCGCTGATTGGCGATTTTTGCCGTTTCGACGTTTTTCGAGCGTTGCCACAGAAAGATGCCGCCGGAAATCGCCAACACCAGAATAAGTCCCCAGTCCATCCCGGCCCCCGCATCAGTCCTTCGAGATATCGCTATCCCAGACCCTGATGCCGTAGTGGTCGAGAAGCTTGTTCAGTTTGAATTCCAACGTATGGAGCAGGTAGATGATAAA
The DNA here is from genome assembly GCF_040548035.1 of Bradyrhizobium sp. LB8.2. NCBI lineage: Bacteria > Pseudomonadati > Pseudomonadota > Alphaproteobacteria > Hyphomicrobiales > Nitrobacteraceae > Bradyrhizobium > Bradyrhizobium sp. LB8.2. The sequence continues at coordinate 195,659 of NZ_JBEPQV010000005.1, read as the reverse complement.
ACTTGCAAACAGGGCAATATACATCGCCGATAGGTCGTTAGCGTGAACGGCGACGGCGAAAGCGCCGCCGCCGAAAATCAAAATCAGCAATCGAGTGCTCATCTTTCGCCCCCTACATCCCTACTTCTTGCTCAACCCCTTGAATGAGCTGGCACGCAGCAGCCCTTCTGACGTGATATCACGGTACTCGATGTCGGCGTAGAACGTGGGCTCAACCCACGTCGCCTTGGGCTTCTTGATGGGTCGGGTGAGCTTGGCCTTTGGGCTCACCACGGTATCGAGCTTCTCGCGGATCTCACTTGAAACCGTGCGCGACCAACCGGTCCCGACCTTGCCCATGTAGACCAGTTCCTTCCCTTCCTTCTTGCCCAGGTAGAGCGCGGCCACACCTGTAGGATCCTTGATGAACCCGACCACGGGGAATTTGCCCTTCTGCACAGCTTTGATTTTCAGCCAGCCTTCGTTGCGGTCGGAGCGGTACGGCGCATCGGCCCGCTTGGATACGATGCCCTCGTAGTTCAGCCTCGCAGCGGCCTCGAATAATTCATGGCCTTCACCTTCGAGATGGTCGCTGTACAGAACGGGAGGGTCGAGCATGTCTATCAGCTCTTTCAGAAGCTCCTTGCGCTTGAGCTGCGGCTTGCTCCGAAGGTCCTCTCCGTTGTGAAAGAGGATATCGAAGGCGTAGAACAGCATCCGTTCCTGCCGACCTTTGGCCAGATCCGCTTGCAGCTCGGAGAAATTGGTGCGACCCCCATGCACGACGACAACCTCGCCGTCGAAGATGGTCTGACTTTTCAGCATGAAGGCGCTGGCAATAGCCGAGAACCGTTTGGTCCACTCGTGGCCGTTGCGCGTGAAGATTTTTGCCGCACCCCGATCGACGTGGATTTGAGCCCGATAGCCGTCATATTTGATTTCGTGAATCCAGCCCTCGCCCGCGGGCGCTTTCATCTTGAGGGTCGCCAGCTGGGGTTTAATGAACCCAGGTATCACTGCCTTGATACGCTTCGCCACTCACGCAACTCACAAAAACCCGCCGCTGGGGCCAACGGCGGGCAGTCTATCCATCAACTACACGCGAGTCCCTAACACTCAGGGAGTATCGCTGTTCCTCCGGGCGAGAGCGATGCTGTGCGGCGGTTGCCCATGGCTGCCTCAGCGTGCTGGTCGATGGCCACCTGGATCGCCTCGATGTCCCCCGGCACCACCCTCACAGGTGGAGAGCCCCCGCGTCTTGTCCAACGACTTCAAGAAGTCGGGCGGGTCGTGCAAGTCGCTCGCTCACCACTTCCGGCCTCCTAGCACTCGGGTCCTCTTTTCCCGTGGCTCGGCGCTCTTCATATCATCCCGTTGAGCACAGAGCTGGTCCACCTTGTCCTGCATGCGGGCGAGCAGAGCTTCAGCCGATGCGGTTCCTATCCCGGCCCGCTGGAGCTGGAGGATTTCCTTTCGATGACGGCCGATCTGGGCGCGCATCCGTTCAATCTCGGACCGGACGTATTCGGGTGTGGGCATGGGCGAACCTAGGGTTTTTCCCATCAGAACAAAACAAGAACTATAGAGTCAAGCGGGGGATAGGTCGGATAAACGGAACAAAAAAGCAACTTCCCCTTGCTCGGTGCTCACAACCCATGGATACGGGATGGGCAAGAAACAACGTGCGATTCGCCCCTTTAGTTTGGAAACCGAGTAATGGCAAAGCCGACGAAGCCGACCGGGACTTCCCGGATCAAGTTCATTATGTTCGACGCCGAGATTGCGGACGACCAGATTCAGTCGGTCACGCAGGCGATCACTAACGCCTTGCGTGGCCCGGCAGGTGCGCCCGTGGTGAGGAGGCTTCCGGCCTCCACTCCAGCAAACGGCCACTCCGAGCCTGCCGAAGTTGAGGTGCTGGACGAGGTTGAGGATGAACTCGATACTGTCGATGTGACGCCGACTGCGCCGCGCCAGAAGACGGTGCGCAAGGTCAAGGCTCCCGACATAGTCGAGATCGAAATGCACGCGCCGGTCTCATTTGCGGACTTCGCCAAGGGCAAGGACGACGGCAGCCAGCATAAGAAGTTCATGATCGCCGCCGCTTGGCTTGCCGAACACCGCAGCACGCCCATCGTCACTGATGGACATATCTACACCTGCTTCCGGTCAATCGGTTGGTCCACCGCCATCAACGACTTCGGTCAGCCGTTGCGCGAGCTGAAGGGGCGCAAGTTCTTCACGACACCGGAACGCGGTCACTACGAAATCAATCACATCGGGCTCGACTACGTGAATAAGAAGCTTGTCAATGACGCTGAGTGAATTCGTGGACCAGGTGGTGGGCTTTGACAAGCTGCCACCAAGGGAAAAGATCAAGCTGATCGGTTGGTACCTTCACACGCATGAGGGGAAGGAGCACTTCCACTCCGACCACATTCGCGCGTGTTACAAGACGCTTCATCTCGTAACCAAAGAGAACATAGGCCAGTCTCTGATGCGAATGGCCAGTTACAACACGCCAGACTTGGTTCGCGAGAAGCAGGGCTTCAAGCTGACGCGTCCAGTGCGAAATCAGTTTGATGCAAAGTACGGCGTTCATCAAAGCGTGGTTGCAGTAGATAAAATCCTAACCGACCTGCCGGGGAAAGTACCCTCCGTTGAAGAGCGAGCTTTCCTTCAGGAGGCCCTGACCTGCTACCGCTCGAAGGCGTTCCGGGCGTGCATCGTCATGACCTGGAATCTCGCTTACGCCCACTTGCTGGACTGGATTCTGAAGGACCAGGTCCGGCTGGACGCTTTCAATGCTGCCATCTCAAAGCGGTACCAAAAGATGACGCAGCTCAAAATCAGCAAATACGATGAGTTCATGGACGAGCTAAAGGAGTCGCAGGTCATCGAGATTTGCAACAGCGCCAACCTTATCAATTCCAATATCTTCAAAATATTGAAGGACAAGCTGGACCGACGAAACATCGTTGCACATCCATCAGCCGTGGTTGTGGTTCAGCATCAAGCCGACGATACGGTGAGCGAGCTGGTCAACAACGTGGTGTTGGCGCTGACCTAATCGAACCTTATCAAAGCCCCTACCGAGTCGGCATTGAACGTAACGAGATTTGACCCCTCGACGACATGGACGAGACCGGCCTCTTCGGCGTGAGTCCAAACCTCTTCCTCGGTCGGGAATTCTTTGCTGAGCTTCTGGTCGTCTTCGAACAATGCGTAGGGCATGTGGGATCCTCTACCGAGAGAACTTCTCAACCGAGGGCGGGTTCAGGGCGGCGGTCCCGCATTCGTCAAGGGTGACCGTCTGTGAATTGGGGGATAAGCGGGACATCCCCTTAGCTTTGAATAGGGCGAATAAGTCTCACAACTCTGACTTTGGCCTGACCATCCACGACAGGCTCGGTATCTCTGGAGATAGGTGAGTCGTGCCGTCTCACCGGGACGTCCCGTATATGCCCGGCTTCGCGTCGCATCCGAGAATCATGCAATGGCGCCAGGCGACGTGAATCGCGTGACACCTGGGTGGGAGTCCGGAGGACTTCCGGTTCGCACCTTAGCACTCTCTCCCGCAGGCGGCCTGTCAATCCCGCGAGAGATCGGATTCTCGCCACGATGGAGGCTAGCCTTGGACCCTTTTGAAAGCGCGCCGCTTCGTTGCCCGCAACTGGAAGTTCTTTGTGCAGAACGGAGTTGCCATCCTGCGCATTCTGCACAAGTGAAGTCCCGCTTCCCTGTCTCGACCACTGCTTGTAAGGTCTGGCAGGGCGGGGTGATGGCAAAGCAGAGTTTTGGCAATAGTTTTCGTGAGGCCCTGTGGGAGACGCACGGCAAGAAGTGCTTCCACTGCTCTCATGAGCTTTTGTTCGCAGACATGGAGGTTGACCACATTGTCCCGGAGCATCTCCATCATGGGGAGCCGGAGACCAGATTAGCAGCCCTCACTGAAATTGGTTTGCCTCCGGATTTTGACATTCTGGGCCACGAAAACTTGGCTCCATCCTGCGGGAAGTGCAACGGCGAGAAGAGCGGTTCTATCCTCATAGGGCGCTCGGCCGCGATAGCGCTGACGCGTATCGGGCGCAGCCTTCCAACTCTCAAAGTAAACTTGCAGAAGAGCCGCGATGGGAAAGCTCTAGACGATATGTTGCGATTGCTCTCTCAATCTGTTGAAAAGGGCCGATTTACGAACGAACAATTCCTGAAAAGGTACATGAAGGTGTTTGCCAACACTGAACAGGCTCAGGCTCCCGACTTAAACATCCGGAACTTTGAAGTCGGCAAAATCTTCAACAAAACTAAGTCCCCTGGCTTTACCGACCACGCCAGGCGCTCCATGGAAAGGCGAGGCTTAATGGCGAGCGATATCGCTGAGACGATATTGAGAAACTTGAGCAATGGAACGCTGACTGCCGCCAAAGTGCGTGGTCAAAGCAACCAGTATCTCGTACATGGCGCGGACAACCTCAAGGTCGTGTTTGCCGTCTTCAAGGACACCATCGTGGTGCTATCGGTCTTCGAGGATATGGGCTAACTGCGACACGCTGTCACTGAACATCATTTTGAACATAGACGGCCCAAAGAACATGCTGGATATGAATGGCCTCAGACCCCTGGGAGGCCTCAAATGATTTTTCTCGATGAAATCGTATATCGCCGGTCATTAGGAAAGCTGCAGCGCGAGCGAGAGAAGACAGTGCGTGCATACAAGTCCAAGTGGGAAGCCCTGCTCAAGTCAAAAGGGGGAGCCGACGCGCGCGACGAGCTTCGCCATGACGAGCAATTTGAACTGGAAGAGTGGGACGAGGAAATTGACCAACTGACAACCCGGCACTTACGCGAACAAGCTCGGCGCCTCATCGTGCCGTTACCCGCAATCGATGATGAAAAGGCGTGGTTTGAATCCAAAATGTTCGGATTTAGACTCTTGACCCCGGAAGGGGTGAAAATTGTGCGGAGCGATATTCGAACAGAGCAGAAAGCTAGATGGGAGTTCTGGCAGACGCGCGTGACATTAGGGCTCGCACTAATCGGCAGTGTCTTCGGCATATTGGCCTTTTTCAGGAAGTAGCTTCCGCTACTTTCTACAGCTGGGCAGGCTGTGTGTTTCGCCCTTTAGTGGTGTCGTCCATTCATTATGGCTTCTCGTTGGTCATGGAAAATTCACGTCGCTAGTGAGCTTGCCCGGATAGAAGCCTTGAGCAAGCAAGCGGACGTGATGTGGACGCCAAAGGTGGCGGCGGCGTTGAAGACGCGGGTGAAACCAAAACCGACCAACCGTTCAAAGAAGAACCGTAAGCTGACCTGGTCCTGTCGTGGCTCGATGCCGCACTGGATGCGGATGAGATGAAGGAGTTGAAACTAGAGCCGGATGCGCTTCTTATCAGAAAATGACGACCGCGAAATATCTGGAAAAGGCGGCTCCTGTTCCGACCAGGGAAGCGTATCTGTGGGTTAAGACCGTGCGCAAAGTTTCCGGAGACGACTGGGACTATGAGTTCGTCGGCGACCAAACCGTGTTTTTGTTCGCGAGCAAGGAGGAGGCTGCGCTGTTTGATACCTACCTGTTCACGGAACTGAAGTGATCGTCAATCGGAGATAATTGCGAGAGGATTCCTGCAATAAGTGCCGGGCCTCGCCGCCCCAAAGTGAGGACGTGTCCGACTCAGGCGCCTGATAAGCCAGGAGGGCCTTCGGGCCTTTTTCTTTTGCCCTGTCATGCCCTTCAGGACTCGTTGAACGGCGGCTTGCCCAGCCTATGCTGCCTTCAAGGAGGACCCTTGCATGAGTAAAATCGTTACTGACTTTGAAGCCCTTAACGCAGGGAGGCTTCAGCTATGACGTTTGAGTACCTTGGCCTTGCTGAACAGCAGCTCGATGCGGGGAGCGCCATTGACGGCAGGGTCGCTGTCTTTGCCGTCGCAATAAGCCGCCACGAACTCTTCCGGCGACCGCTCCTTCTTAACGGCGTCCTTGGCGTTGTTGTAGTGGTTCAAGTCGCCGCGGAATCGGATATCAGCATCATCGACCTCCAGCTCGTAGAGGTACGGCTTCTTGCTCAGCGGCCACATCCGCTTCCCAACCGCCTCGCTCTCCCACGCGAACAGGGAGCCGCCGCGGATGCTCTGGCCATTAGGCAGCCTGGCGCGAATGGCGGTCTCCACGACCTTCTCAGTGTCAGTCAGCATGCCGAACGAATCGTGCTTAGGCGTGAGGATCTCGCCTTCCTCGTACAAGTCCTTGTCGTAGCGGTAGACGATCTTCTTGGCCATCAGCTCTACTTCAAAAAATTGTAGACGATGCCACCAACTGCGGTGATGATCGTCGCGATACCAAACGAACCGTACCGGGTCTTGGCAAGGCCGAACATCAAGACTAGCGCGCCGAGCCGTGGACCGAAGGCCTGAGACAAGGCCGGCCCGTGCGCCATCACCTGGCTGAGGTCCGACTCAGTGGGCGTCGCCTTGGGCTTCGTGGGTACCGGTTCACTCATCAGGCACGCTGACTCCTATAATTCGTCCGCCGTTGATTTCTTCACGAGCGCGGGAACGTCCTTGAACATCTCGGAAGCGCTCATCCGGCTGACGGCCCGCAGGAATGCATCGTCCAGGTTGGACTCGAACTCGGTCGGCGCGGTCATCCTGATCCGCGACTCGGCGTAAGGCGTGAGCATCTCGACCAGTGGGTTCATGTCGTAGGCAACCGGGTCCTTCGGGTGCCGCTTCTTCATCTTCCGGATAAAGCCACCCTTCTGCAGGCGTGACAGGGACCGCTGAACCGTCCGCGGACTAACCCCCATGCGCTTAGCGATCGTGATGCTGTGCGGAAAGGGCATCCGGTCCGCGGCGTGCCAATGGGCGAGATAGTTCATCAAGACGTTGAGGTCGTCCGGCCGGAGCCCCAGCTTCCCTTGGAAAAGAAGGATGACGAAGGGTAGGGCGAGATATCCGGGATCAGCCACGATTCCCCATCTGTCCCTGACACGCGTCAGGTCCCGGGGAATGGTGTCTATGGGCTCGACGTTCTCCATGACGACCCACAAAGCAGAAAAAACACGTCCGGCCTAGCGGTCCTCTATTGATTTAGACAGGTCTGACGGTTTTTAGCTCATGCACCCCTATCATTGTACCGGATGGGCCGTTCGGTGATAGTCAGGAGCGAACGCGTGCGGGCACCTGCGAGGAGATGTGGTCGTCGCAATCACAATTTCTAAAAAAACGAATTTTCGCTTGTGCCGTCGGGAAAACAGTGATTGAGTCCGCCCGAGAACGTATAGGGAACATAAATGCTCGGGATGCTATATGCGGGGATAACCTGAGTGGTGGCGGGTATTCCCGCGGCTTTGCGGCATTAGAAGTGAGTGAAGGCGTTCGGCGAGAACTCAGGAGGTCGGCGGTGTCTGACCAAGAACTGCGGAATGAAAATCTCATCGAGGTGTTGAAGCGCAATGGCGACTTCAGCAAGAACTATGGGCCGTTCCTCGGGGCGCTGTTGTACTGGCTGTCGATGAAAGCGGCTAAGCCTAGGTCCTTTTGGTGGAGCGGGCTGATTGCTGCTGCGAGTGTGGCCGGTGGCCTCGTGTTGAAGTACGGTCTCCCGGCTTTTGGGTGAGAAACATACTGAAGTGGCAGTTAGAACACGTGGCCGGCTTAGAGCTTGCGCAAGGGTACGACTTTATGAAACGCACGTTCTTTGGACGGATGACGCATCGCATCTCATTGCTTCACCTACGCCCCGTGGTGTGGTCGCGTTTTTGGGCGGTTAGCAGCTCGCCAGCAGCCCGTATGACGGTGCTTATTCCCTTGATAGGCTACTTGATCATCTTCAACGCAAAGATCGCGGAGTATCTGCATGTCATTCGTGAGCTGGGCGGCTCGCCGAACGAGGTGTCTGTCTCGCCCAGGTTGCTGCTCATATATTTCGGACTCTGCGCTATCGCGGCGGCAGTCGCTATTTACTCGTGGCGCTGTCCAAACGCTGTCAAATACTACGGCTCTGCCAATGCCTACGTTTCAGCAGTGAAGGATGTAAGCGGCGACTTTCCGATGGTTGATATCGAGAAAGCGTTCACTCACAACAACGATAAGTACTTCAAAGAGTATTGGGGAATCAGGGAGCGCTACAAAAAGACAAACCCGAGCGGGCAGACGGAGACAGAGGCACAGAAGCGAGAGATGTATATCGGATACTTGCATCTGCATTACAGATACCTCGACGAGCTTCATCCCATATCCCGCGTCGTGGTCGCGGTTTTGTACTCCATCGGCTTTGTCTGCCTTCTTGTTCCGTCAGCAGGCGTATTCTGGAGAGTGGCCCTAATACTCTGGCAAACGCTGACGCAGGACATCAAGATGCTGTTCTAAGTTGCCAGCTTCTGTGTTGCTGTGCGCAGAATTGTACCGTCCCGGCCGGGCGATCACCTCTCGCACGGGAAAGTCCAAAGTCGGGAAACGGCTGTGAGGGTATTTTACCCCGCGTAGGCTGAATGGACCCGTCCACCGTGTCCAGCAACGGGAACAAGGAGAGGGCACCAGGAGCAGCTTTGGCCGTTTGTCCTATCCGCCGTCCTCAACTCGCCAAACAACAAGGCCCCGTCGTGGGGGCCTTTGCGGTGTGCGGGCTTAGTCGATCGAACTGCCGTCCTGGACAACATGCGACTGGAAGTTTCTGCTTCAGGCCGGTGTAACTGTTCTGAGCATTCTTCCCTGCTAACCCGTGAGATTGTGCTGTGTACGTGACCTATTTCGACGAAGTGAAGTCCCAGCCATCACAGGGCCAGAACTACTATTTCGTTGGCGGCATCTGCGTGCCCATGGACAAGATCATGGAGATTGAAAGCCAACTGAATAACCTTGCCATCGAGCTGTTTGAAACGGCAGACCTTACGCCGGAGACTTGCTTCCACGCTCGCTTGATCCACTTCAAGAAGGGGCCTTTCGGCAACATGGATTTTCCGGAACGCCTAGCAGTCCTGAAGCGCCTGACCGAGATCCTGGCGAACGCGCCTGTGAAGCGGGTCTACGTGGCCATTGATTACGAAAAACTAAAGGCAAAGCACAAAATCGCGGAGATCGCGTTCGCCCACTTCTGCGAGCGTGTCGAGATGGCGATGAATCAAGCAGAGCGGACAATCCTGATCGGCGACCTGGACAATCAGGAGTTCAAGAACATGATCGCGGACTTCGCCCGTTACCGAACAAAAGGTACGCCGTGGGATTGGGGCATCAAGATCACCAGTATCGTGGACTCGGTGCACTTCGCGCGATCGCACCACTCCCGCATGATCCAGCTTGCCGACATCTACCTGTACACAGTCTCGCACCTCTACGGCAGTCGGAAGGGTGGGTTTGCTGATGCTTACTCGGGCGTTCTGAAGGAATTCAATCTATTTCCGACACGCTACAAAGTCTGGCCGCTTAACTGAGTTCATGTTTGCGCGATTCGCATTTGGCTTATCGTTGGTTGAAAGTTCTGCTTCGGTGCGTGCTTTCACAGCGACAGGCATGAGAAGAAGGCCGCTGCGAGTGCGGTGTAGCCAGCCGTCTTCTATTCCGTGGATTAGCATCCAGGCTGCGTCGAAGACGGTTCTGGAAGACGGCTACACCATTCAGCCGTGCAAGCCTGATGATGAGACTGAAATCCCTGTCCCGCCGCCTGCGGTATGAGTTATCGGAAGGCCAATCCGCTGCGCGGACCTTAGACCCCACGCCGCCTGCCCGGTGGGCGTTCAAAGAGGCTTGGGGCTCAAGACACGGGGCGACGGATAGAGCTGTATGCGGGCTAGATTCTGCGCTACCCCATGCCGAGAAACCCGAGGAGAATGGAATTCTCCATTTCGGATACACTATCCCCGAACTGTCCCCGACCTTGCGCACCGTAGTGAGTTTTAGTGCCCTGTCCTGCCGATGCAGGAGGCGCTAAGAGCTTGAAAGCACTACGGTGCACGTACTGCAAAGTGGTTTTGTAAACCAACAGTCGAGAACGAATTCTCTGATTCAAAGCCATTTCGCAGCGCAAATATCTGAAACACGCGAGAGCAATTAGAAAGCCCGGCCGATATTACGGAAAGGGTCCCGCATCTCAGAAGTGACCTTGTGGCGACTACTCGCCGGTTTCCCCCGTGTAGCCGGTTGGAAACTGAAATCTAAGTTCAAAGCAACAAACGCGGCACCTGGTCACGTGCGAAACGCGGTGCGTGCGGACACGCAATCGAATAAGGCTGGTGCGATCGCTTGCTTCGCGTGAGTCAATAAGCCGCATTCATCTTGATTTGTCGGAGGCTCAGACCGCCACTAACAATGGTGTCAACGCTCGTTGACTAAGTTGTAATTGAGGAGCGTGAGCGAAGGATCACGGCAATGAAGGGCAAGTTCGTCGCGTACTACCGCGTTTCCACGCGCAAACAGGGGGCCTCGGGCCTAGGTCTTGAAGCACAGAGGACTGCCGTTGCGACCTATCTTGGTGGTCGGACAGCTCGGGTGGTCGTGGAGTTCACTGAGGTAGAGAGTGGACGGCGAAGTGATAGGCCGGCGCTGGAGCGTGCACTAACGGCAGCACGGGTACATCAAGCGGCCCTAGTGGTAGCTAAGGTGGATCGCCTCACTCGCTCAGTAGCCTTCCTCTCCCGCCTCTTGGAGGCAGGTGTTGATGTCCGGTTCGCTGACCTCCCCGCGATGGAGGGACCAACGGGCCGCTTCATGCTGCAACAGATGGCGGCGGTAGCCGAGCTAGAGGCCGGCCTGATCTCTTCGCGCACCAAGGCAGCCTTAGAAGCGGCAAAGGCCAGAGGACAAAGCCTTGGAGGCAATCGCGGAAGCACCCTGTCCAGCAAGGCGCGCGCAAGCGGGAGGGATCGACAAGCCGCTATTGCTCAACGGCGGGCCAATGACTTGGCTCCTTTGATTGAGGAGGTGCGGGCTGCTGGGCACAAGTCGCCCACTGAGATAGCCCGAGCACTCACAGAACGCGGTATTCCAACCGCGCGAGGACACCGAGAGTGGTCGGCGCCACAGATCATCCGCATCGAGGCTCGGCTGCAGCGAGCCACGCGGGAGCTCCAGAGAAGAGGCTAAAGGTTGGCACACTTCTTGGAATCGCCCTGCGGCTTGATCATCTCCCTGGCGTCTGAAAATCGCAGAACTGGTCTTGTTTGATTGCGCTTGATTCTTACATTTAACGAATAGTCATTTCGCCTCGCGGGGGAAGAACGGTCACCGGGCCGTTCATCCTGTGTCCCCCAGGAAACCAAGCCAATAATTCCGTAGCGGACGCTCCGCCATTGCGGGCCATACGCATGCGCGAAAGGAAATGACTATGAAGTCCATCGAACGTTGGCCGTATCGCGCGGCTGAACCCGATCTCCCGGCCGGAGATTATGTAGCGTGGATAGCCTCAACCGATGACCCAAAGCCTGATGGCTCGCCTGGGCAGTCGGTATGCAGTTGGTTGATACGGAGCACTGACGGCGAGATTGAGTATCGATCTCCCCCAAAAATCAGCCGCCGCAAATTCAGCGACGAGAAGCGAGCTTTGGCTGCTGGGCTGATCGGGGTCTTGGAGTCCCTTGAAGCCAATAGCTTCGTCATCGTCTATGCGGCTGGCACATACATTAGCGATGGGGTCGAATACGCCGAAGCCTGGCGCGAGCGAGGCTGGCGCCGAAATCTAAAGGAAGTGACGAAAAATCCAGATGCATGGGCTCGCTTCCTGCAGCTTTGCGAGGAGCGTGACCATTACATCATCGTGCGCCCTTGGCCAAAGGGACAGCACAAGTCGATTCGGCGTGCCATGAGAACCAAAGTTCGTTCGGCTCGAACGCGCTAAGAGAGCCTCCTGTCATGACGCTCAATCCAAGAGACGCGCGGACGCAGGCTATTTCCAAGCGGGTAAACGCTAACGCCTCCGACACATTCACTTCGTGCGCGATTCCGGGCTGCGGCCGCCCCACCATGAGAGCGGCTGGTACCGGGTTAGCTCCGTTCCACTGCCGACCTCATGTCGAGCACCGGGCACGTCACGGGAGCCACTGGCACGGCACCTACACCGCTGCGGAGTTAAAGCCGTATCTGTCCGCAGCGACTTCGTATGTCCGCTTACGGGCTGCGAACGATCGGTTCATTGCGTCGGCTATCGAGGCCGTGCGGCTAACCTTAGCGGAAGCCGGGCCGGTTGAGATTGCCACGCGGCTGAAAGGGATGTCGGCAGCGAAGCGGGCAAAGATCGGTATCGCCAGGCTGAGAGCCGCAGGCATTCCGCCCGAGCGCGTCGTCTCAATTGTGCTCGCCGTGTCGGCGCTGATCGAGGACGACCCTGCGTCCCACCGGACAAAGGAGTTCCGCACGGTCCAAATTTGCAAAGCAGTCCACCGTTTGGCCAGCGGCACAGGATGGGTGATCTATGACTCTCAGGGCCGCGAGCATCGGTCCAGAACCCGTGCCTATCCAAAGTCATCTGGTCCCGTGCTCCGCTTGATGGGTCGGATGCTTGAAGAGCCCTGCGAGTGGGTCATTGAGAAGCACCTCGCGGGCGTCTTGGCGCATAGGAAGCGCTATGGGCGGCATTCAGCTTGTGCTGCTGGCTGATTGACTATTTGGCGTCGGTTTTTCGAATGCAGCATCATTCCCGAGACATCTGGTCGGACTTGAAGGGTACGCACATGTTGAAGGTCGAAGCCGATCACTTTGAACATAGACGATAGACAGGCTGCGCTTACAATGAATCCTGAGCCCAAGCCTATGTGGTTCGACCCGCAGCTTCGCGCGAAGAGCGACGAGCTTCTGGGCGCAGTAAGTCGGTTATCGAACACGCTGCTAGAGCACGAAACAGCGACCGGCCTCCGTGAGCGAGCGCGGAAGGACGCCGACCGCAAAAATTTCTATGCGGCCGTGGAGGCGCTGGCCTGCAATCTCATCCTTCTGAAGGCCACCGGCACCAATGCCAAGCTGGCTGTGCCCCGCTCACACGGCTTTCTCTGGCAAGGCAGCACCAGGGCGAACCCTGTCTATGGTCAGCATTTCTTGACAGCGATCGACCTATTGGCATCGTTGGGCTTTATCACGGAGGCGCGGCGCGGCTATAGGATCTCCGCCAAGTCAAGAATGCCGTCGCTTATCGGACCAACGGATAGTCTTACGCAGCATCTCCCGCTTGCGCCGCCAGACTGGCAAAGCGTCCAACAGATTGATGACCCCATCTTCATAATCTTGAAGGAAGGAAAGGATGAACATGGACACGCCGCCCCTATCGCGTTTCGGGAGACTGCCCAATCTCGCAAGTTTGCGAACCAAGTCCGACGCTTAAACAAATTCCTGCGCGAGGCGGACGTTGAGGTAACGGGCCAGGACACCGGCCTCTCCTTAGGCAAGGATGGGTATATCATTGCACCCTATCGCCGCTCACTGCGCCGCATCTTCAACAATGGCACATGGCAACACGGCGGCCGTCTCGCGGGCGGCTTTTGGATGTCGATGGAGAGAGCCGAGCGAGGCCGCATCCGTATTGACGGCGAGCACATCGCGAACGTGGATTATCGGCAGCTATTCCCGCGCCTAGCCTACGTACGAGCCAGGGAAGCCCAGCCCGAAAGCGATATCTATGATGTGGCCGGAGATGGCACCGGACGCGATGGTTGGAAAAAGCTGATGAACGCGATGGTGTTCTCAGATGGACCGCTAAGGAACTGGCCCGAAGACACGCGCCAGCATTTTCCCACCGGCACCAAATTGCGAGATGCCATTGAGATGCTTGAAGAGAAGCACGCGCCGATCAAGCATTTGTTCGGTGCTGGCCTGGGATTTCAGTTGATGCGCATTGAGAGCGACATGATCATCGAGGTCACGACTTATCTGGCCCAAGCCGGGATCACAGCGTTGCCGCTCCACGATGCCGTGCTTGTCGCGGAATCCAAGGCCGACTTTGCAGCGAGGGCGATGCAAGCCCATTTTGAGCGAGGGACGGCCTCTCCAGGCGCGATTGTTTCGACGGTATTCTGGCAGTCTTGACAATGACTTAACTTCTTATGCCTCCGCTAATGGAGGAGCAACAGAGGGGGAGACTTAGAGGCATAAGGGGTTGCTTCCAAGTTCTCTCCTTTATTTGTTGCCTTCGAGCGAGGGTGATTGCTCACCATCCTCCTTATTAGACCATCGGCACGCCCTCCATCGACGTCACTTATGAGGGGCCAAGAGTCTCATCGAGGTCGCTAGAACTGATTGGCTGTGCAGGTTGGCTTAGGACGCTCAATTGGGAAATATACGGGGCTGGGGCTCACTTGGTTGGCTGTGGTCACCTCTTGAATCGCTCTAATAGGCCAGTGCGATGCAAACCGGGCGTCCGAAGAGTCTGCCCTGGTTAGAAGCTGACATCTGCCTCAGCACCAGGAAGGTCTGCTGAGGACCATCAGGCGACATGCAATTGACCGAGTACTTCTAATCGACAGGCCGATTCCCTCGTTGCCGACTCCGTTTGTCATCTGCGAACAGGCACTCAATCAGCACGCATCGGGCGTCCACACCTTCGTCCCAAGCACCCACGCGGCCCGTCACGCCGGGCCCCAAGGTTTGCGCCGGATACTGGCGAGGAGGCTGTGTGACGTACTTGACCCATACCGATCGGGTGGGGTGATTGTTTCGAGTCATGCAGACCTTTTGGCCACCCGTATGCCACCACCAATCCGAAATGTATGCGAAGCTGCAAATTTCAGCCGATGCAGTGGTGACACTGACGACAAGTATTGCGATCGCAACTGCTAATTTTCTCATATGCCCCTCCCGCTGAAATGCAACCTGAAGTTAATATCGTCTTCTGCCAAAAGACAAGCCTGCGCTTGCACGAGAGCTGGGCCAAACCCTGCCATTTTCGAATTTGGCCGCTGAGGGTCGAACCAGGCCATCGCCCAGCAGGACAAGTCAAAGCACTTGCCTCCCCGACCAAGTTGTAGGACAATGCCACCACATTCTGGGCGCGATCTGGACTAAAGATAGTTCTTTATTTTTGACACTCCACAGCAATCCACGATTACGTTGGTGCTAGGAGAATGTATATGAACAAGGCAGTTGCGCGTTCTGCAGCGACGTTGTCGCTTTTCGTCTTCACCGCATCAATACCGGGATTAGCTTTCGCTCAGGTGGCCGTTGTCGGCCGACCGACAAGCACAACAACGACGCATCCAGACGGATCAAAGGAAGTCGTTACGCCCGATGGGAAGCACTCGTTCTACAACTTTGATGGTTCTCCACGAGGTATCAATAAGACTTGTTCGGCGACCGGTATGGGCCCAGCTAGATGCTCCTATTGGGGGCCTAACAGCTACGGGGGAAAGAACTAGAGCGGGAGGTGGTAATGCGATTGATACTTGCATTGTTCTTTCTGGCCATGCAGCTGCCAGCGCATGCCCAGACTGCCCAAGAAACTCTCGACAACAACATGAAGAACGCCAAAGAAGTTACGGAGCGTCAGCAGAAAGAACGCGACAAAGAAATGATGCGCGACAAATCGCACGACAATCGGCTGATGATCAACAAAGATACTTCCCTCGGTGTCAATAAGGGTGGCGTGAATGTACGGACCACCCGCGGTCAATAGGCCCTTCCTCACGGGAGACAAACTGTGCGATCACAAGTCTCCGACGCCGGTTGAATTACGCGGTTCTTAACGGCACGCGGGGGCTTCGTCGTTACGCGCCCTCAGTACTAAAAAATTGCGCATCGACGAGCGGCGCTGGTTCACCTAGCAATAGTGCCGGGTGGCGTTTTACCACGCATCTTGCCACGATCCTGCGGGGGTGGCCCACTAGCTGGCGCCGCGCTGCCTGGACCAACCGTATCCGCGCCCGCCGGGCGGGGGTTGAATGGCCTGGGCACCAGCGGCACGTTGGGATCACCTCTGGTGCAGTTCGTCATTCCGTTTGACCCAGAACCACCGCACTCCTGAGCCGACGCCAAGCTCATGGAAGTGAGGAATGCTAGCGACGCCAGAAAAACAGTCCTCGCAAGAAGCATTGCCGATCCTCCGAACCTGAAAAAGCATGAGGCCCAACCCCAGAGAACGATCTAGTCTAAACACCACCAGACTACGTGATCAATTGAATCTTCGATCGGGTCACGAAAGGTGACAGGAGCACGCGTCCCGCCACAGGCGACAGACACTACTCCTCGCGGTCCGTGCTCAAAGTCACCTGCCTGACACCGGGCACAATTTTGGGATCAGCCCCGCATTTTCTTCGTTGGAGCGAAAACATCGTTAGAGCACGCGCCGGGCGCGCCAACACAACGATGGTGCAATTGCGGTTGCCCCTTTAGACCGGACTGACATAGGTGCGAACACCGCCTCTAAGGCCAAATCCTTTTGGGACAGCCCGAGACTCTTGGGCCTTCCGCCACCACCCCGATGATGCCTGCCTCGTCTTCCACCCTGAAACGGGCCAACATGAATGAGCGACGCTCTACGAGGTGTTGCCGCGATATTAGATCAGACCGAATAGTCCCATGAAGGCCCACCTCGCAGCCAGTATCGGCACCGCGATCTCGAACACATTGAGAAACAGACTTGCAATACCCATTAGGAGCGCCAGCACGGGCCTGCTGCGTGCACGGTTGAGATAGAAGTCCCGATGTGCAGCGAAGAGATAGTGACTTGCAGCTCCGAATATGAGCGCAGCACCAAACATTCCGCCGATGAAGAACACTGCCCCTTGCCAAGACAGGAAGGACGCCGTCTCGGTCGTCGCGAAATAGTAAATGCCGGTCGCGATCCAAAGCAACGAGGCGGTCCGGCCAGCAGCAGCCTGTTTCTTCTCGGTGAGCGCAGTTGCCGTCGCATCCATCGTTCCAACTCCCGGAGGCTGGCCCACGGTGCGCCCCCGTAAGCAATTGCCTCTTGACCCCTGGTGATCGGGGAGTTGGAAAACCGAACAAGCCGGTCCCTACGACTTTTAGTTCCGGAGAACCTGGACATACGTCGCAGGCTCCCCGACCATAACGGTCAAGGACTCGGTGCCAAACCCGGCGACACCAACCGCTTATTCAGGGTTTCCACGCCCCGGAGCGACGCGTATCGCTCAACAAGGATTCTGACGGATGTGCTCGCGCCGATGCAACAGTCGGCGTTGAAGGCGGAACGCACCCTACCGAGCCATGGGACGCTCTTGGTGAGACGGATTGCCTCATGGCGCGCCCTCAACGTAAGGTAATGTTGGCTAAGGAATCGTTCATCGTCAGGGAAAGCGACGGTCATGCTGGTCGTGCTGGAAGACACAAAGCAGAAGAAGGTCGCTCAGGCGGCGTTAGAAAGAAATCTAAAGGCCGCTCTCAGGCCGCATGGACTTCACACCATCGGCTTCCCCGGCGGCAATTTTGATTTGCCCTTGTTTTCGGCTGGGGCGGGCCGACTTTGGGTTGCGTTCGGTGGCGCCTCGCAAGACGCTCCAATCCCCCGTTATTGGAATGCATTCGGTGTGTATCAGCCTGAAAACCATGCGCAATCAATAACGGTCGAAATCAACATACCGACCGTGAGCATTGGCGCCCAAGTGTCCGGTTTTTTTGCCGAAGATACTGCAACCGGCGACCTCTTCCTGATGCACAGCGGCAGAATAGGCGGTGGCCGTCCCGGGATTGGCAAGACTGCATTTCTTGTTTGGTCAAAAGCAAAGCTTGTCGAAGTTATGGACCAGGGTAAGGGGCGACGAATGGGCATAGCTGTGGCCAAAATCAACGGCGCCGATTTAGCTAGCCGCATCGAAGCGTTCGTCGGGAGCGTCTACAGTTTCAAGGACCAAGTAGCGCAGGGCGCATTGCAAACGGCCGAATTTAAGCGGCGAGTAGAAGAATTTGACCGCTACAGCAGAGAGTTTTCCGGCAAGAAACGCGGCGCACGAGACGACCACTTCGAATACCTCACCTACCATGGTGATATTGTGCAGAGGCTTTATGAAGAGAGGACATCCAAGCTTTCACGCGGTGAGAAGGTGTTCAACTCTACCCTCATTGATCTGTTCGTGAAGAGAGACGGGATTCTCTCGGAAGTTTACGAAGTAAAGACTGGCGTGGGACGACAGATGCTTTACACCGCGATCGGACAGCTCGTAACGCACGCAACGAACGGCAGTGGGCAAGTGACTAAGTTTCTCGTGCTTCCCTCTGACGAGAGCGTCCCAGAAGACTTGGATCGAGCGATTTCGTACCTCGGGATCAAAGTCAGGCGCTTTTCGCTGAAGGGCAAAGGCGGAGATAAATCTGTCGAGATCGACTAGGATTCGGGATGCGCCTTGGAATCACACGGCGGATGCCCGGACGCTTTAGGTCTGGTCGAGCATTTTCAGGACAGCCTCAACCTGCTGCAACTTTTGCCGCAGGGCTTTCCCCTCAGCCTTGTTGCTAAAGATGCGCCCGTGAAGGTCAGCACGAAGCCGCTCCAGTGTCTGCATCGCGGGTTTGTGGGATAGTCTTTCCTTGGTGGCAAATACTCGTCCCCTAAGCCCAAGAGACGCGCGAACTCCGCAAGGTCAGGTAGCTCGCCACTTTGCAGGATATCAGCAAGGCGGTCGCAATCGCGGTCTGCATCGGACATTAAAAATTCAGACATCCGTTAGGGGCAAGCGTTAGGGGCGGCGTTGGGGTACAGCAGGCGCCCAGCCTAAAACAATTCAGAGATTTGAAGAGGTTACGCCATAGTGCAACAGATGGCTGGGGAACTAGGATTCGAACCTAGACAAACAGAGTCAGAGTCTGTTGTGCTACCGTTACACCATTCCCCAACGGAATAGCCGAACAAATTCAATGACTTGTTGACTTGTCCGGCCGTGGCCGACGGCGCTTATCGCGCAAATCACGGCTCAGGCGTGGAGGGTTTCTACCCGCTCGGCTGTGGGCTGGCAAGCGCTCCGGTGCAGGTGTGTTTTGCGGTCCAATCGGGGGCGTGAGCGGCCGGATCTCAGGCTCCGGCGGCGCGCCGCAGCGGCGCGCGACGGTTTGCCTCATCGGAAAATCACGTTTCCCAGTCGGATCGGCGCCCGCTGCATCGTCCTTGGACATGCAACCCAAGGAGATCGGTGATGCCCTATGTCGATGGTTTCGTGCTGGCCGTGCCGAAGGACAAGATCGAGCCCTACAAGGCGCTGGCGAAAACGGCCTGCGCGATCTGGATGGAGCACGGCGCGCTGGATTATGTCGAATGCATCGGCGACGACGTGCCCTATGGCGAGCTCACTTCGTTTCCGCGCGCGGTGATGGCCAAGGAGGACGAGATCGTGGTGTTCTCCTGGATCGTCTATCGCGACCGGGAAACTCGCGACGCCGTCAACAAGAAGGTGATGGCGGACCCCCGGCTGAAGTTGGACGGCATGCCGTTCGACGGCAAGCGCATGATCTATGGCGGCTTCACGACGCTGCTGAGGGCGAGCGACGTGGTGGGGTGAGCGCACGCTGCGCAGCCTCGTAGGGTGGGTACGCTGGCGCTAACCCACCCTATAAACGGTGTTGCTTATGCAGCATCGTGGCAATTCGTTTCACCTTGCCGGTATCGGGCTGGCATGCCATCCTCTCATCACCAGGCATAATCAAACGGAGGCGGGCGCTTAGCCGAGCTTTCCAAAAAAAACCTGGTTGGGGAAACCCTTTGGGAGGTCTGATTTCATGAGATTGAAGCACGTCACGGGGCTGCTTTGCGCGGCCGCGATGTCCCTTGTGCTCGCTTCAGGCGCGCGAGCGCAGGACAAGGTCGTCAAGATCGGCGCGATCCTGCCGATGTCCGGCGGCACCGCCTCGATCGGCGCGCATGCCAAGGCGGCGCTCGAGGTCGCCATGGACATCATCAACAACGCCCATCCCGAGCTCGGCAATCTGCCGCTGGCGAAGAACGCAGGCCTTTCCGGCCTTGGCGGCGCCAAGATCGAGATCGTGTTCGCGGACAACCAGGGCAACCCGGCGACGGGCCAGAACCAGGCGCTGCGTCTGATCACGGAGGACAAGGTGGCCGCTTTGTTCGGCTCCTATCAGTCCGGCGTCACGCTGACCTCGAGCGCGATCGCCGAGAAATACGGCATTCCCTTCCTGAACTCCGAGTCGGTCGCCGCCAATCTCACCGAGCGCGGCTTCAAATGGTTCTTCCGCACGACGCCGATCGCCACCGACTTCGCCAAGGCCTATGTCGACTTCCTCGCCGACATCAAGGCGCAGGGTGCCAAGACCGATGCAATCGCACTGGTTCACGACAACACCGAATACGGCACCTCGGTCGCCAACACCATCAGCGCCGCCTTCAAGGACAAGGGGCAGGCCATCGCAATTGACGTCGCCTATCCCGTCAATGCGACCGATTTGCAGGGTCAGGTGCTCCAGCTCAAGGAGAAAAAGCCCGACGTCATCATCATGATCAGCTACACGTCGGACGCGATCCTGTTCGCCAAGACCATGCAGTCGCTCGACTACAAGCCGCCCGTGCTGCTCGCCGACGACGCAGGCTATTCCGATCCGTCCTTCATCAAGGCGGTCGGCAAGATTTCGCAGGGCGTCTTCAATCGCTCGTCCTGGGCGGTGGGTCCATCCGGCTCGCCGTCCGCCATCATCGCCGACATGTACAAGAAGAAGAGCGGCGAGGAGATGGATGACACGGTCGGCCGCCAGATGCAGGGCTTTTTCGTGCTGGCCGATGCGATCGACCGCGCCGGCTCGACCGATCCCGCCAAGATCCAGGCCGCGCTGAAGGCGACGGATCTGAAGCCCGAGCAATTGATGATGGGCTACAAGGGCGTGAAGTTCGACGACAAGGGCCAGAACGTGCTCGCCTCCGGCCTCATCATCCAGCTCCAGGACGGCGAGAACTACACCGCGGTGTGGCCCAAGGGAAATGCCGAGAAGGCGCCTGTGCTGCCTTACAAGGGCTGGTGAGATTTAAAGGCGGGGCTGCGCGCTCCGCCATTCCCATGATAATTTGATCAGAGCAACGCGGCTCATGTCCTTTGTACTCGTGCAGGTGATCGTCGGCGGGCTTCTGCTTGGCGCCGTCTACGCCCTGTTTTCCTCCGGCCTCACGCTGGTGTGGGGCATGATGAACATCGTCAATTTCGCGCATGGCGATTTCGTCATGCTCGGCATGTACGTCGCCTACGTCGTCTACACGCTGTTGGGCGGAGGGCCGATCCTCGGCGCGCCGCTGGCGACGCTGGTGCTCGCGACGGTCGGTGTCGTGGTCTATTTCGCCCTGATCCGCGACATCATGAAGGGGCCGATGCTGGCGCAGATCCTCGGCACCTTCGGCCTGGCGCTGCTGTTGCGCTATTCCGTGTTCTGGTGGTTCGGCGCCAACTTCCTGTCGATGCCCCCGAATATCGTGGGCGGCACTTATGCGTTTGCCGGCTTGCGCATCGAGGCCTCGCGGCTGCTTGCTGGCGTGGTCGCGCTGCTCGTGACGCTCGGGCTACATCTGCTGCTGACGCGGACCTCGCTCGGCTCGAAAATGCTGGCGGTGGCGGAGGATCAAACAGCGGCTCAGCTGATGGGCATCCGGCCCGACACCATGCAGGCGATCGCCTGGGCGATTGCGGCCGGCGCCACCGGGCTTGCCGGCGCGCTGATTGCGAACTTCTTCTACATCGTGCCGACCGTCGGCGAGACGCTCGGCATCGTCGCCTTCGTCACGGTGTCGCTCGGCGGTTTTGGGAGCGTGCCCGGCGCGCTCGTCGCAGGGCTCCTGATCGGGGTGATCGAGTCACTATCCGGCTATCTGATCGGCGCGATCTACAAGGACATCGTCGTCTATGTCCTGTTCCTGCTCTTCCTCTGGTTCCGGCCACAGGGCCTAATGGGGAAGATGTGATGAGAAAGCTGTGATGCGGCGCTTGATCTGGCTCTCGGTCGTCGCAGCGATTGCGATCGCCTATCCGCTGCTGCTGTCCTCGCCGTTCCAGCAGCGCTTGGGCGCACTGGTGCTGCTCTATGCGATTGCGGCGTCGGCCTGGAACATCGTCGGCGGCTATGCCGGCCAGGTTTCGGTCGGACACGTCGTGTTCTTCGGCTGCGGCGCCTATGCCGCGATGGGGGCCTATGTAAAATTTGGCCTGTCGCCCCTGTTCGGCATTCCCGGCGGGATCGTGCTGGCCGTGGGCTTGGCTGCGATCATCGGTGTGCCGACGCTGCGTCTGTCCGGCCATTATTTCAGCATGGCGACGATCGCGGTCGCCGAGACGATGCGGCTGATCGTCACCAACACCGACTGGCTAGGCGCGGCCGTCGGGCTCTCTGGTCCAACTGTCCCGCGCAACATCTTCGATCTCTCGTTCCTGTCGTCGCTGCCGTACTATTATCTCTTCTTGCTCATCCTCGCGATCACGCTTCTGATCACGTGGTGGATGACCAACAGCCGGATGGGGTTTTACCTGCGCGCGATCAAGGATTCCGAACGGGCCGCGCGCTCGCTCGGTGCACCTGCGAGCCGTACCAAGCTCTATGCCTACATGCTGAGTGCGGCGCTGACGAGCGTCGCCGGCGCGCTCTACGCCATGATGTTCGGCTTCGTCGATCCCGAGTCCGGGTTCGGCATCCTGATCTCGGTGAAAATTCTGATCATGGCGGCGCTGGGCGGGGCAGGGCTGCTGTTCGGACCGCTGGTGGGCGCCGCGATCCTGGTGCCGCTGGAGGAGATCTCCAACAGCTGGCTCGGCGGCAAGGGCGCCGGGCTCACCTTCGTGCTCTATGGCGCGATCATCGTGGTGATCGCGCGCTTCCAGCCGGGCGGTCTGCTCAGCCTGTTCACACGCCGCAGCAAATCCGGCAAGGATACAGGAGCAGGCCATGCTCCTTGAGGCGCGCGGGATCACCAAGGCGTTCGGCAGCTTCAAGGCAGTGGACGATGCTTCCGTCACGCTGGAGCAGGGCGACATCCTCGGCCTGATCGGCCCCAACGGCGCGGGCAAGTCCACGTTCTTCAACTGCCTCACCGGCGATCTCAAGACCACGTCTGGCCGCGTCCTGTTCGAGGGCCGCGACATCACCGACTTCACGCCGGAGCTGCGCGCCGGGCTTGGGCTCGCCCGCACCTTCCAGGTGCCGCAGACATTCGAAGGCATGACGGTGCTCGAGAACGTCATGATCGGCGCCTTCCTGCGCACGGCGCATCGCAAGGAGGCCGAGACCAAGGCGCGCGCCGTGCTCGAGCGGGTCGGCATGATCAGGCTTGCGGATGCACCGGCGCGCTCGCTCGGCACGCCCGGCCGCAAGCGGCTGGAGATCGCGCGCGCGCTCGCGACCGAGCCAAAGGTGCTGCTGCTCGACGAAGCCATGGCCGGTCTCAACGCGCATGAAGTGAGGCTCGCCATCGACCTCGTCCGCGATATCCACCGTTCCGGCATTACGCTTGTGATCGTCGAGCACATCATGGAAGTGATCATGTCGCTCGCGAGCCGCGTGATGGTGTTCCACCAGGGTAAGGAGATCGCCCGTGGGTCACCCCGCGAGGTCACGTCCAACCCGGCGGTGATCGAGGCCTATCTCGGCAAGCGCGCGGCCAAGGCGGCCGCCGGCCACACGCCGGTCGAATTGATGGGCGGGCCGGACCTATGAGCGGGGCGTTGCTCAGGATCGAGCATCTGGAGGTGCGCTACGGCGATCTCATCGGCGTCTCCGACGTCTCGCTGGAGGTTCCCGAAGGCAGCGTCGTCGCACTGCTAGGCTCCAATGGCGGCGGCAAGACCACGACGTTGAACGCCATCGCCGGCCTCATTCCCGTGCATTCCGGATTGATCCACTTTCGCGGCGAGGACATCGCCGGCGAGAGGGCGTTTGCGATCGTGCGCAAGGGGCTGGCGTTGTCGCCGGAGGGCTGGCGGCTGTTCGTGCAGCAGAGCGTGGAGAACAATTTGTTGCTCGGCGCAACGCCGCTGCACGACAAGTCGCGCCGGGCCACGCTGCTGGAGCGCGTCTACGAGTTCTTTCCGCGGTTGAAGGAGCGCCGCAACCAGCGCGCCGGCACCATGTCCGGCGGGGAACGGCAGATGCTCGCGGTCGGCCGCGCGCTGATGAGCGATCCGAAACTGCTGATGCTGGATGAACCCTCGCTCGGTCTTGCGCCGGCGATCGTCGAATCCATGTACGAGACGTTCGGCCGCCTGCATCGCGAGGGTCTGACCATCCTGCTCGCCGAGCAATCGATCGAGCTCGCGCTGGAAGTCTCGGATTTCGCCACCGTGCTCCAGGTCGGCAAGAGCGTGCTGTCAGGCACGGCCGCAGCGCTCGCGCAGGACCCGCAGGTGCAGAAGGCTTATCTTGGGGTGGACTGACTGATTTTCGCCTGAAGCAGCAGCAACAGGCAGCCGGCGAGCCGCGTCTCCATCTCCTTCGTCCCGAGCGACAGCGGCCCGGGATCATTGAGGATCGCATTCACCAGCGTGCCCAGCACGATTTGGAAGCCGAACGCGATGGTGCGGACCTTGGCGGCCTTACGCCCTTTGCCCATCGCCGGCAGCAGGAGAGGGGTGGCGCGTTCGGTGGTCGCTTTCGCAAGAGCCTTGAATGCTGTCCATTTGTCCGGGCGGGTGTCGTCATGCTGGAGCGCTGCGCGCAGCACACCCTCGTGGTTGCGCATCCAGATGATGATGTCGCTGACGATGATTTGGCAGAGCTTGTCGAGGCCCGCATCGGGCGACGGCCGCCTGATCTCGGCCAGCCGCTGCTCGCCGTCGCGCGCGGCCAGTGCCATCAGCGCGTTGAAATAGGCTTCCTTGCTTTCGAAGCGGCTGTAGAAGGCGCCGACGGTGGCACCGACT
Organism: Bradyrhizobium sp. LB8.2; assembly: GCF_040548035.1. NCBI lineage: Bacteria > Pseudomonadati > Pseudomonadota > Alphaproteobacteria > Hyphomicrobiales > Nitrobacteraceae > Bradyrhizobium > Bradyrhizobium sp. LB8.2. The sequence goes on along the minus strand of NZ_JBEPQV010000005.1, from coordinate 170,917 downwards.
TCGGTGCAGAGCGCTTCGATCGAAAGCTCGGCGAGGCTGCGCCTCCGCAGCATCTCCGCGCCGGCGCGCAGCAGCGCCAGCGTCGTCTCGCGGCTGCGCTTCTGGCGCGACGGGACGACGCCGGGCAGGTCGAAATCACGAAACCCGGGCTGTTCCGAACCTGGCTGCTTCCGCGCTTGCATCTGGGTCAAATCATAACCATAATTCGGATTATAGTTTAGGCGGGGACGAGCCGCAGGTCAACCATGGCCGTCGGCGGCCATCCAGGCCAGCCGACAGGGAGGATCAGATGAGCGCAGGCAGCAACACGCCGTTCCGCGGCACCGTCGGCAAGACGGTTGCGGACTCAAAGCCCTGGTGGCCGGAGGCGCCGAGGCCGCCCGAGGCCGCGCCGAACATTTTGGTCGTGCTGTTCGACGACGTCGGCTTCTCCGATTTCGGCTGCTATGGTTCCGCGATCAAGACGCCGACCATCGACAGGCTCGCCGCCGAAGGGCTGCGTTACTCCGGCTTCCACACCACCGCGATGTGCTCGACCACGCGCGCGGCACTGCTCACCGGGCGCAACCATCACTCCGTCGGCGTCGGATGCCTTGCCAATTTCGATTCCGGCTATCCCGGCTACCGCGGCAAAATCGCGCGCGAGGCGGGGACACTCGCCGAGATGCTGCGCACCCACGGCTATCGCAACTACATGGTCGGCAAATGGCACGTGACGCCGCTGACCGAAAGCGGCGCCACCGGCCCGTTCGACGGCTGGCCGCTCGGCCGCGGTTTTGATCGCTTCTACGGCTTTCTCGATGCCGAGACCGACCAGTACGCGCCGGAGCTCGTCTCCGACAACACGCATATCGATCCCCCGGGGACGTCTGGCGATGGCTATCATCTGACCGAGGACCTGATCGACCAGTCGATCCGCTTCATCGGTGATCACGTCGCCGATCGTCCCGACATCCCGTGGCTCACCTGGGTGGCGCTGGGGGCCTGCCACGCGCCGCACCAGGCCCCGGCCGAGATCATCAGGAGCTACGACGCGACGTTCTCACACGGCTGGGACATCGAGCGCGAGCAGCGGCTGTCGCGTCAGAAGGCGATGGGGCTGGTGCCGGAGGGAACGCGGATGCCGGCGCGCAATGACGGCGTGAAGGCCTGGGAAGATCATTCGGCCGACGAGCGTCGCGTCTTCACGCGCCTGCAGGCGGCTTTTGCCGGCATGCTCGATCATTCCGATCGTCATCTTGCGCGCCTTGTCTCATTCCTGGAGACGGCCAACATCCGCGACAACACGGTCATCATCGTGATGTCTGACAACGGCGCCAGCCAGGAGGGCGGACCGCTCGGCTTCGTCAACGCGATGGGTCCGTTCAACTTCAAGCCGGAGCCGATCGCGGAGAAGCTGAGCCGTATCGATGACATCGGCGGGCCCGATACCCACAGTAATTTTCCGCATGGTTGGGCGATGGCGTCCAACACGCCACTGCGGCGCTACAAGCAGAACACCCATGGCGGCGGTATCCGTGATCCCTTCGTCATCAACTGGCCGAAGCAGATCGCGGCCAAGGGAGAGCTGCGGCACCAGTTCGTGCACGCAACCGACCTCACGCCGACGCTGCTGGAGCTGATCGGCATCGAGGCGCCCGCCGAGATCGCGGGCTGCCGGCAGATGCCGCTGGAAGGCGAGAGCTTTGCGCGTTCGATCGCGGACGCGTCCGCTCCTTCAAGGAGCTCGCCGCAATATTTCGAGATGTTCGGCCATCGCGGCCTTTGGCAGGGCGGCTGGAAGGCGGTCGCCTTCCATCCATCGGGCACGCCGTTCGATAGCGACAAATGGGAGCTGTTCCATCTCGATGAGGATTTCTCCGAGACCGATGATCTTGCGGCGAAAGAACCGGAGCGCCTGGCAGCGATGATCGCGGCATGGTGGGAGGAAGCCGGGAAGCACAAGGTGCTGCCGCTCGACGACCGCTTCGGGCCGCGCTTTGCGGAGAATGCCGCGCGCTTCCATGGTGCGCGCCATCATTTCGTCTTCCATGCCGGCATGGGTCATGTGCCGACCGATGTCGCGCCTGATGTGCGCAGCCGCAGCTACACGATCGAGGCGCATGTCGAGATCGACGAGGCGGGTGCCGACGGCGTGCTGATCTCGCATGGGGACGCGACGTCCGGCTATAGCCTCTACGTCAAGGACGGCCATCTCGTGCACGACCTCAACATCGGCGGCAGTCACCAGATCGTCCGCTCGGAGCGCAAGGTGCCGTCAGGCGCGCGGCGGCTCGGCGTTCACGTTGAGCGTCTTGTGCGCAAGGAGCCGCCGGCCAAGGGCTCGCGTACCGGCGTCACCGACTACACGCTCCTGATCGACGGTGAGAAGGCGGGATCGCTGCAGACCCAGCTCGGATTCCACACGCTGATTTCGTGGTCCGGCCTCGACATCGGCCGCGACCGCGGCAGCCCGGTGTCGCATTACGAGGCGCCGTTCGAATTCGAAGGACGGCTCTCGCGCGTCAGCGTGACCATGCACAACGACCAGAAGCTCGACGGCGACGCCGTCGGCAACGCGCAGATGGCTCGGCAGTAACGGCAGGCTTGCGGGCTGCGAGAGCGCTCGGCCTTCATGGTTCGAGACGCCCGCCCTGGCGGGCTCCTCACCATGAGGGTTTGGGATTTGCCGTGCGCTGAAACCTCATCCTGAGGAGCCCGCGGAAGCGGGCGTCTCGAAGGATGGGCCGCAAGGAAAACTCCTGCGGCAATCGGCGAAAAAGAAGCGCGCTACTTGATCTTGTCGTAAGCGGCCGCGAAATCGCCGAGCGGCATCGGGATCGCGATCGTTTCCTTCGCCATGTTCTGGAAGGAGACCTTGAGCTGTTTGCCCGACCGCAAGGTCGCAAGCAGGTCCGGCGCGATCGGGGTCGAGGCGTAGCAGCCGCGGTTCTCGCAGGTCTGGATGGGGAGATCGACCGTCTTGCCCTCGTCGACCTGGAGCTTGGCGCCGATGGGAAGGTTGAGGCCGAGCGGCAATTGCAGCAGCGCCACCGGTGTGCGGGTGTCGGGCGCAATGCGGATGTTGATCAGGACGATGGTCTGGCCGGTCTTGGTCAGCACCGCGTTCTGCTCCATCGCGCATTCGAGCGGCGCATCGCGGCTGACGCTTGTACAGCGCACGACCCAGCCGGCCTGCTGCGCCGGAGAGCCCTCAGCCTGCGGTTGCGTCGGAGCCGGTGCGGGCTGTGCCGCCGGGGCAGGGGGAGCTGCGTTCTTCTTGGCGCCCTGCTGGGCATACGCGGCACCCGTCGACAACAGGAGCGCGGCGGCAAGGGCGGCAAGTCTGGATTGCATGGACATGGCAAAACCGCGTTGGCGTGAACCGGGGTCTCGCTCGCTGTAGCGTCGCCAGGCGCGCGGTGCAAGCTGCTACTCGGCAGCTTCCTTAACGGTGCCGTGCGCGATCGTCTCGTCGCCTTCGCCGTCACCCTTACGGCCCCAACCCGAGAACCAGTTGTTGAGCTCGTCGAGATAGAGATAGACGACCGGGGTGGTGAACAGCGTCAGCGCCTGGCTGACGATCAGGCCGCCGACCATGGCGTAGCCGAGCGGCTGGCGGATCTCGGCGCCGGTGCCGTGACTGAGCATCAGCGGCACGCCGCCGAGCAGGGCAGCCATCGTCGTCATCATGATCGGACGGAAGCGCAAGAGCGCTGCCTGCCGGATCGATTCCGCCGGCGTCTTGTGCTCGTCGCGCTCCGCGGCGATGGCGAAGTCCACCATCATGATGCCGTTCTTCTTCACGATGCCGATCAGCAGAATAATGCCGATCAAAGCAATGAGGCTGAACTCGAAACCGGCCGCCATCAGGATCGCGAGCGCCCCGACGCCGGCCGAGGGCAGGGTCGAGAGAATCGTGATCGGATGGATGTAGCTCTCGTAGAGGATGCCGAGGATCAGATAGACCACGACCAGCGCCGCGAGGATCAGGAGCGGCACGGTGCCCAGCGACTGCTGGAACGCCTGTGCCGTGCCTTGGAAGCTCGAATTGAGCGTTGGCGGCGCACCGAGATCGGCCATCGCCTTCTGCACGGCCTCCGTGGCCTGGCCGAGCGCGACGCCTTGGGCGAGGTTGAAGCTGATCGTGATCGCCGGGAACTGGCCCTGATGACTGATCGAGAGCGGGCGGACCGGATCGGTGCTCCAGGTCGCAAACGTCGACAGCGGCACCTGGTCCCCGGTCAGCGGCGATTTCAGATAGAGTTTGTTCAGGCTTTCGAGGCTGCCCTGCATCTCCGGGAGGATTTCCAGGATCACCTTGTAGGTGTTGAGCTGGGTGAAATACTGCGTGACCTGGCGCTGGCCGAAGGCGTCGTACAGCGTGTCGTCGATCAGCTGAGGCTGGATGCCGTAGCGCGCTGCGGTATCGCGGTTGATCTTGAGCTGAACCGTGGTGCCTTTGGTCTGCTGGTCGGTCGCGACGTCGCGCAGTTGCGGCAACGTCTGCATCTTGGCGAGGATTTTCGGCGCCCAGTCGTTGAGCTCGGCCAGATCGGCGTCCTGCAACGTGAACTCGAACTGCGTGCGCGTCGGCCGGCCGCCGAGCCGGACGTCCTGGGCCGCCTGCATGTAGAGACGGGCGCCCGACACCTTCTCGAGCTGGGGACGCAGCCGCGCGATGATCTGCTGCGCCGAGGTAGTGCGGACGCCGAGCGGCTTCAGCGTGATGAACATGTTGCCGTTGTTGCCGGCGCGGCCGCTGCCGCCGATGTTCATCGCGATCGTTGCGACGTCGGGATCGTCCATCACGATCTTGCCGAGCTCGACCTGGCGGCGCTGCATCTCCGCGAACGAGATGTCCTGGGAGGCTTCCGAGGTCGCGGTGATCAGGCCGACGTCCTGCTGCGGGAAGAACCCTTTCGGGATCAGGACGAACAGGTAGACCGACAAAGCAAGGGTTGCGAAGAAGATCGCGAGCGTCGTGCGGCGCCAGGCGAGGGCATGGTCGAGCACCCATTCGTAGCCGCGCAGCATCGCATCGAAGCCGCGCTCGCTCCACTGGTAGAACTTGCCGTGGGTCACCTCGCCATGGGCGCGCAGGAAGCGCGAGGCCATCATCGGCGTCAGGGTCAGCGACACGAACATCGAGACGAAGATCGTCATCGCCAGCACGACGGCGAATTCGCGGAACAGGCGCCCGATGATGCCGCCCATCAGCAGCAGCGGAATCAGCACCGCGACCAGCGAGATACTGATCGACACGATGGTGAAGCCGATTTCCTTGGAGCCCTTGAAGGCGGCCGCCATCGGCGATTCGCCTTCCTCGATGTAGCGGGTGATGTTCTCGAGCATCACGATGGCGTCGTCGACGACGAAGCCGACCGCGATGGTGAGCGCCATCAGCGACAGATTGTCGAGCGAATAGCCGACCACCCACATCAAGGCGCACGCGCCCAGCAGCGCCAGGGGAACCGTAATGGTGGGAATGACGGTCGCCCAGAAACTGCGCAGGAAAATGAAGATGACCATGACCACCAGCGCAATGGTCAGCAGCAGCGTGAACTGGACGTCCTCGACGGCGGCGCGGATGGTCGTGGTGCGGTCGCTGATGAGCTCGATCTTGATCGCGGGCGGTATCGCGGCCACGAGGCGAGGCAGGGTGGCCTTGATCCGGTCGACGGTCTCGATCACGTTGGCGCCCGGCTGCTTGAATATCACCAGGAACACGCCGCGCTTGCCATTGGCCCAGGCCGCCTGCTTGGCGTCTTCAGCGCCACTGACCGCCTGGCCGATGTCGCGGATTCGCAAGGGACCGCCATTGCGATAGGCGATGATGACGTCGTTCCAGTCCTTGGCCTGGGTCAGCTGGTCGTTGGCGTAGATCGTGTAGGCGCGCTTCGGGCCGTCGATATTGCCTTTGGGGCTGTCGACCGTGGTGATCGCGATCTGGCTGCGCACGTCCTCCATCGACAGGCCCTTGGCGACGAGTTTCGCCGGATCGATCTGGATGCGGATGGACGGTTTCTGCTGGCCGCCGATGAACACCTGCGCGACGCCCGAGAGCTGGCTGATCTGCTGGGCGAGCTGGGCATCGACCGCGTCGCTGACGCTGGTCAGCGGCAATGTATCGGAGGTCGCCGACAGCAGCAGGATCGGCGCGTCGGCCGGGTTGACCTTGCGGTAGGTCGGCGGCGAGGGCAGATTCTTCGGCAGCTGGCCGCTCGCGGCATTGATGGCGCCCTGCACGTCATTGGCGGCGCCGTCGATGCTGCGGTTGAGGTCGAACTGGATCGTGATCGACGCGGTGCCCAGATAGCTCGTCGAGGTCATCTGGGCGATGCCCGGGATCTGGGCGAATTGCCGTTCGAGCGGCTGGGCCACCGACGAGGCCATGGTCTCCGGGCTGCCGCCCGGCAGATTGGCGGTGATCTGGATGGTCGGGAAGTCCACCTGCGGCAGTGGCGCGACCGGCAGCAGGGGATAGGCGACGAGACCGACGAAGAGAATGCCGGCCATCAGCAGCGAGGTGCCGATGGGATAACGGATGAAAGGTGCCGAAATCCCTCCCGCGTTCATTCCTGTCGAACCTTGTTCTGGGCCGGATCCGTACTCGCCACGGCCGTGGAGACGAGGCTTCCCGGCTGGACCTTGAATTGGCCGCCGGTGATCACTTGTTGCCCGGGCGTCAGCCCTTCGTCGATGACCGAACGCCCGTCGATGCCGTAGCTGACCTTGATCTTGTGCATCTCGGCCTTGTTGTCCTGATTGACGGTATAGGCATAGAGGCCGTTGGTGGAGTGCTGGACCGCGTCATCGGGAACGACGGTCGCATCTTTCAAGGTGCGCACCAGAAGGCGCGTCGACACCGACTGCCCGGGCCACAGCGCGTGGTCCTTATTGTCGAACACCGCCTTGAGCCGGATCGTCCCGCTGCTCGTGTCGACCTGGTTGTTGATGACCGCGAGCTTGCCCTCGGCCAGCGTCTTCTTGCCGTCGGTGGTGAAAGCGATCACCTTGAGCGCGCCGGCCTTCTGGCCCTCGCTGATATAGGGAAGCTGATCCTCCGGCGCCGTGAAGATCACCGAGATCGGCTCGACCTGCGATATCGTGACGATGCCGGTCTGCGTCGAGGCGTTGACAATGTTGCCCACGTCGACCTGGCGCAGGCCCGCGACGCCGGTGATCGGTGCCTTGACCTGGGTGTAGTCGAGCTGGGTCTGGGCGTTGGAGATTGCGGCATCGTCGGCGGCGATCTGCGCAGTGAGCTGGGCGACAGTTGAGCGCTGGGTGTCGACCCGCTGTGCGGTGGCGAATTCACCGAGCTTCATGGCGCGCTGGAGCTCGAGATTGGCGTTGGCCAGATTCGCCTCGTCCTGGGCCCTCTTGGCCTTGGCCTGGTCGAGCGTGGCTTGATAGGGGCGGGGATCAATCGAGACGAGAAGCTCGTCCTGCTTGACGATCTGGCCTTCGGTGAAGGCGATCTTGTCGATCTGGCCATCCACCCGCGTCCGGACTTGTACGGTGTTGAAGCCCGCAACCGTGCCCAGACCGGTCAGGTAGACCGGGAAGTCGACCTTCTGGACCGGCGAAACACTCACGAGGACGGCGGGCGGGCGCTGCGGACCCTTCTGCGCGGTCTGGGTTTTTGCGGCGTCGGGCGAGCCGAATTTGTGCCAACCATAGTAACCCGCGGAGGCCACGGCCGCGATGATCAGAATCCAGAGGATCGGCCGGGACTTTTTCATATCGTCTCGTGTCGGCTCTCGTGCCCTAAGCTACGAATTATGAGGGCAATCATTGGGTTCCAAGGCGCCTGTATAATACACGCCAAGTTCCAGAGTAAACAGCACTATCGGTTGAGAATCCTAAACAATTGGAAAGCTTTGCACTGTCTAGGCAGCTCCGTGGCGCTACGGTGTGCAGCACTGCATTTTCCCGGCGTGAACGATCAGCGTGCAAACCTTGTGCAATGCTCGAAAGCGGTGTGCGCCACGCTGAATGGCGCCGCGCAGAGCCGCCGGGGCGGACGCTTTACAAGAACGGTTCTAAACCGTGCAGAGGCCGTTTCGGTTGTCAGGAAAATCGGCATCGTTCATATCGGCCCCGCCACCAGAGGGAGCGCAGGATGGACGAGCTGAACGGCAAGCTGATCGCGTGTCAGATTCTGATCACGGGACTGATCGCACGCGTTGCCAACGAGCAGCGTGATCCCCTGCGCTTCCTCACGGACTTCCGCGACGAGATCAAAGCCGTCGTCAACGGCGTCAACATCGCCGGCATGGACGATAGCGATCGCGTGCGCGCCGTGGCGCAGAAGACCATCGACGAATTGTTCTCGCTGATGAAGCCGCCGAGCAGCGATTGAGCTGCAACACGCTACCGTGTGAAGCAAGGCGCGTGCAGATCAACTGCATCACTATGTCGCGCGGATTTAGATCGATTACAAAGCTCGATTTTAGAATCGATTTGAACTGGACGATTTCAAGTGATCGAACGGATCACACTGCATTGACCTGCATTTTCTCGATCGATAGCACCGGCCCATCGTTCATCGCGCATGTTGCGGATCGATGAATTCAAGATGGGGTGCGTTGGGATGGAGCTGGCAGTTGTGCCGCGATCGTTGCGTTCGATCGCAGGGGGGCATTCGGTTGAGAACAAGTTCGATGGGCATTCTGGCAAGGCGGTTTCTGCCGTTGCAGGATTGATCGCGGTGGCGTCGGTGTCGAGCGGCGCAGAGGCGCAGCAGTCGAACCTGCCGCCGGTGACGGTCGACGCTCCCGTCGCGCGTCCGCGTCCCGCGGTTTCGAAGCCGACGCCGGATCAGGTCCGCGCGCGCAATGCGCTTCGGCGCGCCGCGCAGCGGCAGCAGGCGGCGCAGCAGACCGCGCCCACGGTCCCGGCCGGCGAAGTCGATCGCAATCCCTATTCCGATCCGGCGGCGCCCTACAAGGTCGACCACGTCCAGGCCTCCGGCAAGTTTCCCGAGCCGATGCTGAACACGCCGAAGACCATCACGGTGCTCAGCAAGGAAGTGCTCGAGGACAAGAATGCCACGACGCTGAAGGAGATCGGCCGTTCGACCGCCGGCGTGACGCTGGGATCGGGTGAGGGCGGCAACGCCTTCGGCGACCGCTTCTTCATCCGCGGCTTCGACGCGCGAAACGACGTCTTCATCGACGGCATCCGCGATCCCGCGGTCTCGATCCGCGAGAACTTCTTCACCGAGCAGATCGAGATTCTGCGCGGGCCAGCCTCGTCCTATGCCGGCCGCGGCACCGCCGGCGGCGCCATCAACATCGTCACCAAGCAGGCCGGCGACACCAACTTCAAGCGCATGGATACCGAGTTCGGCACCGACAGGACCAAGCGCGTCACGATCGATGTCAACCAGGTGATCGATCCGACCTTCTCGGTGCGCACCGGCGGCATGTTCCAGGATGCCAACGTCGCCGGCCGCGACTACGTCACCGACAATCGCTGGGGCAGTTTCATCTCGACCAAGTACACCCCGACCAGCGACATCAAGATCACCACGAACTACGTCCATACCGATCTCAGCGGCCTGCCGGATTTCGGCGTGCCTTATTACAAGAAGGGTAACGTGCCGGTGACGTCCGCCGGCATTCCGCGTGGAAACTGGTACGGCTTCCTCAACCGCGACTTCCAGACCGCGCGGCAGGATTTCGGCACCGGCACGATCGAGTACAAGGTCAACGAGGCCATCACGCTGAGCAGCAAAGTGCGCGGCGAGCACTCGCTGCTGAACTACATCGGCACGCTGCCGCAGAACCCGAATACGACCAGCCCCAATCCCTTGCTCTGGACCACGACGGCCAGCGCGCAGAGCCGGCTGCAGAACGTGGACGTGTGGGCCAACCAGAACGAGGCCACGTTCAAGCTCGACACCGGCGGGGTGAAGCACACTGCCGTATTCGGCGTGGAATATGCGAACGAGAACATCTCGATCGACCGTTACGCCGGCCTCGCGTCGGAACTGGCCGGCAGCGCCTTCACCAGCACCGGCGCCGTTACAGGGGTCAATCTCTATTCCCCCCAGTACACCAACATCCCGTTCGGATCGCCGTCGTTGACCGGAAATCCGACGCGCTATGGTGTCAACACCAGCAGCGTGTACGTCATGGATACCGCCAACTGGCAGGACACGATCATCGTCAATGGCGGCATCCGTTACGACGGCTACAACATGAGCTCGTCGACCAACTCGCCGAATTACCTGAAAATGAACGCCGACCTCGTCAACTACAACGTCGGCCTGGTCTACAAGCCGACGTCGATCGGCAGCGTCTATGCGGCCTATGCGACCTCGGCCAATCCGTTCGGCTCGGAGCTTGACGCGACCGGCACCGACTACGGTGGCGTTCCGGCCAACACGGCCATCCTGCTCGGGCCCGAGCGCAACAAGGCGGCCGAACTCGGCACCAAATGGGAGCTGGCGGATCGTCACCTGCTGGTCAGCGCTGCGCTGTTCCAGACCACGAAGGACAATGCGCGCGAGACAAACGCCGCGGGCCTGCTCACGTCGAACGCTGCCTACCGCATCCAGGGCATCGACATCGAGGCCGAGGGCAAGATCACCGATCGCTGGAGCATCTTCGGCGGCATCGTGCTGATGCAGTCGAAGGTCACGCAGAGCAACATCGCCTCCAACCTCGGCCTGCAGCTCGCCAACGTCGCGCACCAGTCGTTCAGCATGCTGACCAAGTACAAGTTCGATGGCGGCTGGGAGCTGGGCGGGCAGGCGGTGTACCGCTCGAAAGTCTATGGCGGCACGTTCGCGGCCAATACCGGCAACGAGCTCGCGAGCTACTGGCGCTTCGACGCGTTCGTCGAGAAGAAGATCGACAAGAACTGGACCATGAAGTTCTACGCGCAGAATCTCACCAACAAGCTCTACTACGATACGCTCTACCGCAGCGCCGTGCCGTTCGTGGCGGTCGCGCCGGGCCGGGCATTCTATCTCGTGACGACGGCGAAGTTCTGATTTCGTCTATCCAAGGCTGGGATGTCCGCCATGGCGGGCATCCCTCCACCTTCCGCATCCGATGGTGAGAGTGCGTGCCACCGGTGTCCGAGGGACAAAATCGGCATCAGTTTAGAACGCTTACAAACTCGAGATTAGAACGCTTACAAAGTGACGCGCGCAGGCAAGTTTAGAATTGCTTTGAAATGGGCGGATTCCTCCGGTGTGTTGCCGTGATCGCGTTGACCCCCATCAATACGCCCGATAGCACCGGTGCGTCGCGTTGTCGCAACGCGGCCAATGGAAGCAAAAACACTGCGGGGCGTGTGATGAGCATGACGAAAACACCGCGATCGTTGCGTCCGGTCGCTGTTCGGAAATCATTCGGCAACAATTTGGATGCTGCGACGGGCAAGACCGTTTCTGCAGTGGCCAGTCTGATCGCCGTCGCGTCAGTTTCGAGCGGGGCTCAGGCGCAGCAGTCGAACCTGCCGCCGGTGACGGTCGATGCGCCGGTCCAGCGTCCGCGCCCCGTGGCTTCGAAACCGGCGGCCGACCAGGTCCGCGCGCGCAATGCGCTTCGGCGCGCGGCGCAGCGGCAGCAGGCAGCAACGGCGCCAGTCGTCAATCCAGGCGGTCTTGCGGCCGACCGTGATCCGTACGCAAATCCCGCCGCGCCTTACATGGCGACCCGGGTGCAGGCGTCAGGCAAATTCCCCGAGCCGATCCTCAACACGCCAAAATCGATCACTGTGCTTACAAAGGATGTGCTCGAGGACATGAACGCCACGTCGCTGAAACGGGCGATCCTGAGTACGGCTGGCGTGACGCTTGGAACAGGCGAGGGCGGCAACGCCTTCGGTGACCGCTTCTTTATCCGCGGCTTCGACGCCCGCAACGACATCTTCATCGACGGTGTCCGCGATCCCGGCGTGAGCGTTCGTGAGAACTTCTTCACCGAGCAGGTTGAGATCCTGCGCGGTCCCGGCTCGACCTTTGCCGGTCGCGGTGTCGCCGGTGGTGCGATCAACATCGTCACCAAGCAGGCGACGACGGAGAAGAGCTTCTACAACATGGACACCACGTTTGGCACCGACCAGACCAAGCGTGTCACCCTCGACGTCAACCAGGTGATCAACCCGACACTGGCCGTTCGTGCCGGCGGTCTGTTCCAGGATGCCGGTGTCGCCGGGCGCGATTTCGTCAAGGACAATCGCAATGGCGCTTTCGTCGCGACGACCTGGAAGCCTGTCGATGCTGTCAAGGTCACGGCTGGTTACATTCATACCGAATTGACGGGAGTTCCGGACTTCGGTGTGCCCTATTATCGGCCGAGCACCGCGTCGACCGCCGGCGGTCCGTTCCCGGACTTCGGCGCCAACCGCAACAACTGGTATGGCCAGATCAATCGCGACTTCTACCGGACCGGCCAGGACATCGGTTCGCTCAACGCGGAAGTGCAGATCACCCCGGACCTGATGGTCAGCAACAGGTTCCGTGCGTCGCGCTCGACGCAGAACTACGTCGGAACGCTGCCGGAGAGCCCGATCAACGGCACCCCGCTCTCGGCTTCGACGCTCACGATGAATCCGCAAAGCCGTCTCCAGATCACCGACGTGACCGCCAACCAGACGGAGGCGACCTACAAATTTCAGGACGGGGCCGGGTTCAAGCATACCGCGCTGGCGGGAATCGAAGTCGATCGCGAGAGATCGTCGATCGACAAGTATCTCGGGCTCACCTCGGAGGGGAACGGAGTGCCCGTAAGCCCATCCGGTTCGCCGACGGGCGTCAGCGTCTTCTTTCCCCAAGATACGTTTTTGCCCGGCAAAGCGCTCGCGCTGGCAGGGCTGCCGACCAAAATCGGCATCGACACCGTCAGCGGCTACGTCATGGATAGCGCGAATTATCGCGACCTCCTGATCCTCAACGGCGGTTTCCGCTACGATAATTACCAGATCAACACGTCGGGATACGGAACGGTCGGTGGCGTGAGCCAGTTTGGCCAGCAGTCTGCCGAGTTCCTGATTCCGAACTTCAACCTCGGTCTCACGCTCAAGCCGCTTCCGAATGGCAGCGTCTACGTGGCGTATGCGACCTCAGCGAATCCCGTCGGTGCCGAGTTCGATGGGACGAGCACCGCTTATGGTGGTCTCACACCCGTCCTCAACGGCAGTACGAACCAGATTTTCGGGCCGGAGAAGAACAAGGCGATCGAGCTCGGCACAAAATGGGAGTTGTTCGACCGTCACCTTTTGCTGACGGCGGCGCTGTTTCAGACCACGAAGGACAACGCGCGCGAATCGCAGAACATTACCGCGGCAACGGCAACGGCGACTTGTCCCTATCCAGTAACTGTACCGGCGACTACCGGCTCGGTGTCCTGTATCACGGCCGGCGCAGCCTACCGCATCCGCGGCATTGATCTCGGTGTCGGTGGCAAGATCACCGACAAGTGGAGCGTATTCGGCGGTCTCGTACTGATGCAGTCGGAGGTGACGCAGTCGCTGGCGCCGTCCGCGAACAAGACCCTGTATCCCACCAACGTCGGCCGTCCGCTCGCCAATGTTGCGCACGAGTCGTTCAGCCTGCTCTCGAAATATCAGCTCACCGATGTCTGGGAGCTTGGCGGGCAGGCGGTTTACCGCTCGAAGATCTACGGCGGCACCTTGCTCGCGGCCAACCAGGGCACGTCGATCCCAAGCTACTGGCGCTTCGACATGTTCGCGGAGGCCAAGATCAACAAGAACTGGCAGGTCAAGCTGTTCGTGAACAACATCTTCGACAAGCGCTACTACGACGCGCTGTACCAGAGCGCGGCACCGTTCGTGCTGGAAGCACCGGGACGCGCCGCCTATCTGGTGATCTCGGCGCGCTACTGATGAAGTCATGACGAGGTGCCATGCTGACATGCATTGAAGGCGTTTTGAGCAAGGATGATGTGGCGGATTTCCGCCGCATCATGGACGCCAGCGACTGGGAAGACGGGCGCTCCACCGCCGGCTCGCAGTCGGCGATGGTCAAGCGCAACGAGCAATTGCCGCCGGACAGCGAGGTCGCGCGCAAGCTCGGCAACCGCATCATCTCGGCGCTGACGTCGAACCCGCGCTTCATCGCGGCGGCAATTCCGCTCCAGATCTTCCCGCCGCTGTTCAACCGCTATGCGGCCAGCAGCGGCCACCATTTCGGCCTGCACGTCGACAATGCGGTCCGCGGCGACCGCCTGACCGGCCTTCGCATCCGTACAGACCTGTCGGTCACCTTGTTCCTGGCCGAGCCGGAGGAGTACGATGGTGGCGAACTTGTGATCGAGGACAGCTACGGTTCGCACGAAGTCAAGTTGCAAGCCGGGGACTGCGTGCTCTATCCCTCGACCAGCCTCCATCTCGTCACCCCGGTGACGAGGGGAACGCGGGTTGCGTCTTTCTTCTGGCTTCAGAGCATGATACGGGACGGTCAAGCCCGGAGCATGATCTTTGACCTCGACACCGCGATTCAGGCGCTGGTGGAACGGCTCGGGCGTGACGATCCCGAAACGGTCAAATTGACGGGTATCTATCACAACCTCATTCGCTACTGGGCCGAAGTATGAAGATCATGTCCTTCCAAGCAAGCGTTGCCGCAGCCTTGATGTTGGCGGCCGCCTGGCTCGCATCCCCTGTTTCTGCCCAGACACAAAGCCCGCCGGCGACGCCGGTCCAATCGACAGCTCAGCCGGCCGCGCCCGCCGCGGCTCCCTCAGCTGCCGCGCCGGCGGCGGCAAAGCCCGATGCGGCGGTCGGCATCGCGCCGGCCATGAAGGAACTGTCGCCCTGGGTGATGTTCCAGTCGGCGGACATCATCGTGAAGGCGGTGATGATCGGGCTCGCCTTCGCATCGCTGATGACCTGGACGGTCCTGATCGCCAAGTCGATCGAGCTGTCGGTTGCCTCGGCAAAACTTCGTTCGGCGCTGAAGAAGATCGCGGAGGCGCGCTCGCTCGCGGAAGCGCAGATGGCACTCGGCTCCAAGGAGGGCATCCTGCCGTCGTTCCTGGCGGCGGCGCTGCGCGAGGCGCGGATGTCGGCCGGCCTGTCCAGCGATACCGGCATCAAGGAGAGGGCCGCCTCGAGCTTCTCCGAGATCGTGCGCGCGGAGGCGCGGCGCATCCGCGTCGGCATGGGTGTGCTCGCGACCATCGGCTCCACGTCGCCCTTCGTCGGCCTGTTCGGCACGGTGTGGGGCATCATGAACAGCTTCATCGGCATCTCGAAGTCGCAGACCACGAATCTCGCCGTGGTCGCGCCCGGCATCGCCGAGGCGCTGCTCGCGACCGCGATCGGCCTTGTCGCCGCCATTCCCGCCGTCATCATCTACAACTACTTCTCGCGCGTGACGAAGAGCTATCTCGAACTCGTCAGCCGTGCCTCGGGCGCGGCGGGGCGGCTGCTCTCGCGCGATCTCGACCGCAGCCACGGCAGCGTGCATTCGCGCGCGGCGGAGTGAACCATGGGCGTTTCGCTCGCAGACAATGACGACGACGATGATTTCGGCGAGACGCATGAGATCAACGTCACGCCGTTCATCGACGTCATCCTGGTGCTGCTGATCATCTTCATGGTCGCAGCGCCGCTCTCCACGGTCGACCTGCCGATCGATTTGCCGACGTCGAGCGCGACGCCGCAGAAGAAGCCGGACAAGCCGACCTATCTCAGCATCAAGCCCGATTTGACGCTTGCGATCGGAGAGAACCCGGTCCACCGCGCCGAGTTGATCGGCACCCTCGACGGCCTGTCGGACATGAGCAAGGACAAGTATGTCTTCCTGCGCGCTGATCGCTCGGTGCCGTATGGCGAGTTGATGGGCGTCATGGAGCTGTTGCGCGCAGGCGGCTATTCGCGGGTGAAGCTGGTTGCGCTGGAAGGCGCTCCGGGGGCGCCTGCGGCAGGCGCCGCTCAGCCTTAGAGGCCCGCTATGTCGGACGAACCCAGACCACCCCGGAAGCTTTGGATTTTGGCAGCGGTGGCAGCGCTCGCGCTGCATCTGGGTGGTGCCGCGCTCGCGCTGGCCCATTTACAAACCGATGACGGCGACGATGGCCTGGGGGCAGCCGGCGCGGAGTTCGCCGTCGAGATGGCCTCGCCGAAGGCGCCTGACACCGATCTTCCGCCCGGACCGGACAGTGAAGCGATGCAGGAGCAGCAGGCGCTTCCCGAGCAAAAAGCCGAGACCAAGGAAACCGAGCTTCCGAAGGATCAGTCGCAACAGGTCGACGATCCCGATCGGGTCGTCACCGAAAACATCTCGAAGAAGCCGCAGGACGAGGACCCGAAGATCGCGGCGATTGAAACCCCCGCTGCGGAGGCCTCGCCGCAGTCCGTTGCGACGGCGCGGCAGACACTCGATGAGGACGCCCGCGAGGCCGAGAAGGCGCTGGCGCCTGTGCTTGGCATCGGCAAGGACATGCTGAAGCTGACGGCCGACTGGAATCGCAAGATCAGCGCGCACCTCACGGCCCACAAGGTCAATCCGGAGGGGAAGCAGCCCAACAATCAGAAGGTCAAGGTCTCCTTCGCGATCAACCGACGGGGCAACGTGCTTTCGGTCGACGTCGTGGAGTCGTCCGGGGATGCAGCTTACGATACGGCCGCGATCTCGATCGTCCGCAAGTCCGATCCCGTCCCGCAGCCTCCGGCCGGGCTGACCGAAGACCGGTTCGAGCGCACCGTCGACATCATCTTCACGCCGCCGGACGCCAAGAAAAAGAAGAAGGCGGCTCAGCGCCAGTAGAGCCTGATCGCGACATAGACAACGACCAGGCAAGCGAAGATCAGCGCCACCGGAAGCGGACGTTTCTGGGTTGCGCCTGCGGTCGCTGCCCCGAAGAAATTGACCTTTTTCGGCTTCGGTTCTGGGCGGCGGAAGGCGGTAACATTGTCCGACGCCGTTTCAGGCGCCCGGGGACGGACGTCGGGCGGGGTTCCTGCGCCGCCCATCTCGGAATAATAGGCCTTGTAGATCACGCCGATGGTGGCCTCTGTGGCCTCGCCCTCGTTCATCTGCGCCAGCATGTTCTTGTAGCTGACGAGGAACTCCTGCGCTTCCGGAGGCAGCGCGGACGACCCGTTGAGCTTGGCCATCATCTTCCAGGTGGCAAAATCGGCGCGGGCGCGGGTGTCGGCGCGTCGCGCGATCAGCATATCGGCAGCTTTGACCAAGTCGGCCTCGAGCCCTTCGGCTTGTGTTCGGGTGTGTGGCTGTTCAACTACGCATTGCCGGTCAGAATGAGAACAGTCTGAATCACATAACCGGTCAACGTTCGCAGTATTGCTGAAATAACATCAAGATTTAGACCGAACTGGGAGCCCGCCAGCGGCAGCAGGATCAAGAGACCGATCAGGATCAGCATCCCGAACGGCTCAAGCCGGGCCAGCGGCAGGGCGAGAGGCCGGGGCAACAGCCCGAGCGCGACGCGCCCGCCATCGAGCGGCGGAATGGGCATCATATTGAACACCGCCAGCACCGCGTTGATCAACAGCGCATTCTTGAGGTTGTCGAAGATCCACTGCGCCGAGCTGGCCGGCACCCAGGGCAGGGCGTGCAGGGCAAGAGCTGCGACGAGCGCCAGCAGGATGTTGGTGACGGGCCCGGCCAACGCCACCCAGACCATGTCGAGCCGGGGATGGTTGAGGTTGCGATAATTCACCGGTACCGGCTTGGCATAGCCGAACAGGAACGGCGAATGCGCAAACAGCAGCGTCGCCGGCAGGATTACGGTGCCGAATGGGTCGATATGCTTGAGCGGGTTGAAGCTGACGCGGCCGAGCTGCCAGGCCGTGGTGTCACCGAGACGGTATGCGACGAAGGCGTGCGCGGCCTCGTGGAAGGTGATGGCGAGCACCAGCGGCAGCACCCACACCGATATGTCATAGAAAGAAATGTTCACGGCTCGTCCGTCCCGGTTTGCCTGCGGTCATGCAGCCGACCCAGCCAAACCGGTGGTGCAGCAACGCTTCACCTCAACATAGGGTGGCCGGTTCCGAAATGCCACGCTGCAAATGATCCGCGTGGCCCGAAGCCGCTATGCTGCCGCCAAAATTCACGCCGGGATCGTGCCCGGATACTGCGTCAGCCCGTCGTCGAGCTTCAGCCAGGCGAGCTTCTCCGAGACCCAGATGTGCTCGGTCGGCGCGAAGGCGTTGCGATCATCGAACGTGGTGAGTGCGACGCCCGCCAGCGTGCCGTTGCGCCGCCATGAGAACAGGTGCGTGCCGCAGCGTTTGCAGAACACGCGATCGATGTTCTCGGACGACGCATAGCGGGCGGTGTCACCCTCGATGGTCAGGGCGCGCTGGTCGAACTGCGCGCGGACGAAGTAGGGCGAACCCATTGCCTTCTGGCACATGCGGCAATGGCAGATGCGAACGTTGAGCGGCTCGCCTTCCGCCTTGAACCGCACCGCGCCGCAGAGGCAGCCGCCTTCTCTGATCATGATGCCCTCAGTAGGTTGCCCGCCCGCCGGAGATGTCGAACACGGCGCCGGTCGAGAACGCGCAGTCCTCCGATGCGAGCCAGGCCGCCATCGCGGCGAGCTCTTCCACCAGCACGAAGCGCGCTTTGGGGATTTTCGACAGCATGAAGTCGATATGCTGCTGCGTCATCTGGTCGAAGATCGCGGTCTTCGCAGCCGCAGGCGTCACCGCATTGACGAGGATGTCATGCGCCGCCAATTCCTTGCCGAGCGACTTCGTCAGCGCGATCAGGCCGGCCTTGGAGGCCGAATAGTGCGAGGCGTTCGGATTGCCTTCCTTGCCGGCGATCGAGGCGATGTTGACGATGCGCCCGTATTTCTGCTTGAGCATCGTGGGCACGATCGCCTTGCAGACGATAAAGGGACCATCGAGGTTGATGCGCAGCACCTTGCGCCATTCCTCGAGATCGGTTTCCCAGACCGGTTTGTTGACGCCGGCGATGCCCGCATTGTTGACGAGGATGTCGATCTTGCCGAAGGCCGCAAGCGTCGCATCGCGGGCCTGCTCGACGGCTGCGGTATCGGTGACGTCGACCTTGAAGATGCGGACGCTGTCGCCAATCTCCTTCGCCGTCTTCTCGGCCAGCGCGGCGTCAAAATCCCAAATCGCGACCTTGGCGCCGGAATCGACAAAGCGCTGGGTGATGGCGCGGCCAAAGCCCTGCGCGCCGCCGGTGACGATGGCGACGCGGCCGTTGAGATCGATCTTGTTCATCGCGAAATCCCTTCATCTATCCCTCATGGTGAGGAGCGCGCACTTGGCGCGCGTCTCGAACCATTGAGCCCGTGGTCCATCCCTCGAGACGCCGCTGTCGCGGCTCCTCGGGATGAGGACTAATCAGAGCATGTAGCCGCCGTCGACGACGAGGTCGACGCCGGTGGTGAAGGCGCTCTCGTCACTGCCGAGATAGATCGCCATGGATGCGATCTCGTCGGCGGTGCCGAGCCGGCCCATCTTCTGGCGGGAGACGAACATCTCCTTGCCCTGCGGGCCTTGCGCGGCAGCGCGGTCGAGCATCGAGGGCGTCTCGACGGTGCCGGGGCAGATGCTGTTGCAGCGGATACCCTTGGTGATGAAGTCGAGCGCGACCGCGCGCGTCAGCAGCGACACCGCGGCCTTCGAGGAGCTGTAAACGTAGCGATTGGCCGGCGGCCGCAGCGCCGCGCAGGAGGAGATGTTGACGATGCTGCCACCGCCGCCCGCGAGCATGTCCGGCAGGAATGCCTTGATGGTCCGGTGCATCGACTTGACGTTGAGGTCGAACGAGAAATCAAAATCCTCTTCCGAGCACTCCAGGATGGTGCCGTGATGCACGAAGCCCGCCGCATTCAGCAGGATGTCGACCTTGCCGACGCGCTTGGCGAAGGCATTGACGTCGGCGGTGTTGCGAACGTCGAGCTTCGCCGTCTCGGCAATGCCTTCCTTGGCCAGGCCCGCGATGCCGCTCTCGTTGATGTCGGTGGCGATCACGGTCGCGCCTTCACGCGCGAATGCGATGGCGCATGCGCGTCCGATGCCTGCCGCTGCAGCCGTGATGACGGCACGCTTTCCTTTGAGGCGGTCTGCCATTTGTAATTCTCCTCACCTTGCATTGGAATTTCGAGCCGTCATTGCGAGCGAAGCGAAGCAATCCAGAATCTCACCGTGGAGACAGTCTGGATCGCTTCGTCGCTTCGCTCCTCGCAATGACGAGTGGTTAGTGATTATCCCGCGCGACACCAAACGTGCCGGCGACGTTCTGGTAGCGTGTCGCCAGCTCCATGCAGGCGCCGGTCGACTGCTGGCCGACGGTGTTGCGATAAAGCTCCTGCCACGGCGTCTGATTCGGCGGATGCTTGAAGCCGCCATTGGCCGCCAGGTCGGCATGGCGCTTCTTCACCTCGTCGTCGGAGATGAGAATGTTGGCGCTGCCCTTGTTGAGGTCGATGCGCACCTTGTCGCCGTTCCTGAGGATCGCCAGCCCGCCATTGGCGGCAGCTTCCGGCGAGGCGTTGAGGATCGAGGGCGAGCCCGATGTGCCGGACTGGCGGCCGTCGCCGATGCAGGGCAGGGCGAGGATGCCGCGTTTGATCAACGCCGCCGGCGGCTGCATGTTCACGACCTCGGCGCCGCCGGGATAGCCGATCGGCCCGGTGCCCCGGACGAACAGCACGCAATGCTCGTCGATGTCCAGCGAGGCATCGTCGATCCGCTCGTGATAGTCCTCGGGTCCCTCGAACACGATGGCACGGCCCTCGAAGGCGTTGAGGTCCTTGGGGTTGCTGAGATAGCGGTCGCGAAACTCCTTGGAGATCACGCTGGTCTTCATGATCGCTGAATCGAACAGATTGCCGCGCAGCACCAGGAACCCGGCGTCCTTGACCAGCGGCTTGTCGTAATTCCAGATCACGTCGTTGTCGGGCTTCGGCGCATTGGCGCAGTTCTCGCCGATGCCGCGGCCGTTCACGGTGACCGCGTTCTCGTGGATCCGCTTGTGCTTCATCAATTCGCGCACCACCGCCGGCACGCCGCCGGCGCGGTGGAATTCCTCGCCGAGATAGAAGCCGGCCGGCTGCATGTTGACCAGCAGCGGCACGTCGTGGCCGACCTTCTGCCAGTCGTCGATCGAGAGCTCCACGCCGATGTGGCGCGCCAGCGCGTTGATGTGGATCGGCGCGTTAGTCGAGCCGCCGATTGCCGAGTTGATCACGATGCAGTTCTCGAACGCCTCGCGGGTCAGGATGTCCGAGGGCTTTAGATCCTCCCAGACCATCTCGACGGCGCGCTTGCCCGTCTCATAGGCAATCTGGCCGCGCTCGCGATAAGGCGCGGGGATCGCCGCACAGCCCGGTAGCGAGAAGCCGAGCGCTTCCGCAAGCCCGTTCATGGTCGAGGCGGTGCCCATGGTGTTGCAATGGCCGACCGAGGGCGCCGATGACGCCACGATCTCCATGAATTCCTCATAGTCGATCTCGCCTGCGGCGAGCCGCTCGCGCGATTTCCACACGATGGTGCCGGAGCCGGTGCGCTCGCCATTGTGCCAGCCGTTCAGCATCGGGCCGCCCGACAGCACGATCGCGGGCAGGTTGACGGTCGCGGCCGCCATCATGCAGGCCGGCGTGGTCTTATCGCAGCCGGTGGTCAGCACCACGCCGTCGAGCGGATAGCCGTAGAGGATCTCGACCAGGCCGAGATAAGCAAGGTTGCGGTCGAGCGCCGCGGTCGGACGTTTGCCGGTCTCCTGGATCGGATGGGTCGGGAATTCCATCGCAATGCCGCCGGCCTCGCGGATGCCTTCGCGGACGCGATGAGCAAGCTCGATATGGTGGCGGTTGCAGGGTGAGAGGTCGTTGCCGGTTTGTGCAATGCCGATGATCGGCTTGCCGGACTGAAGCTCGGCGCGGGTCAGACCGTAGTTCAAATAGCGCTCCAGATAGAGCGCGGTCATGCCCGGGTTATGCGGATTGTTGAACCATTCCTGCGAGCGAAGGTGGCGCCGAGCGCCGTTCTCGGCGGGGGCATGCCCATTGGTTGGTTTTTTTGTCATTGGTTTCTCCTGCAATGCAAACGCACTGGCGTCCGTTTTATGGTGTCGGCTTGTGCGATGCCCAACGGCGCGAGTGATGATTTGCCTGCCCGCTGGCGGGTCGTTTCCTCACAAGTCCGATACTAGTCATGGCCACTTGGTAACGCTACCAATTTGTTCGCAGCGCCCGCGCCTGAAACCGCCGGCCTGTTGTCCGAACGCCGCGCCGAGGAGCTTTGCCGCTCTATCACCTTGAAGCCGAGATCGAGCACCGGATGCTGCGGGCGCCGCCCGTCGATCGCCTCGATCAGCATGGCCGCGGCCGTGTTGCCCATCTCGTAGCGGTTGGTGCGCACGCTGGAGAGGGTCGGCACGGTGGACGCCATGAATTCGAGATCGTTGAAGCCGACGATCGCGATCTGTTCGGGTATCGCAATCTCCCGGCGCCTGCATTCGAACAGCACGCCGAGCGCGAGGTCGTCATTCGCGCAGAACACCGCGTCCATGCCGGGCTCCTGCGCCAGGAGGTCGGTGAAAAGGGCGGCGCCGAGCGTCACCGAGGTCGGTGTTGCCGTCGTGACGACGAGGCGTTGCTCGAACAGTCCAGCGTCCTTCATGGCCGAGACGTATCCGTCGAGCCGCCGCTGCACCCGTGGATCCATCCGCGCGCCGACGAAGCCGATCTTGCGGTGACCTTGCGCGAACAGGTGCGCGATCGCCGCGCGGGCTGCGTCATAGTGCGAAAAGCCGATCATCATGTCGACCGGATTGGGTCCGATCTCCATGATCTGCACAATCGGGCAGTCGGCGGCATCGAGCATCGCGCGCGATTCCGCGGTCTGGTCGATGCCGGTGACGATCAGTCCGGCCGGCTTCTGCGCGAGAAACAGACGCAGCAGCTTCTCCTCCTGGAGAATACTGTAGCGTGTATTGGACAACTGAATCGAGTAACGGCTGCTTTCGGAGGCGTCATAGATGCCGCGCAGCACGTCGGAGAACACGTTGTTGGTCAGTGACGGAATCAAGACGCCGATCACTTCGGTGCGCTGCGAGGCCAACGCGCGTGCCGCCAGGTTGGGCACATAGCCGAGCTCCTTGGCCGCGCTCTCGACCCGTGTCCGCTTGGCGACCGACAGCGCCTCGGGATTGCGGAAGAAGCGGGACGCTGTGATCGGGCTGACGCCGGCCAGTTCGGCGACTTCCGCCAGCCGGATTTTGCCTGACTTGGTGCGTTTTCGACCCATTTGCTGCTCTTAACACACTCACTGTCGCAAACAAAGGAACGTTGACAGCGCTACCAGCACAGACTAACCAAAGACAAATTGCCAAAACCGCACAAACTGCCGACAATGTCCCCCGCTAAGGTTGGGCTTCGTTCGGTGAAGTCTGAAAAAACAAGACGGTCGCGGCGCAAGATGCGTCGTGGACTTTCGAGGAGGGAGCTAGATGTCGTCTGTGCAAATCCGCGACGTGCGGAAATCGTTCGGCAATTTTGAAGTCCTGCACGGCGTTTCGATTCCGATCGAGGACGGCCAGTTCGTCGTCCTGGTTGGTCCCTCCGGCTGCGGCAAGTCGACGCTTCTGCGCATGCTCGCGGGCCTCGAGAACATCACCTCCGGCACGATCTCGATCGGCGACCGCGTCGTCAACAATGTCCAGCCCAAGGAGCGGGACATTGCGATGGTGTTCCAGAACTACGCGCTCTATCCGCACATGACGGTCGGCGAGAACATGGGCTTCTCGATGAAGCTGCGGGGCGAGAGCACCGACGAGATCAACAAGCGCGTCAAGCGCGCCGCCGAAATTCTCGCGCTGTCGCCGCTGCTCGAGCGTTACCCGCGCCAGCTCTCCGGCGGCCAGCGCCAGCGCGTCGCCATGGGCCGCGCCATCGTGCGCGATCCGCAGGTGTTTCTGTTCGACGAGCCCTTGTCGAACCTCGACGCCAAGCTCCGCGTCGCGATGCGCACCGAGATCAAGGAGCTGCACCAGCGGCTGAAGACAACGACCGTCTACGTCACCCACGACCAGATCGAGGCCATGACCATGGCCGACAAGATCGTCGTCATGCATGACGGCATCGTCGAGCAGATGGGCACGCCGCTCGAGCTCTACGACAAGCCCGACAACCAGTTCGTCGCCGGCTTCATCGGCTCGCCCTCCATGAACTTCCTGAAGGGGCATGTGCGCGTCAACGGCGTTGCGACCTTCGAGGGTCCGAACGGCGTCAAGCTGCCGCTCAAGAATGCGCCGGCGGCGTCCGACGGCCGTCCCGTCGTTTACGGCGTGCGGCCCGAGCATTTCACCATCGCCGACGACGGCGCCGATGCCGAGATCGTCGTGGTCGAGCCGACCGGCTCCGAAACGCAGGTGTTTGCGAAGCTCGGTGGTGAGCAGGTCGTCGCGGTCTTCCGCGAACGTCACCAATTCAATCCGGGTGACAAGGTCAAGCTGAAGCCCGATCCTTCCGTGGTTCATCTGTTCGACGAGGCGACGGGCAAACGCGTGTAGCGACGCCGAACGACTGCCCAAGAAGACCCAACACAAGACCACCCAATACAAAATATAAAATTTAGGGAGAGAACGATGAGCGATTTCGACAGGCGAAGTGTGCTTAAAGTCGGCCTCGGCGGCGCGGCGTTGCTGGCTGGCCCGGGCATCGTCCCGGTGCGTGCGGCGACTTGGACCAACACGCCGGAGCCGAACGCGTCCATCCGCGTGCTGCGCTGGAAGCAGTTCATTCAGGCCGAGTTCGACAAATTCGCCGAGCAGACCAAGGCGTTCTCCGAGAAGACCGGTGTCAAGGTCAAGCTCGAGGCCGAAAGCTGGGAAGACATCCGCCCCAAGGCGGCGGTCGCCGCCAACGTCGGCGCCGGTCCCGACCTGATCATCGGCACGCTCGATGATCCCCATAAATTCCCGGAAAAGCTGATCGACATGACTGACGTCGCCGACTATCTCGGCGCGCAGTATGGCGGCTGGTATCCGGTTGCCGAACGCTACGGCAAGAAGGGCAACAGCTGGATCGCCATTCCGCAAGGCGCGACCGGTGGCTGCCTTAACTACCGCGTCAGCCACGTGAAGGCCGCGGGCTTCGATGAATTCCCCAAGGACACCGCCGGCTTCCTCAAGCTGTGCCAGGCCCTGAAGAAGAACAACACGCCGGCCGGCTTCGCGCTCGGCCACGCCACGGGCGACGCCAACGGGTGGTGCCAGTGGGCGCTGTGGGCATTCGGCGGCAAGGTCGTCAACGACAAGAACGAGGTCGTGATCGACTCGCCGGAGACGATCGCCGCGCTCGAATACGTCAAGCAGCTCTACGAGACCTTCATCCCCGGCGTGCTGTCGT
This sequence comes from Bradyrhizobium sp. LB8.2, assembly GCF_040548035.1. NCBI lineage: Bacteria > Pseudomonadati > Pseudomonadota > Alphaproteobacteria > Hyphomicrobiales > Nitrobacteraceae > Bradyrhizobium > Bradyrhizobium sp. LB8.2. The sequence continues at coordinate 145,589 of NZ_JBEPQV010000005.1, read as the reverse complement.
GGAACGACTCGAATAACAACAAGGCGTTCCTCAACGGCGAACTCAGCCTGACGCTGAACGGCATCTCGATCTGGACCGTCGGAAAGAACTCGACCGATCCGAAGCAGCAGGAGATCGCCAAGGACATGAACCACGCGCCGATGCCGATCGGGCCGGTCGGCGTGTCGACCGAGCAGCAGAACGTGCTCGTCTATTACGGTTACAAGCACTCGAAGTATCCCAAGGCGGTCAAGGAATACATCAAATTCATGATGGACAAGGCGAACTACGACGCCTGGGAGGTCTCCTCCAACGGCTACGTCTCGCCGCCGCTTCCGGCCTACAACGACAACCCGGTGTGGACGTCGGATCCGAAGATCACGCCGTATCGGGACTGCCTGAAGCGTTGCCGCGACAACGGCTATGCCGGCGATCTCGGCTATGCCTCCGCCGCCGTGATGGGCGACTTCGTCGTCGTCGATATGTTCGCCGAGGCGGCGTCGGGCTCCGTGACGCCAAAGCAGGCAGCCGCACGCGCGGCCGAGCGCGCCAAGCGTTACTACCAGGTCTGATCAGTTCCAATCTACGCGGCGTCCGGTTCGCCGGACGCCGCGACTTTTCGTTGAGGGGAGTCCGACATGGCAGTTATGGCCGAGCCCGTTGCCGCGCATGTCAAGCGCAGCAGCTTGTGGACCAGAGCATTCGAGAGCCGGAATTTCCTCGGCGCGATGTTCATGGTGCCGGCGATCGCGATTCTCATCCTGTTTCTGGCTTACCCGCTGGCGCTGGGCTTCTGGCTCGGCATGACCGATACCAAGATCGGCGGAGCCGGGCGCTACATCGGGTTCCAGAACTTCGTCTCGCTCTCCAAGGACTCGGTGTTCTGGCTGTCGGTGTTCAACACCATCTTCTACACGGTCGCCGCCAGCGCCGTGAAATTCGCGATCGGACTTTACCTGGCGCTGCTACTCAACGAGCGGCTGCCGTTCAAGTCGATCGTCCGCGCCATCGTGCTATTGCCCTTCGTGGTGCCGACGGTGCTCTCCGCGATCGCGTTCTGGTGGATCTATGACAGCCAGTTCTCGATCATTTCCTGGGTGCTGCTCAAGGCCGGCCTGATCACGCACTACATCGATTTCCTCGGCGATCCCTGGAATGCGCGCTGGTCGGTCGTCGCCGCCAACATCTGGCGCGGCGTGCCCTTCGTGGCGATCACGCTGCTGGCGGGATTACAAACCATCTCGCCCTCGCTCTACGAGGCCGCCAATCTCGACGGCGCCACCAATCTGCAGCGCTTCCGCCACATCACGCTGCCGATGCTGTCGCCGATCATCGCGGTGGTGATGACGTTCTCGGTGCTGATGACCTTCACCGACTTCCAGTTGATCTACACCATCACGCGGGGCGGGCCGATCAACGCCACCCATCTGATGGCGACGCTGTCGTTCCAGCGCGCCATCACCGGCGGCAATCTCGGCGAGGGCGCGGCGATCTCGAACGCGATGATTCCGTTCCTGGTTGCGGCGATCCTGCTCAGCTTTTTCGGGCTTCAGCGTTCCCGCTGGCAGCAGGGCGGGAGGGACTGACCATGAGCACAGCGGACGACCAAAGCGTCGGAATGGACTACCTCGAGAGCTTCCCGCGGAAATTTCTCCGCGTCTACCTTCCGCTCGGTCTGATCATCTTCTTGCTGCTGTTCCCGTTCTACTGGATGGCGATCGCGACGTTCAAGCCGGACGCGGAGATGTACGACTACGAGAGGTACAATCCGTTCTGGATCGTGCATCCGACGCTGGAGCACATCAAGAAGCTGTTCTTCGACACCGACTATCCGCTCTGGATGTGGAACACGGTGATCGTCTCGGTGTCCTCGACCTTCATCTCGCTGTTTGCCAGCGTGTGCGCCGCGTATGCGATCGAACGTCTGCGCTACAAAGGCTCGCGCTATATCGGCCTTGCGATCTTCCTCGGCTATCTCGTGCCGCCCTCGATCCTGTTCATTCCGCTGGCGGCGATCGTGTTTCAGCTCGGCCTGTTCGACGGCAATCTGGCGCTGATCCTGACCTATCCGACCTTCCTGATCCCGTTCTGCACCTGGCTCCTGATGGGCTATTTCCGCACCATCCCCTATGAGCTGGAGGAGTGTGCGCTGATTGACGGGGCGACGCGGCTGCAGATTCTCATGAAGATCACGCTGCCGCTGTCGCTGCCGGGGGTGATCTCGGCGGGCATCTTCGCTTTCACGTTGTCCTGGAACGAGTTCATCTACGCGCTGACCTTCATCTCCTCGTCCGAGAACAAGACGATCCCCGTCGGCGCGATCACCGAGCTCGTCAATGGCGACGTCTACCATTGGGGCGCGCTGATGGCGGCGGCACTGACCGGCTCGGTCCCCGTAGTTATCCTTTATTCCTTCTTCGTGGAGTATTATGTGTCGGCGATGACCGGCGCCGTGAAGGAATGATCGCGGGGCCGCAATGAGGGCGCGCTGAGGGCAGCGCGCCAATAAAAAGGAGTAGGCTCTTGCACATTCTGGTTCTGGGCGCCGCCGGCATGGTCGGCCGCAAATTGTGTGAACGGCTGCTGCGCGACGGCCGGCTCGGCAAGAGCGACATCACCAAGCTCACCATGCATGACGTGGTCGAGCCGAAGAAACCGGAAAAGGCCGGTTTTGCCGTCGAGACGGTATCGAGCGACTTCGCCGTCCCCGGCGCCGCCGAAAAGCTGATCGCCCGCCGTCCCGACGTGATCTTCCATCTCGCCGCGATCGTGTCGGGCGAAGCCGAACTCGATTTCGACAAGGGCTACCGCATCAATCTCGACGGCACGCGGATGCTGCTCGACGCGGTCAGGCTTGCTGGCGGCGGCTACAAGCCGCGCGTGGTGTTCACCTCCTCGATCGCGGTGTTCGGCGCGCCGTTCCCCGAGGCGATCGGCGACGAGTTCTTCCACACGCCGCTGTTGAGCTACGGCACCCAGAAGGCGATCGGCGAACTGCTGCTGGCCGACTATTCGCGCCGCGGCTTCCTCGACGGCATCGGCATTCGCCTGCCGACCATCTGCATCCGGCCCGGCCTGCCCAACAAGGCGGCATCGGGCTTCTTCTCCAGCATCCTGCGCGAGCCGCTCGCCGGCAAGGAGGTCGTGCTGCCGGTCTCCGAGGACGTCCGTCACTGGCACGCCACGCCGCGCTCCGCCGTCGGCTTCCTGCTGCATGCCGGCACCATGGACCTCGCCACCGCCGGTCCGCGCCGCAATTTGACCATGCCGGGCCTGTCGGCGACGGTCGGCGAGCAGATCGCCGCGCTGAAGCGTGTCGCGGGCGACAAGGTCGCCGCCCGCATCAAGCGGGAGCCCGATCCCTTCATCGTCGGCATCGTCGGCGGCTGGCCGCGCAACTTCAATGCCAAGCGGGCGCTCGAGCTCGGCTTCACCACCGAGGAAAAGACCTTCGACGACATCATCCGCATTCACATCGAAGACGAGCTCGGCGGCAATTTCGTCGCCTGATCTCTGACTGAGCGGGTAAAGTGATGGCGAGCGTTGCTTGCATCGGCGAATGTATGGTCGAGCTTCGGCAGGCCCAGGGCGGACAGTCTTCGGGACAGTCTGCCGGGCAGGGCGGTGGCCTGTACTCGCGCGGCTTCGGCGGAGACACCCTCAATACGGCCGTGTATCTGGCGCGGCTCGAGATCAAGGTCGATTATCTCACCGCGCTTGGCGACGATGCCCTGAGCGATGAGATGATCGCGGCCTGGACCTCGGAGGGCGTCGGCACAAGGCGTGTCGCGCGGTTGGCGGGCAAGCTGCCCGGCCTCTACATGATCCAGCTGGATGCGAAGGGCGAGCGCCAGTTCTTCCACTGGCGCGACAGTGCGGCGGCGCGCCAGCTGATGGACTTGCCGGAGACGAACGAGCTGCTCAACTCGCTGATGAGCTACGACATCATCTATCTCTCTGCGATCACGCTCTCGATCTACGATGCGGCCGGACGCGAGCGCCTGTTCGCGGCGATCAAGCGCGCGCGCCTGCTCGGCACCCGCTTCGTGTTCGACACCAATTTTCGCGCGCGAGGGTGGCCGGACCGCGATGTCGCGCGCGAGGTGTTTGCAGCGGCCTTCGCGGCCGCCGACATCGTGCTGACCTCGACCGAGGATCTGCTCGCCCTCTATCCCGGCGAGAGCCAGGACCAGCTGATGGCGCGCATCCCGAGCCCCGAGCTGGTGTTCCGGCTCGCCGAGCCGGTCAGCCTGCTGCGCTTTGCCGGAGCCACCCACGAGGTCCGCGCCGAGCCCATGACCAAGCCGGTGGTCGACACCACGGCGGCCGGGGACAGCTTTGCGGCGGCCTATATCGCGGCGCGGCTCGCCGGTTCCGACCCGGTCGAGGCCGCCCAGGCCGGGCATCGCCTTGCCAGCCTCGTGATCTGCTATTCCGGCGCCATCATTCCGGGTTATGCCATGCCGCCGAAGAAGCGGCACCGGCCGGCGACCTCTCGTCAAGCGACCAAGTAAGATCGAGACCCATGACCACGACTGCCCAACAGAACCACCTCGTTGCGCTCTTCAAGGCCGCGACCGTCATCCCCGTCCTCACCATCGAGCGGATCCAGGATGCGGTGCCGCTGGCGCGTGCGCTGGTTGCCGGCGGCGTCCGCACGCTAGAGGTGACCATGCGCACCCCTGTTGCTATCGAGGCCGCGAGGGCGATGATGGCCGAAGTACCCGAGGCGATCGTCGGCATCGGCACAATTCTCAATCCGGCAGACTTCGCCCGTGTCGAGAGGCTCGGCGTCGCGTTCGGCATCAGCCCGGGCCTGACCCCGGATCTCCTTAAGGCTGCCGCCGACAGCTCCTTGCCGTTCGCGCCGGGCATCGCCACGGCGTCCGAGCTGATGATGGCGCTGGCCCATGGCCTCGACGTTGCAAAATTCTTTCCGGCCGAGCAGGCCGGCGGTATCAAGGGCCTGCGCGCGCTCGGTGGTCCGTTTCCGAACGTGCGGTTCTGCCCCACCGGCGGCGTCGGCGAGGCCAATGCGGCGACCTGGCTTGCCGAGCCCAACGTGGTTGCGGTCGGCGGTTCCTGGCTGTGCCCGGCGGCGGAGATCAAGGCCGGGAACTGGGCCGGCATAACTGCCATCTGCCAGCGCACGATCAAGGCCCTGAAAGCCGCGTGAAGTCTTGCCATCGCTGGGCTAAGACTTAGGTCAGTAAGAGACCGTAGGGAGAAAAGACCATGACCGCCAGCATCGTTGGATGGGCGCATACGCCGTTCGGCAAGTTCGACACCGAAACCGTCGAAAGCCTCGTCACGCGCGTCGCCAATGAGGCGATGGCGGATGCCGGTATCTCCGCGTCCGACGTCGATGAGATCGTGCTCGGCCATTTCAACGCCGGCTTCTCGCCGCAGGATTTTACCGCCTCGCTGGTGCTCCAGGCCGACCCGAAGCTGCGATTCAAGCCGACCACCCGCGTCGAGAACGCCTGCGCCACCGGCTCCGCCGCCGTGCATCAGGGCGTGCGTGCGATTGCTGCGGGTGCGGCCAAGATCGTGCTGGTCGTCGGCGTCGAGCAGATGACGCGCACGCCGGGGCCGGAGATCGGCAAGAACCTGTTGAAGGCATCCTACCTGCCTGAGGACGGTGACACCGTCGGCGGCTTCGCCGGCGTGTTCGGCAAGATCGCCAGCTCCTATTTCCAGAAATACGGCGACCAGTCCGATGCGCTGGCGCTGATCGCGGCCAAGAACCACAAGAACGGCGTCGCCAATCCCTACGCCCAGATGCGCAAGGATTTTGGCTTCGATTTCTGCCGCGCCGAGAGCGAGAAGAACCCTTACGTCGCCGGCCCCTTGAAGCGCACTGATTGCTCGCTCGTCTCTGACGGCGCAGCCGCACTGGTGCTGGCCGACGCCGAGACCGCCAAGACCATGAGCAAGTCGATCGGCTTCCGCGCCACCGCGCACGCCCAGGATTTCTTGCCGATGTCCAAGCGCGACATCCTCCAGTTCGAAGGCTGCACGGTCGCATGGCAGCGCGCGCTGGAGCAGGCCGGGGTCACGCTGTCCGATCTCTCCTTCGTCGAGACCCATGACTGCTTCACCGTCGCCGAGCTGATCGAGTACGAAGCGATGGGCCTGACGCCGAGGGGGCAGGGCGCCCGCGCCATCAAGGAAGGCTGGACGCTCAAGGACGGCAAGCTGCCGGTCAATCCGTCCGGCGGGCTGAAGGCCAAGGGCCATCCGATCGGGGCCACCGGTGTCTCCATGCACGTGATGACCGCGATGCAGCTCGCAGGCCAGGCGCCCGAGGGCATGCAGCTCAACAACCCAAAACTCGGCGGCATCTTCAACATGGGGGGCGCGGCCGTCGCCAACTACGTCTCCGTGCTGGAGCCGCTGAAGTAAGCTCCGACCTTGTAGGGTGGGGAAGGGCGCGCAAGCGCCGTGCCCGCCAACTTGTTTGCGCTAGATGGTGGGCACGCTTCGCTTTGCCCATCATGGCTCTGATTGATTCGCGGGAAATGCATCATGAGCAATGACTACGAAGACTCGCTGTCGATGGACGCACTCAACGACCGCATCGCGATCCTCGAGGACAATATAAGGCAGCTCATCGAGCAGGCCGCGGCGGCCTCGGGCGAGCAGAACGAGTCGCGGATCGCCGACCGCATCAACCAGCAGAACGACGAACTCGACCGTCTCATCAAGATCCGTGAATCCCGCCAGAAGAAATAGCGGACGCGCGGCGCATGCGGCCATACGCCGGCCGCCCTTGCGCGCGCGGCGCTGCTGCCTTTAGCTGGACCGAAATCGCGGGGCCGCTTCTAGAGCCCCGCGCAATCGGGAGCGAACCAATGGGGCCGCTGAAGGGCATCAAGGTCGTCGACATGACCACCGTGCTGATGGGGCCCTATGCGACCCAGATGCTCGGCGACTACGGTGCTGACATCATCAAGGTGGAATCGCTCGACGGCGACGTCACCCGCCTGATCGGCCCGATGCGTCACGCCGGCATGGGCCCGGTGTTCCTCAACACCAACCGCAGCAAGCGCTCGATCTGTCTCGATTTGAAGAAGCCCGCCGGCCGCGAGGCCGTGCTGCGGCTGCTGAAGGACGCCGATGCTCTCGTCTACAACGTCCGTCCGCAGGCGATGGCACGGCTCCAGCTCGGCTATGACGTTGTGTCCAAGATCAATCCGCGTCTGGTCTATGCCGGCGTGTTCGGTTTTGGTCAGGACGGGCCGTATGCCGCAAAGCCCGCCTATGACGATCTGATCCAGGGCGCGACCGCGCTGCCGGCGCTGATGGCGCAGACCGGTGACGGCGTGCCGCGCTATGTGCCGAACGCGCTGGTCGATCGCATTGTCGGCCTCACCGCCGTCGGCGCGATCTGCGCCAGCCTCGTGCACCGCGACCGCACCGGACGCGGCCAGCGCGTCGACATCCCGATGTTCGAGACCATGGCCGGCTTCGTCATGGGCGACCACATGGGCGGGCTCACCTTTGAGCCTCCGCTCGACAAGGGCGGCTACGCCCGCCACCTCTCGCGCGACCGCCGGCCCTACAAGACATCGGACGGCTATCTCAGCGTCATTGTCTACAACGACAAGCAGTGGGAGAACTTCTTCAAGGCGACGGGCCGCGACGATCTGCGCGCCGATCCGAAATTTGCGAGCTTTGCCGGCCGTGCCGCCAACATCGACGTCGTCTATGCCGAACTCGCGCGCATCTTCGAGACGCGCAGCACTGCGGAATGGATCGACCTGCTCACCAAGGCCGATGTGCCTGTGATGCCGATGCACGACCTCGCATCGATGCTGCACGATGAGCATCTGGACGCCACGAACTTCTTCCCGGTCGTAAACCATCCGACCGAAGGGCCGATCCGCAGCATGAAGGTGACGGCCAATTGGTCGGAGACCGAGGCCGAGCCGGTGCGGCTGGCGCCGCGGCTCAACGAGCACGGCGCGGAGATTTTGCGCGAGATCGGCTATTCCGCGGACGAGATCGACGCGCTGGTCCGCGACGGTGTCACCCGTTCGCCGCCTCGGAATGACGATGCACAGGTGCTGCCATGAGCTTCATCACGGGCGTCGGCCTCACATCTTTCGGCAAGCACGAAGGCTCATCCTCGCTCGACCTGATGAGCAAAACCGCGCAGGCCGCACTCGACGATGCGGAGCTCAAGCGCGCCGAGATCGACGGCATCCTCTGCGGCTACTCCACCGTCTCGCCGCACATCATGCTGGCGACTGTCTTCGCCGAGCATTTTGGCATCCGTCCGGCTTACGCCCACGCCGTCCAGGTCGGCGGTGCGACCGGCCTCGCGATGACCATGCTCGCCCATCATCTCGTCGAAGCAGGCGTCGCCCGCAACGTGCTCGTCGTCGGCGGCGAGAACCGACTCACCGGGCAGAGCCGCGATGCCTCGATCCAGGCGCTGGCGCAGGTCGGCCATCCCGACTACGAGGTGCCGCTGGGGCCGACCATTCCCGCCTATTACGGCCTCGTCGCTACCCGCTATATGCACGAATACGGCGTGACGGAAGAAGACCTCGCCGAATTCGCGGTGCTGATGCGCGCACACGCCTGCACCCATCCCGGGGCGCAATTCCACGATCCCATCACGGTCGCTGACGTCATGGCATCGAAGCCCGTGGCGATGCCGCTGAAACTGCTCGACTGCTGCCCGGTCTCCGACGGCGGCGCCGCCTTCGTCATCAGCCGCGAGCGGACGGGAGAGGCCGGCGTACGCATTCGCGGCTGTGCCCAGGCGCATACCCATCAGCATGTTACCGCTGCGCCCGCCCTCAGCGAGCTCGGCGCCGAGATCTCCGTCGCCCGCGCCAAGGAGGCCGCGGGCCTTGCGATCTCCGACGTGCGCTACGCGGCCATCTACGACAGCTTTACCATCACGCTCGCCATGCTGCTGGAAGACCTCGGTCTTGCCGCGCGCGGCGAGGCAGCCGCCCGCGTACGATCAGGCCATTTCGGCCGCGACGGCGCGATGCCGCTGAACACCCATGGCGGCCTGCTCAGCTACGGCCATTGCGGCGTTGGCGGCGCCATGGCGCATCTGGTCGAAACGCATCTGCAGATGACGGGGCGGGCGGGGAATCGGCAAGTGCGCGACGCCTCGATCGCGTTGCTGCACGGCGACGGCGGCGTGCTGTCGTCCCACGTCAGCATGTTTTTGGAGCGGGTGCGATGAGCGAGCGTCTAGCGGACTGGACCAGGGACGAAGAGGCGGTCACCTATCAGACCTGCACCGCCTGCGCCCATGTGCAGTATTTCCGTCGCGCTTTCTGCGCGGCCTGCGGCATGTCCGATCCGCGCGAGGCGCGCGCCAGCGGCAAGGGCAGGGTGTATGCGACATCGCTGGTCTGCCGTGCCGCCACGCCTGAGACGCGCGCGCACGTGCCCTACAATATTCTGCTGGTCGATTGCGCCGAAGGGTTTCGCATGATGGCGCATGGTGAGAATGATCTCGGCATCGGCGACGAGGTCGTCGCGAGCTTTAAGCCGTTTGCCGGAAAGCTGATGCCGTTCTTCACGAAGGGAAAATAGTGGGATTCGTCATTCGGGGGCGGTCCAAGGGACCGAGCCTGGAACGGGAGTTCTGGGCCTGGCCTGTGCGAGAGCCACCCCGGAATGACGAAAACGCAAAAACTCTGCCTAGCGCCCGTAGAACAAGATGCTGGCGATGACGAGCATAGCCATCACGGCCAGCATATGCGCGAGCGCCTCCGAGGCCGCCCCCTTGGTGGCTTCCTTCATGCCTTTTCTCCCTAGACTTGGGCGTGACTCATCGATGCGCGGCGAGCGCAAGGACGGCCAATTATTTTACTCGGAACACCCCACTTCGAGTATCCGCTGCGATCTAGTCCCCACGCAGCGAATATCGACTGTGCCAAGGTCGATCAGCAATGCGGCGGCATTTTGACTCGATGTTGTTGCTCCTGCGTCTCTCCGCGAATAGAGTTTCAGGGAACTTTCGCCGGCAACGACAATGAGCATCAAAGGCTCCGAGAAGCCTTCGACAAAAACATCAGGAAAATCATGGCCCGCATCAACTATAGCGACCCGTCCAAGGCATCCGACCGCACCCGCGAAATCCTCGACAAGAACCGCAATGCCAACATCTTCCGGATGATGTCGCATTCGCCGAGCTATTTCGAGCAGTACTGCCGCCTGGGCGGCGCCATCCGCCACAAGGGCGAACTTGACCCCATCGTGCGCGAGCTCGCGATTACCCGCACTGGAATTCTGTGCGAGGCGCCGTATGAGATCGTCGCGCACAAGCGCATCGGCAAGAATGTCGGCGTCACCGACGAGCAGAACCAGGCGCTCGAGACCTGGCAGTCAGCTAACTGCTTCGACGAGACACAGTGCGCCGCGCTCGCCTTCACCGACGAGATCGTCAAGCTGAACAAGCCGACGGACGCGACCTTCAAGGCGATCTCATCGAAGTTGACGCCGGCCGCGCTGGTTGAATTGCAGCTCTCGGTCGGCTTCTACATCATGACCTCGAAATTCCTTGAGACGTTCGAGATCGATCTTCAGCCTGTGACGGAAGTGGTGGGCTGATCCAAAAACCGCGGCGAGGTCTGGCGATGACGATCGATGAATACACGGCCTGGGCCGCGAGCATTGCGAAAGTCGATGAGCATCCGTCCAACGAGCGGCTGTCCTATCTCGGTCTCGGCCTCGCCGGCGAATCCGGCGAGGTCGCCGAGCACATCAAGAAATTGCTGCGCGACGACTGGCTCGATCAGGCAGGTCTCGTCGATGAGCTCGGCGACGTCATCTATTACTGGGCCTGCCTGTGTGCGGCGACCGGCCAGAAGCCATCCGAATTGCTCAAGGCGAGTGCGGCCAAGATCAATCGGCGGCTGAGCGAGGCGGCGAGCCGCTGAGCCGCAACCATCGCGCTCAGGTCGCGGTCAGGATATCCACCTTGGCGTTGGCGACAATCAGACGCTCGGCCAGAAGCTGCGCCAGATTGCGCATGATGCGTTCGCTGGCGTGAGGATGCTGCTTGCGGAAGCGCTCGAAGTCCTTCAGCTGCACCTCGTGCGCCGTCGCTGCCATGTCCGCGAACACGTCCGCGGAGCGGGTGGTCTCAATCAGCGCCATCTCACCGAACGCCATGCCGGCCGTCAGCGTTGCCAGCCGCACGCCGTCGGGCAGGGTGACATGCACCGCGCCGCTGCGCAGGAAGAACAGGGAATCAGCTGCGGCGCCTGTCGTGATGATCTTCGCGCCGGATGCATAGGTCCGGATCGTGCAGATCGAGGCGAGGTCGGTCAGCTCTTCCTCGCTCATGCCTGCTAGCAGCGGCTGCTCGGCAAGCTCGGTGGTCTCGTGGAAATCGATCGAGCCGCCATGGCGATAGACGATCTGGTCTTCGGCCCATTCGATCGCGGTGTCGAGCAGGTAGAAATCGCGGACGTTCTTCAGCTCGGCGGTCCATTCCCGCAGGCTGTCCCATTCCTTGGAGGCGCGCCTGACGCCTGACAGCACGACGGTCACATTCAGCGCCGCGAGCTCCTCGAACGCTTCGGCGACCAGCCGCGCACCCGCGCGCGTGGTGGAGGTGACGCGGTGCAGATCGAAGATCACGAATTGCGGCCGCGGCCGGCCCGCAAGCCGGCGCGAGACATAGTCGACCGCCGATAGCGACAGCGTGCCGACCAGCTCGATGATCCGCACCTCCTGCTCGTGCGCCGCGAGAATATCGCGCTCCTGCGGACGGCGCACGCGCCGCGACGGGCTCTTGCCGATGTCGTAGTCGGCGATGACGGCGTTGCGCGCATCGTCGCTGCGGTTGAGCATGTGAAGGTCGTAATGCGAGGACAGCGCCTCGCAGACCTTGATGCCGCGCACGCTGTTGCCGTGCTTGTCGAGCTTTGGCGAATAGCTGCCGAGCCCGAGGCGGGCGGGAAGGGCGGCCAGAATCCCGCCGCCGACACCGCTCTTGGCGGGAATGCCGATCCGGTAGATCCATTCGCCGGCGTAGTCGTACATGCCCGACGACGTCATCACCGACAGCGTGCGCGAGATCGCGTAAGGCGTCAGCACCTGCTCGCCCGTGACCGGATTTACGCCGCGGTTGGCGAGCGTTGCCGCCATCACCGCGATGTCGCGCGCGGTGACCAGCACCGCGCATTGCCGGAAGTAGACGTCGAGCACGGCAGCGACATTGTCCGAGATCACCGCATTGGTCTTGAGGAGATAGCCGATGGCGCGGTTGCGGTCGCCGGTCTGGCTTTCGGAAGCGTAGACGGCCTCGTCCAGGGCGAGGTCGCGCCCGGCAAAACGACTAAGCGCGAGGCGAATCTGCTCGAAGGCGTCTGCGCCCTTGCTGTCGTAGATCAGCCCGGTGCAGGCGATCGCGCCGGCATTGACCATCGGGTTGAACGGATGGTTTTCGGAATTGAGCCGGATCGAGTTGAACGGATCGCCAGAGGGCTCGACGCCGATCGCGCTCTCGACCCTGTTCGCGCCGAGCAGGTCCAGCGCCAGCGCGAACACGAACGGCTTTGACATTGATTGGATGGTGAAGGGCACCCTGGAGTCGCCGACCTCGTAGACATGGCCGTCCAGGGTCGCGAGGCTGATGCCGAAATGGGCTGGATCGGCCTTGCTCAGCTCGGGAATGTAGTCGGCGACCGCGCCCGAGATCTCCGCCGAGAATTCGTTGAGGCAATTGTCCAGAAACCGCAGCAAAGGCGGCTTTGAGCGGGTCCAGGCGGTGGCGAGCGGCGAAAGCGGTTTCATCGCCTCTCTTTGTGCAACGCAATCAGGGCACGCGCAACCCGTCCGGCACCATGGTCTGCCGCCGGACCAGAACAAGGGCGAGCAAAACCGTGGGCACGAGGATGGCGAGGCCGAGCAGCGTCACCTGCATCTGCGACAGCGGCATGATGCCGCCGCCGGGGGTGGCCACCACGAACCCGCCGATCACCAGCAGCACGCGGATCGGCCATTCCAGCGCACCGGCGCCGCGGAGATCGCCGACGAAGGGCTGGTAGCCCTGGATGCCGCCGCAGATGAACAGCGTGCCGAACGCCGCAAGCGCCATCAGGCCGAGGCCGGCCAGATAGGGGCTTTCCCCCTGCAGCACCAGCGCCGGATTGAGCACGAAGAAGAACGGGATGAAATAGATGATGCTCCCGACCCACATCGATTCCCAGCCCGTCTTCATCGCAGGCGAGCCGGCGATACCTGCGGCTGCGAATGAAGCAATCGCGACCGGCGGGGTGATCGACGACAGCATGCCCCAGTAGAAGATGAACATGTGCACGGCCATCTTGTTCAGCCCGAGCTTCTCCAGCGCGGGCGCGACCAGGATGGCGAGGAAGATGTAGCAAGCCGTCGTGGTCAGGCCGAGGCCGAGGATCAGGCTGGTGAGGGCGCACATGCCGAGCAGCAAGAACGGATTGTCGCCGGCGATGCGCAGCAGGTCGTTGGCGAGGCTCGACACCACGCCGGTCATCGAGAAGGCGCCGATCAGCAGGCCGCAGCCGGCGAGGATGCCGACGAGCTCGACGAAGGTGCGGCCGTTGACCTCGAGGAATTTGCCGATGGTCGCGACAGTCCAACGTGTGTCCTTCGAGAACAGCTGGTTGAGGACCAGCAGCAGCGCGGTCGCGTAGAACGGCGCGTGGCTTTCGCGCTTGAAGTACAAGAGCATCACGATCAGGAGCGCGATCACGAAGACGTAGTACCAGCCGTCCCGGATCGTATCCATGATCCGCGGCAGCTCTGCGCGCGGGATGCCTTTCAGCCCGTGTCGTGCGGCATAGGAATCGACCTGCATGAACAGGCCGACATAATAGAGTACGGCCGGGATGATCGCGGCGATCGCGACGTCGGCATAGCCAACATTGAGGAACTGTGCGATTACGAAGGCGGTCGCGCCCATGACCGGCGGCGCCAGCACCGCGCCGGTCGAGGCACAGGCCTCGATCGCGCCGGCGTAGGAGGCGCGAAAACCACTCTTCTTCATCACCGGGATGGTCATGGTGCCGGCAGTGAGCACGTTGGAGATGATCGAGCCCGACATCATGCCGAGCAGGCCGCTGGCAAAGATGCAGACTTTCGCCGCGCCGCCGCGGAACGTGCCGCACAGCGCGAAGGCGAGGTTGATGAAGAACTTTCCGGCGCCGGTCATCATCAGCGCGGTGCCGAACACCAGGAAGCCGATCACGGTGTCGGCAAACGCCTGGATGGGAATGCCGAGCAGGCTCTCGCCCGACAGCACGTGATAGGCGGTCGCCTGCTCCAGCGTCGATTGCGTGCCGCGGAACGGCCCGAGCCAGCCGGCCTCTGCGAACAGCGGATAGACCGTGAAGGGGAGCACGCTCAGGAGCAGGCTCCAGCCGCCGGTACGGCGCAGCGCCTCCATCAGCATCACCCACATCACGAGGCCGGCGGCGATGACGCTGTTCGGAGCGCCGCCGAATTCCCAGCCGGCCTCCGCGGCCTTGCGCACGTTCGACATCAACAGCAGTGCGGCGGCAAAGGTCACGACGAAGCAGAGAAGGTCATACCAGGGAATGCGGTCGAGCGGCGCGCGCGTGGTTCCCGGGAAGATCAGGAACGTGAAGGGCAGCATCAGCGCGATCAGGAGATAGAAGTACTCCGTGTTGAGCTGGGTGTAGCCGACGAAGAAGCGCAGCGAGAATTGCTGGTTGATGCAGAGCAGGATGGTCGCGGCGGTCGCGGCCACCAGCGTCCAGCGCCAGGCGCCGCGTAGCGTGCGAACGCGCGTGACCTCCGCTTCCTGCATGTTGCCGGCGGCGCCATGCGGATCGTCGAACACGACCCGCTTGGCCTCGTCCTGCGGGGCGGTGGAGACTGAAGCAGACGACATGATCGACCCCGCGCGTGGGCAATTAACCGTTGACGATTATTCGTCGAACCCGTTCGGCATGTCGGCTTTCGCAAGAGCAGCGGCGCGCGCCTTCATCCAGCCGTCGAGGAACGCCTTGTCATCCGCAGGCGGGTTGGATTTGCCGTAGTCGGCCCACGCGGCGCCAAGCACCTCCTGGCGCTTGATCAGTCTGTTGTTGTGCGTGTCCTGCGCGTCACTCCATTGCCCGGCTTCCTTCAGCGCCTTCACCGCGCCGGGGTGTACCGGCACCACCCAGTTCTTGGTCTGGCGATCGGCCGCGAGCCCGCCGGCGCCGGGTGCGGAGTCCTTGTAGGAATCGTAGTTCACGATCATCGCCTTCGTCATCGCATAGACCTGGTCGGGGGCTTGCGAGGCGTAGGCGACGAAGATCGGGTAGGGGTAGTTGCCGAGCTCGATCGGCTTGTCCGGCGAGATGCCGGCGCCGCAGGTCGCGGTCTGCGGGAAGAAGAACGAGCCGACCTTCTGCATCCGCGCCCAACCTTCCTTGTCCTTGGCGGGCAGCGGCGGCCAGATCAGGCCGCGCGGCGAGGTCTCGGCTTCCTTGGCGGGGCCGGTGATGGTGGTGCCGAACGCGGCATCCGTGTCGTTGTTGATCAGGCCCTTCCACATCGCGCCGTAGCTTGCGAACTCGACGATCCTGACGTCCTTCTGAGTCAATCCGGCGAAGGCGAGCACCGCCAGCGAATTCTGGTTCAGCGCCGGCGAGCCGACGACGAAGCCGACGCGCTTGCCTTTGAGGTCCTTCAGATCCTTCACGCCGGCATCGGCAGCGACGCCAAGCGTACCGCAGTTGCAGTCGACCGACGAGAGCATGATCTGAAGCGGCTGCGGGCCCCATTCCCTGGTTCCAAACTCGAACACGCCTTCCTGCGCGAAGTAGGAGCCCGATCCCATCGCGGACGAGACCGCGCGTTTGGCGCGCAGCGGCGCGAGACGCGCGACGTCGTTGCCTGCGGGGAGCACGCGCACGTCGGTTGAGTATTTGTCCTTCATCATTTTGCCGACGCCGACCGCGATGTTGAAGCCGGCGGTGCCGGTGTCATAGGCCGTGAACGTCAATGTTGCCGGCAGCTTGATGTCTTCGGCGGCTGCATAGCGTGTAGACGCAAAAGAAATGCCCGCCACCAAGGCAGGCGCGAGCATGATCAGCCCACGAAGCATGTTTCCCTCCAATGATCCTCGCGTTTGCCGCGACGATTTTCTTTCTTTGTTTGAAACAGGGTTTGTTTGAAACAGATCATGTCATCGCGATGAAGCGATGGCAACGCCGTACAGCGAACTCAGCAATGAGGCTGACAGATTGTCGCGGAAACTGCGGATAATGCAGTCAGTTCGCGACGATCGCGATCGCCTGTCCCTCGGCAACGACGTCGTTGAGCTTCACCAGAAGCGATGTGATCGTGCCGCTCGCGGGCGACGGCACAGGTATCTCCATCTTCATCGCTTCGACCACCACAATTTCGTCGCCATCCGCAACGGTTCCTCCAACTTGCACGGGCATTGCGCAGATGCGTCCCGCGACCTCAGTGACGATTTTTATATTTGGCATGCCATCGCCTTTTTGTTGTCGTCGCAAAATGCCTGAGGTAGCGTCATCCGCAAGTGGAATTTAATTCCGCAGAGCGGAACAAGCGGTAGGGATCATGGGACGACGTTCAGAGCGGTTGAGTAGACAGGGTGCGCTCGCCGGCGATGCCGGTGAGAGTGATGTCATCCAGGTGGTGTCGCGCGCGTTCGACGTGCTGCGATGCTTCGAGGGCCACGAGATCAGGCTCGGCAATCTCGAGATTTCAAATCGCTGCGGCCTGCCGCGCTCGACGGTGTCGCGGCTCACGCACACGCTGACGCGGATGGGACAGCTGGTCTATCTGCCACGCGATCAAAAATATCGCATCGGCCCGAGTGCGGTGGCGATGAGCGCCTCGATGATGAAGGGCGCGCAGCTGCGCAGCATGATCCGCCAGCGGCTCCAGGAAGTCGCCGAGCAACTGCCTGGCACGGTCGGCTTCGTCGTGCCCGATCGCTTTCATCTGGTCTATCTCCAGTTCGCGCGCTCGGCTTCGGCGCTCGGCCTGCACGAGGGCACCGGCAGCCGCATCTCGATGGCGTCGACCGCTGCGGGAGCAGCCTACACCGCGGCGCTGGCACCGGAGGTCGGCGATGCCTTCATCACGGATATGGAACGGGAAGCCCCCGAGGCTGCGAAAATCCTGCGGCCCCGCATCGAAGCCAATCGACAGTCGCTACGCGATCACGGCTATGTCGTGGCCTGCGGCCTGTGGAGCCCGCACATCAACGGGCTCGCGGTTCCGATCTGGTCGCCGCAGTACCAGACTTTTGTGGTGATCACGATCGGTCTTCTGTCGTCGATGTATGACGAGCAGCGTCTGCATGCCGAGGTCGCTCCGTTGATGGTCGCGCTCGGCCGCTCGCTCGGCAGCCTGATGGACGGCGCGGAAGGCGACGTCTTCAGCAATCGCATCTCGCGCAAACCGGTCGCAATGGCCGTGCACAACAATAACAAGCCGATCAATTCGGAGGGCGTGAATGAACTGGAAGCCGGAACTCGACGAGCTCGCCCGGCGCGAAGCCTTCGCGCGGGAGATGGGCGGCGTTGACAAGGTCAAGCGTCAGCATGACCAGGGCCGACTGACTGTTCGGGAGCGTATCGACAGACTGACCGACAAGGGCAGCTTTCACGAGATCGGTGCCGTCTCCGGCATCGGCGAATACGATTCCAGCGGCGAGTTGCAGAAATTGACGCCGGCGAACTGCGTGTTCGGCCGCGCGCGCGTCGATGGCCGCACCGTCGTCGTGGTCGGCGACGACTTTACCGTGCGCGGCGGCTCGGCGGATGCGTCCATCTCCGCAAAACCGTTGATGGCGGAGGAGATGGCGCACGACTTCCGTCTGCCCATCGTGCGCATCATCGAAGGCTCCGGCGGCGGCGGCTCGGTCAAGACCATCGAGACCAAGGGTGCAGCTAATCTGCCGGGCGGCATCGGCGGCACACGCTGGTATCGCTTCACCACGGAGAATTTGTCGCGCGTGCCTGTGGTCGCGCTCGGCCTCGGCTCGGTCGCGGGGCTCGGTGCCGCGCGTCTTGCCGCCAGCCACTATTCCATCATGACCAAAAAATCCGCGATGTTTGTCGCGGGCCCGCCGGTGGTGAAGGCGTTGGGGCAGGACCTGTCGAAGGAAGAACTTGGCGGCGCCGACATCCAGACCCGTGCCGGCGCGGTCGATCATGCCGTCGACACCGAGGAGGAGGCCTTTGCCTGTGCGCGGCGATTCCTGTCCTATCTGCCGTCGTCGGTCTACGAGCTGCCGCCGACCTTGCCGTGCACCGACCATCCGGAGCGCACCGATGAGGCGCTGATGAACGCGGTGCCGCGTAACCGCAAGCAGGTCTACAAGATGCGGCCGATCATCGAATCGGTCGTGGACAAGGGCTCGTTCTTCGAGGTCGCCAGGAATTTCGGCAAGCCTGTTATCGTCGGTCTCGCGCGGCTCGAGGGCAGGGCGGTGATGCTGCTCGCCAGCGACAGCTTTCACTATGGCGGTTCCTGGACCGCGGATGCCTGCCAGAAGGTGGTGCGCTGGGTCGACTTCGCCGAGACCTTCCATTTGCCGATCGTCTATCTCATGGACTGCCCCGGCTTCATGATCGGCCTCGATGCCGAGAAGGCCGGCACGATCCGTCAAGGCGTCCGCGCCATGGCCGCGGTCAACCAGACCACGGTGCCCTGGTGCACGGTGATCCTGCGCAACGCCTTCGGCGTCGCCGGTGTCGTGCATCAGCCGGCCGACCGCTACTCGATCCGCTACGCCTGGCCGTCGGCCTATTGGGGCTCGCTCCCGCTCGAAGGCGGCATCGAAGCCGCCTACCGCGCGGACATCGACGCGGCCGAGGACAAGGCTGAGAAACTGAAGGAGATTCAGGATCGCCTCAACAAGCTGCGCTCGCCGTTCCGCTCCGCCGAAAAATTCTGGGTCGAGGAGATCATCGATCCCAGGAAGACGCGGTCGCTGCTGTGCGAGTTCGCGCGACTGGCGGAGCCGCTGCGCAAGGCCGGGCCGCCGGAGAGCATGACGATCAGGCCGTAAGCAGAGCCGTCGGGGGCTGCTCGCGCTTTGCCGCGGCAGCGATGGCGTGACCTCAAAACAAGGACGCGCTACGCTCCCCGGACAAGAACAAGAGGAAGCGCCAATCGTGTACGACTTCATTATCGTGGGCGGCGGCTCGGCGGGGTCCGTGCTGGCCCACCGGCTCTCCGCAAAGAGTGCCAACAAGGTCCTGCTCTGCGAGGCCGGACAGGACACACCGCCCGGCGACGAGCCGGCCGAGATCAGGGACAGCTATCCGGGCACGGCCTATTTCGATCCGCGCTTCCACTGGACCGAGCTCAAGGTCACGACCCAGATCGTCAGCCACAATAATCCGAACGAGGGACGTCCGCCCTTACGCAAATACGAGCAGGCACGCGTGCTCGGCGGCGGCTCCTCGATCAACGGCCAGATGGCCAACCGCGGCGCGCCGACCGATTACGACGAATGGGAGGCGCGCGGCGCCGCGGGTTGGAGCTGGAATGACGTGCTGCCCTTCTTCAAGAAGGTCGAGCGCGATCTCGATTTCGACGGCCCGTACCACGGCAAGGACGGTCGGATCCCGGTTCGCCGGATCCCGCGGGAGCACTGGACGCGACATTCGCAGGCGTTCGCCGACGCCTTCCAGCAGGCCGGCCACCAATACTTGGCCGACCAGAACGGCGAGTTCGTCGACGGGTTTTTCCCGGTGACGCACTCCAACCAGGCCGAGCAACGCGTCTCGGCCGCGATGGGCTATCTCGATCGTGATACGCGCAAGCGCGCCAACTTGACGATCTCCACTAACACGCAAGTCAGAGAGCTGCTGTTCGAAGGCACGCGGTGCGTCGGTGTGAAGGCGACTGTCGACGGACGGGAGCAGGAATTCCGCGGCCGTGAAATCGTTCTCTCCAGCGGCGCCATCCATTCGCCGGCGCATCTGTTGCGCGCCGGCATCGGCCCGGTCGGTCACCTCAAGGATATGGGCATTCCAGTCCTGATGGGGCTGCAAGGTGTCGGCCAGCGCCTGATGGATCATCCCTCGATCTCGCTATCGTCCTTTGTCCGCCGCGGCGCGCGCATGAACGAGCACACCAGGCGCCACATGCAGCTTGGCCTGCGTTATTCATCCGGGCTCGAAGGCGTGCCGAAAGGCGACATGTTCGTCGTCCTGCTCAGCAAATCGGCCTGGCACGCCGTCGGCGAGCAGATCGGATCGCTGCTGACGTTCGTCAACAAGACCTATTCCGAGACCGGACAGGTCAAGCTCGCCTCGCGCGACCCGGCAGCCGAGCCGATCGTCGAGTTCAACTTGCTATCCGACCGCCGCGATCTCGATCGCCTGATGAGCGGTTTCCGCAAGATGGCGGCCGTGCAGATGAGCGACGTCGTCAGGGCCGTGACGGACAAGCCGTTCCCGGCCTCCTATACCGACCGCGTGCGCAAGATCGGCGTGGTCAACACCAGGAACCGGATACTGACAAAAATCGCCGCGGCCCTGATGGACGGGCCGGCGGCGCTGCGCCACTACATGATCGACAATTTCGTGGTCGAGGGTTTTACCTTCGACGACGTGATCAACGACGACGAGGCGCTGGAAGCCTTCGTGCGCAAGGCGACCATCGGCGTGTGGCACGCCTCCTGCTCGTGCCGCATGGGCCGGGCGGAAGATCCGATGGCGGTGGTCGATACAGAGGGCCGCGTCAAGGGCGTGCAGGGACTGCGCGTCGTCGACGCCTCGATCTTCCCGGTGGTGCCCTGCGCCAACACCAACTTTCCGGTCCTGATGTCGGCGGAGAAGATCGCGGCTGCGATGATGCAGTGAGCCGGTTCGCTTTTTGCGCCGTCCGCCGCGAATCAGGCGGTAGAAGCTGAAATTAAGCAGGGGAATACCCGGAGCTGTTCCGCAGGGGACGGTCTGGGGGCATGCGTCCTGATGCGGAACCGGGAACCGGCCTCGGGCGTTCTTTGCCAAATCTCGCCTTTCGGCTTGGAACCGGGGCGCTAGGCTGCGCGGCCCGAACCGGGCCAGGGCGCGTCTCTTTTGGCGATAGACCTTCAGGGGGTTCTATGACCGATTCTTCGAGCGGGGCCCAAACCAGCGAGTCCGAAGATTTGCCGAGGATCTCGACCGGCAGTCAGGGCCTCGACGACATCCTCTATGGCGGGCTCGATCCCAATCGCATGTATCTCTACGAGGGTCGGCCCGGCTCGGGCAAGACCACCATGGCGCTTCAATTCCTCCTTGAGGGCGCCCGCTGCGGTGAACGCGTGCTCTATATCTCCTTGTCGGAAACCAAGCGTGAGCTGACGCTGGTGGCGCAGCGGCACGGCTGGTCGCTGCAAGTTGTCGACATCTTCGAACTTGTCCCGCCGGAGACGACGCTCGATCCGGACCGGGAGCTCACCGTCTTCCATCCCGCCGAAATGGAGCTGAGCGAAACGACCGGCCTGATATTCAAGGCAGTCGAACGGATCAATCCCGCGCGCGTGGTGCTGGACAGCCTGTCCGAGCTGCGCCTCCTTGCGCAGAACCCGCTGCGATACCGGCGCCAGGTTCTGGCCCTGAAGCACTTTTTCACGAACCGCAATTGCACGGTCATTCTCCTCGACGACCTCTCGTCCTCCCAGGACGATTTGCAACTCCATTCGATCGCGCATGGCGTCGTCATGCTCGAACAGCTCGCCATCGATTATGGAGCAGAGCGCCGGCGGCTTCGCGTGATCAAGATGCGCGGCATTCGGTTTCGCGGCGGCTTCCACGATTTCACGATCGAAGCGGGAGGTGTGCGGATATTCCCCCGTCTTGTGGCGGCGGAACATCACGCCTCGTTTGTCGGCGAGTTCACGCCCAGCGGCAACGCGCAGCTCGATCTCCTTCTGGGAGGAGGGCTCGAGCGCGGCACCAGTGCGCTTCTTCTGGGCGCCGCCGGTGTCGGCAAGTCGTCTCTCGCGCTGACCTATGCGATCGCGTCGGCAGAACGCGGTGAGCATGCGGTGTTCTTTGCCTTCGATGAAGGTCGCGGCACCGTGGAAGCCCGGGCTCGAACGCTTGGGATGCCCCTCGAAAGCTACCTGCAATCGGGACTCATCCGATTTCAACAGATCGATCCCGCCGAGCTGTCCCCCGGGGAATTCGCCGCCAATGTGCGCAAGAGCGTCGAAAAGGATAACGCCAGAATTGTCGTCATTGACAGTCTGAACGGCTACCTCAACGCGATGCCGGATGAGCGATTTCTCATCCTCCAGATGCATGAGCTCCTGAGCTATCTTGCGCAAAAAGGCGTGCTGACCGTCCTAATCCTCGCCCAACATGGGCTGGTCGGCCCGATGGAAACGGCTCTCGATATCAGCTATTTGAGCGATGCCGTGCTCATGCTGCGCTATTTCGAGGTCGGCGGAACGGTGCGGCGTGCCCTCTCGGTCGTGAAGAAACGCAGCGGCAATCATGAAAATACCATCCGCGAGTTTCGCCTTGGCCGTGCCGGCATCACGCTGGGTCCTCCGCTGAGCGAGTTCAGCGGCATCTTCTCCGGAAATCCACGTTATACGGGCACGGAGATACCAGAAGGGCCGGCGGAATGAGCGCTGCCCGCGATCATTGCGTTCTCGTGTTTGCCCCGATCGGCCGCGATGGACCGGCATCGGTCGAGCTTTTACGTAATTCGAATCTCGTAGCGATCAATTGTCGAGGTCTCCCTGAACTGGTCAGCGAGATGTCGGCGGGCGTGGGCGCGGTCCTTCTGGCCGAGGAGGGGTTGTTCGGGAAGGATACCCAGCCGCTGGCACATTGGATCGAGAGGCAGCCGCCCTGGTCTGACCTGCCCTTTGTCATTCTCACCAGCCATCGGGAGCAGCCGGCGGTGGTTGCCTGGCGCCGCAGTATCGTCGAGACACTCCGCAACGTTTCGCTGCTTGAACGCCCGGTTCAGCCGATCACGCTGACGAGCGCGGTTCAATCCGCAATGCGGGCCCGCCGGCGGCAATATGAAATTCGAACCTTGCTGCAGGCGCGCGAGCGGACGGCCCAGGAGCTCGAGAAGCTCGTGGTCGAGCGCACCCGTGCGCTCGAGGAGGCCAACAAGCATCTGCGGGCCGAAATGGAAGAGCGCGCCCGCGTCGAGGAGACCCTTCGTCAGGCCCAGAAGATCGAGGCCATCGGACAATTGACCGGCGGCGTAGCTCACGACTTCAACAATTTGCTGATGGTGATCTCCGGCGGCCTCGATTTGCTCGACCGGCAGACAGATCCTGATCGTCGGCGTCGTCTCATGGAAGGAATGGTCCAGGCGGCGCAGCGCGGTGCCGGCTTGACCAGGCAGCTTTTGACTTTTTCGCGGCGGCAGAAGCTCCGGCCCGTGGCTGTCGACATCGCATCGCAGATCGGCGGCATGCGCGAATTGCTCGATCGGAGCCTGAGAGGCGACGTTCACGTCGAGTTCGATTTTCCGGATGGTCTTTGGCCGGTGGAAGTCGATCCGGGAGAGCTCGAACTGGTCATTCTCAACCTGGCGGTCAACGCCCGCGATGCGATGCCGAGCGGTGGCACGATCGTTGTCCGTGGCGAGAACCTGGCCGGCCTGACCGAGGACGAGATCGCGGGCGATTACGTTCGTCTGTCCGTGGTCGATAGAGGTGTTGGAATGAGCCCGGAGATCCTGGCGCGGGTCTTCGAGCCGTTCTTCACGACCAAGGATGTCGGGAAAGGCTCGGGCCTGGGGCTTGCCCAGGTCCACGGATTTGCGACGCAGTCACGAGGGACGGTTCGAATCAAATCGACGGTCGGCGAGGGCACCAGCATCGAGCTCTATCTGCCGCGATCCAGGAACATCCCTTCTGGTGAACGCCATTTCATCGATCTGAACAGGGCGCGGCCGAAGAAGGCCAACCATGGCCGGATCCTCCTCGTCGAAGACGATGACGAGGTCGCCGCGTTGGTGAGCGAGATGCTGGCGCAACTCGGCTACGAGGTCACGCGCGCGGCGAGTGCTGCGGCGGCGCTCGGTGCCCTGGCGGACGGCCGCTCCGTCGATCTGGTGTTTTCGGATATCATGATGCCGGGCGGCATGAACGGTGTCGAACTCGCGCGCGAGATCAAGAGACGGCGAAGCGACATCCCGGTTCTGCTGACGAGCGGATACGCCGAAGCCGCGGTTCGCGACGCCGAAACGGCCGGCGTCCAGATTTTGCCGAAACCCTACCACATCGACGAGCTCGCCGCAGCGCTCGGCGCAGCCAAGTCGGACTTTCGAATTGACGCGGAAAGCAAGCGCTCTGGGGCGTCGTGATTGGGCCTCATGATCGGCTTGCAGTCCGGCGTCAGTAGCGAATGCACACGCAGCCGCGTCTCAGTTGCAACGATAAGCATTCGCGTTCTGCGAGCCAATCATGCCCGTCGCTACGTGTGGATTATGATGATTGCAGGGAGCGGCCTGCAAGGGCAGCCACTTTCAGCCGCTCTTTGAGCCCATTTCAGCCAAACTGTTGTTGGTTTCTCGTTGTCGGGGCAGGGTCCTTCCAATTTGGAGCCCTGCAATGTTCAAGCCGGTTCTTTCTGCGTGTCTATTTGTTGCCTTTAGCTCAGTCGCTTCCGAAGCACGGCCCTATCGAATTCATCAAGCACCCGAATGCAATGTCACGATGCCCTGCGACCTTTCGTATTCGCAAACGCGCCGTGAGCGGATTCCCAGGTCCTCGCTAACGTCCAGGTCCTCATTACAAGCCTATCGCGCGACGCAACTGACAGTGACCGACGCAGGCGGCGCCGCGACGGCGAGCATCGCTGAGGCTCGCATTGTCGGCAGTCGTCCGGCAGGTTGCCCTTCCTCCTTCTGCGGCTGCGGCGCGGCTCTGCGCGTGTTCGGCCGTATCGTGCCGGAGTTGAATCTTGCGGCGAACTGGCTGCGCTTTCCGCGGACATCACCCGCACCGGGAATGGTCGCAGCCCGACGCGGACATGTGTTCGTCCTCGAACAACACCTGGGAGGGGACACCTGGTTGGCCTACGACGCCAACTCGGGCGGACACGCGACTCGAATGCATGCGCGTTCATTGCGTGGGTATACGATCGTCAACCCGCGCGGCGGTTCGGTCACTTGAGAGACCAGCCGGCCAAGGGCAGGGGGCACGTAACGAGCCGTGGAGCCGTCGGGCAAAACACCCTGTCAAGCCTGCGCTGGAATAATATTCGTATTTACAGAAGTTCGGATAAGGCGTAGTTTGCGCTCATCCCGGCCCGCTACAAGGGCGTTTCGCGATCGTCACGAGACGCGGGCCGGGAGGCGGTGGCCGCGACTGCGTCGGCGCGCTGGGCAAGCTGCAGGGCGGGTTTTCCCGTGAGCAACTGCACACGCGGTACGACACGGCGCTGACAGCGTCCCCGTTCGGTCTCGATGGCGAGCGCACGCCAGACATCGGGGACAGGGGCGGGGAGGTGCGCGGACGGCAAAATCGTGTGGTCCTGACGCCCGGGGTCTGTGCGTCAAGTCTTGTGGTGATGCTGCTGCCCAACCGGGCCAGCACATCAGCCATCCGCGAGGCGTCGGGGGCAATAGTGCATCGCTCCCCGGGGAGAGCGCGTCATAAGCCGTAAAACCATTCGCGCAGGGAAGGCCGATTGCTCGGCGTCACCTGTGGTCCACCCCGTGCGCGTCTTGTTCGCACACGGGACTGCGGGTGCCAGCCGGCGCCCGGCCTTCCCTGCGCGCTTTCTTGCGACAGGGTGCGAACAAGAGAGCAAAGCTCGGGCGAAATGAGCCGCGAGAATGCGAAGCCGTGCGTTCTGAGAAGCCATGCGTTCTGAATGGAAGAAATTTATGCGCAGTCTCGCGCCCCGGACGCAGCGCAGCGTCGCTTTGACGGTGCGCTGAAGAGCCGGGGCCCATATCACTGCGACGGCGCGCACAATCTCGACGTCGAAGCTGCGGTCTTCGGCGTCACCCACCACGATCAGGTATTAGGCCATCGCGGCTTGCGGCTTTGGCTTCGGTTGTCGCGAGAGCGTCAGCACGATCAAGGAGGCGAACACGCAGAGTGCGCCGGCGATGAAGAAGGCGGGAAGATAGCTCTGATACACCGTCCGCGAAAATCCGGCGCCGAAGGCGGCGGTGCCCGCACCGAGCTGGTGGCCGGCAAAGATCCAGCCGAACACCAGATTGGCGCGCTCGGGTCCGAATTTCTGCGCGGTGAGGCGCACCGTGGGCGGCACGGTTGCAATCCAGTCGAGCCCGTAGAACATCGCGAAGATCGAGAGCCCATAGAACGAGAAATCGCTGAAGGGGAGGAAGATCAGTGAGAGCCCGCGCAGGCCGTAGTACCAGAACAAGAGGTAGCGGTTGTCGTAGCGGTCCGACAGCCAGCCCGACATGATGGTGCCGAAAAAGTCGAAGATGCCCATCGCAGCCAGCAGACCGGCGGCCTGCACCTGCGGAATGCCGAAATCGAGGCACATCGGGATCAGGTGCACCTGCACGAGGCCGTTGGTGGATGCGCCGCAGACGAAGAACGTCGCAAACAGGACCCAGAATGCGCGCGACTTCGAGGCGTCGCGCAGCGTGCCGAGTGCCACAGCCGTGATCGAGCCATGGCTGACCGGTGGGGCGGGCAGGGGCTCGGTGCCTTCGTCGCCGAAGGGGCGCAGGCCGACGTCGCTCGGGCGGTCCCGCATCACAAGGAGAACTCCCAGAGCGGAAACGCAGAGCGCGATGCAGACAAAGCCGAGTGCAAGCCGCCAGCCGTATCGTTCGGTCAGGCTTGCAAGCAGCGGCAGGAAGACGAGCTGGCCGGTGGCGACGCTCGCGGTCAAAATGCCGACGACGAGGCCGCGCCGCGCCGCGAACCAGCGTGTCGCAATGGTGGCGCCCAGCACCAGCGCGGTCATGCCGGTGCCGAGGCCGATCACGACGCCCCACAGTACGACGAGCTGCCAGACCTCTGTCATGCCGAGCGACAGGATCAGCCCGGAGACGACGATGAGCTGAGCCAGCAGCGTGACGTTGCGCAGGCCGTAGCGGTTCAGGAGCGCGGCAGCGAACGGCGCCATCAGCCCGAACAGGATGAAGCGGATCGACAGCGCGGACGAGATCTCCGCGGTGCTCCAGCCGAACTCCTTCTGAAGCGGAATGATGAACACGCCGGGCGCACCGACCGTGCCGGCGCTGATCAGCGCGGTGAGGAAGGTCACGCCGACCATCACCCAGCCGTAGTGAATATTGCGGCGGCCGAGTGTTGCCGCGAGCCAGTTCGAGATCATTGGGCCCCAATCTTGGTGGGCAGGATTTGAAACACCTGCGCGAGTTTGCAGAATGGCACGGGGTGCGTCTGTCGGAAATGACGGAGTTCCCTCATTTTCGGACTTTTGCGTCAATGCGTCAGGCGCTCCACCGCGATCGCAGTGGCTTCGCCGCCGCCGATGCAGAGCGCCGCCACACCGCGCTTGAGGTTTTTT
Source organism: Bradyrhizobium sp. LB8.2 (assembly GCF_040548035.1). NCBI lineage: Bacteria > Pseudomonadati > Pseudomonadota > Alphaproteobacteria > Hyphomicrobiales > Nitrobacteraceae > Bradyrhizobium > Bradyrhizobium sp. LB8.2. Next base: position 118,158 of record NZ_JBEPQV010000005.1, on the reverse strand, counting down.
GCTTCGAGCGCATGCAGCAGCGTCACGATCAGCCGTGCGCCGGTGGCGCCGATGGGGTGGCCGAGCGCGCAGGCGCCGCCGTTGATGTTGAGCTTCTCGCGGGGAATGCCGAGATCGCGCTGCGCCGCCATCGCCACCACGGCGAAGGCTTCGTTGATCTCGAACAGATCGACATCGCCGGCACTCCAGCCGACCTTGTCCAGGAGCTTGCGGATCGCCGGGATCGGCGCCGTGGTGAACCATTGCGGCTCCTGGCTATGGGTGGCGTGGCCCTTGATCTCTGCCAATGCGGGCAGGCCGTTGCGATCGGCGAGCGACCGCTTCGTCAGCACCAGCGCGACGGCGCCGTCGGCGTTGGCGGAGGAGGCCGCCGGCGTGATGGTGCCGTTGGCGCGGAATGCCGGCTTCAGCCCGGGAATCTTTGCGGGATCGACCTTCAGCGGATGCTCGTCATTGGCAACGATGCGGGGGCCTGCCTTCTCGCTCAGCGTGATCGGCGCGATCTCGGCCTTGAACGCACCACCCTCGACCGCCTTGCGCGCGCGACTCAGCGTCTCCATCGCATAGGCGTCCTGGTCCTTGCGGGTAAACTGATAGGCTTCCGCAGTCGCCTCGCCGAAATCGCCCATCGAGCGGCCGGTCTCGTAGGCGTCTTCGAGGCCGTCCATCATCATGTGGTCGATGATGCGGTCATGGCCGGCGCGATAGCCGCCGCGTGCCTTCGCCAGCAGATACGGCGCGTTGCTCATGCTCTCCATGCCGCCGGAGACGACGATCTCGGCCGAACCGGCGCGAATGATGTCGTGCGCCAACATGGTCGCCTTCATGCCGGAGCCGCAGACCTTGTTGACGGTTGTCGCGCCGGTGGCGTCGGGCAGGCCGGCTGCACGCGCAGCCTGGCGCGCCGGGGCCTGGCCCTGGCCGGCCGGCAGCACGCAGCCCATGAAGACCTCGTCGACCTTTTCCGGCGCGAGCTTCGCACGGTCCAACGCGGCGGCGATCACATGCGAGCCGAGCTTGTGTGCGGGCAGCGGCGACAGCTCGCCCATGAAACGGCCGAGCGGGCTACGGACGGCGGAGACAATGACGACAGGATCGGCGGTTTCGGCCATGGCGGACTCCCTGCGATGACGGGTAAGATTATGACCATCATATGATGCGGCGCAAAAAATGCAACCGCGTCCAGCATGAGAAATTGTCGTGGCTCGGATGAGATTTGCTCGTTCGAAGGGAGGAGGCTGTGGGGCAGGCTTACCGCTTCCGGTCGACGAACGCCTGCATCAGCCGCGTCGGCTCGTCGGTCAGGAACGATTGGCCGAACACTTTCACGCTCAAATTCACCGACTCCGTCAGCGGCAGTTCCTCCCATTGCCGAAGCAGTGCCTTCTGCGATCGCAGCGCCTCGGGGCCGCATTCGAGCAGCGCTTTCACTGTGTGCTCGACCTGGGCGTCCAGTTCGCCGGGCGCAGCTACCTTGTCGACCAGACCCCAGGCCAGCGCCGTCGGCGCGTCGATGTTTTCGGCGGTCATCACCAGCCAGCGCGCGCGGGCCCAGCCGATCAGGCGCGGCAGCAGCGCGGCATGGATCACCGAGGGGATACCGACGCGCACCTCCGGCATGCCGAAATGCGCATCATGCGCGGCAATGCGGAAGTCGCAGGCCGCGGCCACTTCGAGCCCGCCGCCGAGGCACCAGCCCGGCATGCGTGCGATCACGGGGGCGGGGAAGGCGCGCACGGCCTCGCAGAGATCGCGCAGGCGGCTGATGAAGGCTTCGGCCGATGTCTGGTCGAGCTTCACCATCTCCTTGATGTCGGCGCCGCCGATCATGCTCTTCTCGCTCTGGCCGCGCAGCACCATGACGCGGATGCTGCGATCAGTCGCGAGCTTCTGCAAACCTTCGCGGACCGCGTCGGTCACGGGGGAGCCGAGGATGTTGAGCGAGCCGGCGTTGCAGATCGCGACATGAACGACGCCGCGCGCATCGCGCGTCACGCCGCAGTGGTGGTTGAGCATTTCCATGATGGGATCTCTGATTTCGTGGACGTTGCGCAAAGGTACGCCGTTCGGGATCACTTCCGAGCCGAAACGCATTGGTTGTCAAGCGGTGGGGGGCGGAGTTGCCAGCGCGAAGTCCGCGAGATAGCATGATGCACATCATGCAATGGAGTGTCCATGTCCGACAACGATCAACTCGACCTGTTTTCACCCGCGCAACGGCGCGAGCGTGTCGTGGACTGGCAAGTGCCCGCGCCGGTCGCAAAGGCGGCCATGGGGCTATCGGGCATGGATGCGATGATGGGCATCCGGGACGGGCGCCTGCCGCCGCCGCCTTTTGCAAAACTGATCGGGTTCACGATGGCCGTGGTCGAACCGGGCCGGATCGTGATGGAACTGGAGCCGCGCGAGGATCTCGAAAATACCATCGGGCTCCTGCACGGGGCAAGCGCCGCGGCGCTGATCGATACTGCCATGGGCTGTGCGATCTCGACCCGCTTGGAGGCCGGGCAGAGCTCGGTCACTCTCGACCTGAAAATGACCTTCCTGCGTCCGCTCTCGGTCCGTTCGGGGCTGATCTCGGCCGAAGGCAAAGTGATCAAGCTGGGACGCCAGAGCAGCTACGCCGAAGGTTTTGTGCGCGACGGCAAAGGGGCGCTTGCGGTGCATGCAACTGCAACCTTTTCGATGATCGGCAATATCTTAACATGAATTAATGCGCCGCCTAGTCCATTTCTGTGTTATGAGATGATCTTCGACATTCAATGAGACCAGCATGCGCTATTCCCGGGAACACAAGCAGGAAACACACGACCGTATCGTGAAGAAGGCTTCCGTGCGGCTGCGCGAAAAGGGCGCCCACGGCATTGGCGTCGCCGACCTCATGAAGGAAGCGGGCCTGACCCATGGCGGCTTCTACGCGCATTTCGATTCCCGCGAGGCGCTGGTGATCGAGGCGTTTGGCTACGCCATGGATCGCGGGATGGACCATTGGCGCAAGATCACCGACGAGGTCGCGCCGGAGAAGCGGCTGGCGCTGATCGCGGAAGCCTATCTCTCAGCGCTCCATCGCGACAATCCCGGGCATGGTTGCTCGATCCCCGCGCTCGGCGCCGAGATCGCCCGCGAGAGCCCGAAAACGCGAAAGGCCTTTGCCGGCAAGCTCGACGAGATGATCGAGATGATGACCGACTTCATCCCGAACCTCCCGCGCAAGGCCGCGCGCAAGCAGGCAATCGCGACGCTGACCACCATGGCCGGCACCATGCTGCTGGCGCGCATCGCCGGCTCGAGCGAGCTGTCGGACGAGGTGCTGAAGACGGGCAGGGAGAGCGCGCTGGATGGCGCGCGCCGTGAGCCGAAGACTGCGGCGGCGAAGAAGGCGAAGCAGAATTAGCGACAGCCAGAGGCTCCAGGCCTCATCCTGAGGAGACCGCGAAGCGGTCGTCTCGAAGGATGGTCGCGGGTGAGATACCGGCCTCTATGGTTCGAGACGGCGCTACGCGCCTCCTCACCATGAGGATCTGGCAGTTGGGCTCTCAACACCCCGAATTCACCGCCCCGCAAACAGCGCACGCTCGCGCTCGACGATCTCGCTGATGTAATCCGCCACAGCCCTGATCCGCGCGAGGTCCTTGCTGTCGGCGTGCATCAGCATCCAGAAGGTGCGGGTGATCGAGACCTCTTCCGTCAGTACCGCAAGCAGCTGCGGATAGTCAGCCGCCATGAAGTGCGGCAGGACAGCGATACCGAAGCCTGCGAGCGTGGCATTGAGCTGCGCGATCAGATTGGCGCTGCGCAAACGTGCGGAGATCTTCGGCGACACCTGCGGCAGATAATCGAGCTCGGGCGTGAACAGTAGCTCCTCGATATAGCCGACGAAGCGGTGCTGCGGCAGGACCTCGCGCGAGGTGATTTTCGGGAAGCGGTCGAGATAGGCGGGCGCGGCATAGAGTCCGAGGCGGTAGTCGAGCAGTTTGCGGCCGACGATGCGGCCTTCCTTCGGCATGGTCAGGCTGATGGCAATATCGGCCTCGCGCTTGGAGAGGCTGAACAGCCGCGCGGTCGCGACCAGTTGCAGATCGAGGTCGGGATAGCGGTCGGCGAAGGGCGCGAGCCGCGGCGCCAGGAACGCAGTCCCAAAACCGTCGGGCGCGCCGATCCGCACCGTGCCGGTCAGCCGGGCCACGGAGCCGCCGACCTGCTCCTGGTTGGCGACGATGGTCGATTCCATCGCCTCCGCGCTGTCGGCGACGCGCTGCCCGGCCTCCGTCAGGAGGTAGCCGGTCTTGCGCCGGTCAAACAGCTTTGCCGAGAGGTGCTTCTCCAGCCGGTCGACGCGGCGGATGACGGTGGCATGGTCGACGCCGAGCTGTTTTGCCGCAGCCGAAACCGAGCCGCCCCGCACGATGGCCAGCACGAAGCGGAAGTCGTCCCAGTCGATAGCGCCTTGATCCAGCATTTTCGCACATCTATGGTGCATTATCTCAGACTTGAATCCTATAAAATGCAGGTTGATAGGATTTGTCAAAGCGATCGTGCTCGACTTCCAGGGAGATCATTCCATGCGTTCAATCGGACATTTCATCGGCGGCAGGGAGGTCAAGGGCACATCGGGCCGCACCGCCGACGTTTTCGAGCCGATGACCGGTGACGTCCAGGGCAAGGTAGCGCTGGCGTCCAAGGCCGAGGTCCGCGCTGCCGTCGAGAACGCCCGCGCCGCGCAGCCGGAATGGGCCGCGACCAACCCGCAGCGCCGTGCCCGCGTGATGATGAAATTCGTCGAGCTGGTGCAGCGCGACTACGACAAGCTTGCCGAGATGCTGGCGCGTGAGCACGGCAAGACCGTGCCCGACGCCAAGGGCGACATCCAGCGCGGCCTCGAAGTCGCGGAATTCGCCTGCGGCATCCCGCATCTGATGAAGGGCGAATACACCGAAGGTGCCGGACCCGGCATCGACATCTACTCCATGCGCCAGGCGCTCGGCGTCGTCGCCGGCATCACGCCGTTCAATTTCCCGGCAATGATCCCGATGTGGAAGTTCGCCCCCGCGATCGCCTGCGGCAATGCCTTCATCCTGAAGCCGTCGGAGCGCGATCCCGGCGTGCCGATGATGCTGGCGGCGCTGATGATCGAGGCGGGCCTGCCGGCCGGCATCCTCAACGTCGTCAACGGCGACAAGGAAGCGGTCGACGCCATCCTGGACGATCCGGACATCAAGGCCGTCGGCTTCGTCGGCTCCACGCCGATCGCGCAATACATCTACGAGCGTGCCGCGCAGACCGGCAAGCGCTGCCAGTGTTTTGGCGGCGCCAAGAACCACGCCATCATCATGCCGGACGCCGACATGGACCAGGCCGTCGACGCACTGATCGGCGCCGGCTACGGTTCGGCCGGCGAACGCTGCATGGCCGTCTCGGTGGCCGTGCCCGTCGGCAAGTCCGCCGCCGACCGCCTGATGGAAAAGCTGATCCCGCGCGTCGAGTCGCTCAAGATCGGCACCTCGATCGATCCGTCGGCCGATTACGGTCCGCTGGTGACGCGCGAGGCGGTCGAGAAGGTCAAGGGCTATATCGATATCGGCATCAAGGAAGGCGCGACCCTCGCCGTCGACGGCCGCGGCTTCAAGATGCAGGGCTACGAGAACGGCTTCTATCTCGGCGGTTCGCTGTTCGACAACGTCACCAAGGACATGCGGATCTACAAGGAAGAGATCTTTGGTCCCGTGCTCTCGGTCGTGCGCGCGCACGACTACAAGGAAGCGCTGGCGCTGCCGTCCGAGCATGACTACGGCAACGGTGTTGCGATCTTCACCCGCGACGGCGATGCCGCACGCGACTTCGCGGCCAAGGTCAATGTCGGCATGGTCGGCATCAACGTGCCGATCCCGGTGCCGATCGCCTACTACACCTTCGGCGGCTGGAAGAAGTCCGGCTTCGGCGATCTCAACCAGCACGGCCCGGATTCGGTCCGCTTCTACACCAAGACCAAGACGGTGACCTCGCGCTGGCCGTCCGGCGTCAAGGAAGGCGCGGAGTTCTCGATTCCGCTGATGAAGTAAGGCTGTAGCCCAGCCCGTCATTGCGAGCGTAGCGAAGCAATCCAGACTTTCTCCTCGGACACACTGGATTGCTTCGTCGCTTCGCTCCTCGCAATGACGAGAACAGTGAGCAGCCCATCATGCAGTTCGCTCTGAACGAGGATCAGATCGCGGTTCGCGACATGGCGTTGGCGTTTGCGGCTTCGAGGATCGCGCCGCACGCGTTGCGCTGGGACGAGGAGAAGCATTTCCCTGTCGAGGTCATGCGGGAGGCCGCCACGCTCGGTATGGGCGGCATCTACATCCGCGAGGATGTCGGCGGCTCCGCCATGACGCGGTTCGACGCGGCGCTGATTTTTGAGGCGCTGGCGACGGGCTGTCCGACCACCTCGGCTTTCATCTCCATCCACAACATGGCGTCCTGGATGATCGATGCCTACGGCAGCGACACCCAGCGCCACACATGGTTGCCAAAGGTCTGCACCATGGAGCTGATTGCGAGCTACTGCCTGACCGAGCCCGGCGCCGGCTCGGACGCGGCGGCGCTGCGCACCCGCGCCGTGCGCGACGGCGATCATTATGTGCTGAACGGCCAGAAGCAGTTCATTTCCGGCGCCGGTGGTACTGATCTCCTGGTCACGATGGTGCGCACCGGCGCCGACGGCCCCGGCGGCATCTCGACCCTAGTCATCGACGGCAAGACGCCGGGCGTCTCGTTCGGCGCCAACGAGCGCAAGATGGGCTGGAACGCGCAGCCGACCCGCGCCGTGGTTTTCGAGAACGCCCGCGTGCCGGTCGCCAATCGCTTAAGCGAAGAGGGCGTCGGCTTCAAGATTGCGATGGCCGGTCTCGACGGCGGACGTCTCAACATCACGGCATGCTCGCTCGGTGGTGCGCAGACCGCGTTCGACAAGGCGCGTTCCTACATGAAAGAGCGCAAAGCCTTCGGCAAGCGCCTAGACGAATTCCAGGCGCTGCAATTCCGCCTCGCCGACATGGCAATCGAGCTCGAGGCCGCGCGCACATTCTTGTGGCGCGCAGCGGCGGCGCTGGACCGCAAGGACCCGGACGCCACCATGCTATGTGCCATGGCCAAGCGTTTTGGGACCGACGCCGGCTTCGAGGTCGCCAACCAGGCGCTCCAGCTCCATGGCGGCTACGGTTACCTCAGCGAATACGGGATCGAGAAGATCGTGCGCGATTTGCGGGTGCACCAGATCCTCGAGGGCACCAATGAAATCATGCGGCTCATCGTGGCGCGCAAACTGATCGAGGGCGGGCGATGAGTGGTGTGGAAGAGCACGACCTGGTCGCACGGGTCGAGGGCTCGGCCGGCATTATCAGGCTTAACCGTCCGAAGGCGATCAACGCCGTGACGCTGGAGATGTTTCGCGGCATCGACAAGGCGCTCGACCATTTTGAGGCCGATCCAGCCGTTGCCGTGATCGTGCTGGAAGGTGCCGGCGAGCGCGGCCTGTGTGCCGGCGGCGACATCCGCGCGCTCTGGGAGAGCTCGAAGGTCGACGGCGATCTCGGCAAGATTCTGTGGCGGGAGGAGTACATCCTCAACGCCCGGATTAAGAAATTCCCAAAACCCTATGTCGCCTTCATGGACGGCATCGTGATGGGCGGCGGCGTCGGGCTCTCGGCCCATGCGAGTCATCGAATCGTCACCGAGCGCACCAGGCTCGCGATGCCCGAGGTCGGGCTCGGTTTCTTCCCCGATGTCGGCGGCACCTATCTGTTGTCACGCTCGCCGGGCGAGATCGGCACCTATTTTGGTCTCACCGGCCAGACCATGAACGGCCCCGACGCCATCCATGCGAAATTCGCCGATGCCGTGGTGCCGGTTGCCAAATGGCCGGAGTTGCGGGCAGCGCTGACCAAGGTTCGCCAGGGCGTGACCGCGGCTGATGTGAGCAAGTTGATCAACGGTTTTGTCACCGACGAGGCCGCGGGGCCGGTGACGGCCAGGCAGGCGACGATCGACGCATTGTTCGGCTTCGACCGCATGGAGGACATCGTCGCTGCGCTCAAGCGCGACGGCTCGGAGTTCGCCCATGCGACATTGAAGACGCTCTACGAAAAATCGCCGCGCGGCATGGTGGTGACGCTCAAGCTTTTGCGGCTCGCGCGCACGGCGTCGAGCCTGGAGGAGTGCCTGATGCGCGAATATCGCGCCGCGCTGGAAGTCTTCCGCAGCGACGATTTTCGCGAGGGCGTACGCGCCGCCGTGATCGACAAGGACCGCAATCCGACCTGGTCGCCGCCGCGCATCGAGGATGTCACGCCGGACCTGCTTGCGCCGTATCTCGCCGAGATTGGCGCCGACGAATTGAAGTTCAACTAATCAACGAAACGCATCACGGAGGACATCGAGATGGCCACGATTGCATTCATCGGTCTCGGCAACATGGGCGGCCCGATGGCGGCCAATCTGGTCAAAGCCGGCCACAAGGTGGTGGCCTTCGACCTGGCCGAGGCCTCGCGCAACCAGGCCAAGGCCGATGGCGCCGGCATCGCCGACAGCGCGGCGGGCGCCGTGAAGGGCGCCGACGTCGTCGTCACGATGTTGCCCGCCGGCAAGCACGTTCTCGGCGTGTGGGGCGAGGTCGTTCCTGCGATGACCAAGGGTGCGCTGATCATCGACAGTTCCACCATCGACGTCGAGAGCGCACGGCAGGCGCATGCGCTGGCCGCCAAGAACGGCGTGCTCGCGGTCGATGCGCCGGTTTCCGGCGGCACCGGTGGCGCCAAGGGTGCGACGCTCACCTTCATGTGCGGTGGCGAGGAGCGCGCGTTTGCGGCGGCCAAGCCGGTGCTGGAGAAGATGGGCAAGAAGATCGTGCATTGCGGCGGCGCCGGCGCTGGCCAGGCGGCAAAGATCTGCAACAACATGATCCTCGGCATTTCCATGATCGCGGTGAGCGAAGCCTTTGCGTTGGCTGAGAAGCTCGGCCTCTCGCATCAGGCGCTGTTCGACGTCGCCTCGACCTCGTCGGGCCAGTGCTGGTCGCTCACGACCTATTGCCCGGTGCCGGGACCGGTGCCGACCTCACCGGCCAACAACGACTATAAGCCGGGTTTTGCCTCGGCGCTGATGGTAAAGGATCTGACGCTGGCGCAGGACGCCGCCAAGTCCGCGGGTGCGGCGACGCCGCTCGGCAAGCATGCGCAGGAGATCTATCAGTCCTTCGACGCAGCCGGCCAGGGCGGGGTGGATTTTTCCGGAATTATCAAGCACGTTAGGGGTCTAGCCGGGAAAGCTTGATGACGACATTTCAGGAAGCGCGCGCGTTTCTGCTTCATAACCGCACGGACTACGAGACAGCGGTCAAGGACTTCCGCTGGCCCGATCCGGTTCCTTTCAACTGGGCGCTCGACTGGTTCGACGCCGAGCTGGCGGCGAATATTGACAGCAAGGATCGTCCTGCGCTCTGGATCGTCGATGCCGCGCAGGACCGGCAGACCAAATTGTCCTTCGCGGCACTCTCGCGCCGCTCCAACCAGGTGGCGAACTTCCTGCGCGCGCAGGGCCTGAAGCGCGGCGATCATCTCCTGCTGCTGCTCGGCAATGTGGTTCCGCTGTGGGAGACCATGCTGGCTGCGATGAAGCTCGGCGTCGTCGTGATTCCCGCCACCACGCTGCTCACGGCCGACGAACTCCGCGACCGGCTCGATCGCGGCAAGGCGAAGGCGGTGGTCGCCGCCGAGGATCAGGTCGCAAAATTCACCAGCCTTGGTGCGGAGAACATCGTCCGCATTGTGGTCGGTGCGGCCTCCGACGGCTGGCTTGCCTATGACGGAGCGGCAAAAGCTTCGGAGCAATTCACGCCTGACGGCCCGACCAACGCCGATGACGCGATGCTGCTCTATTTCACCTCGGGCACCACGGCAAAGCCAAAACTGGTGCGGCACAGCCAGCGCAGCTATCCCGTCGGCCATCTCTCGACCATGTACTGGATCGGGTTGAAGCCTGGCGATGTCCATCTCAACATTTCCTCGCCCGGCTGGGCCAAGCACGCCTGGAGCTGTTTGTTCGCGCCGTGGAATGCGGGCGCGACCGTGTTTGTGGTCAACCAGCCGCGCTTCGACGCGAAGGGATTGCTTGCCACCATCGGCCGCTGCGGCGTCACCACGCTGTGCGCGCCGCCGACGGTGTGGCGGCTGTTCATCCAGGAGAACCTCGCAGCTTTCAAGGTGGCGTTGCGCGAGGTCTGCGGCGCAGGCGAGCCGCTCAATCCTGAAGTGATCGACCAGGTGCAGGCCGCCTGGGGCCTCACCATCCGCGACGGCTATGGCCAGACTGAAACGACCGCGCTCGCCGGCAACTCGCCGGGGCAAAAGATCAAGGTCGGATCGATGGGCCGGCCCTTGCCGGGCTACCGCGTGCAGGTCAGCGACGCCGACGGCTATCCTGCCAGGGAAGGCGAGGTGGCGCTGCTGCTGGGCCGTGAGCGCCCTGCCGGCCTGATGCAGGGATATCAGGGCGACGACGGCGGGCTGTCCGGCGCCGAAGGCGAACTCTATCGCAGCGGTGACGTCGTGTTCGAAGACGAGGATGGCTATCTCACCTTCGTCGGCCGCTCCGACGACGTGTTCAAATCCTCCGATTATCGCATCAGCCCGTTCGAGCTGGAGAGCGTGTTGCTCGAGCATGAGCTGGTGGCGGAAGCCGCCGTGGTGCCGAGCCCGGATCCGATCCGGCTCGCGGTTCCCAAGGCCTTCGTGCTGCTGACCGCGGGCGCGGAGCGATCGCCGGCGACCGCGCTCTCCATCTTCCAGCATCTGCATACGCGCCTTGCGCCGTTCAAGCGCATCCGCCGCCTCGAAATCGTCACGGAGCTGCCGAAGACGATCTCAGGCAAGATCCGCCGCGTGCAGCTCCGACGTCTCGAGCGCGACGACGACCGCAATGATCCCCTGCGCGGCCGGGAATTCCGCGAGGAGGATTTTCCGGAGCTGCCGAAAACACGGAGTGAGACCTAAGTGAACGAAGTCTGGAAGAAGCCGCCGATTTCCTTGGACGCCTATCAGGCCATGGTCGGCAAGGAGATCGGCGTATCGTCGTGGCACCTGGTCGACCAGCCCCGCATCGACACCTATGCCGACGTGATCGAGGATCACCAGTTCATTCATGTCGATCCGGAGCGTGCGAAGAAGGAGACGGCGTTCGGCACCACCATCGCGCACGGCTTCCTCACGATGTCGCTCCTGTCGATCATGTCCTATGAGGTGATGCCTGTCATCGCGGGCACCACGATGGGTGTCAATTACGGTTTCGACAAGCTGCGCTTTATCTCGCCGGTGCGCTCGGGCAAGCGCGTTCGGGGCCGTTTCGTGCTGGCGGAAGCCAAGCTGCGCAAGCCGAACGAGCTGCAGTCCCGCACCAACGTCACGGTGGAGATCGAAGGCGAAGACAAGCCCGCGCTGGTCGCGGAGTGGCTTGGGTTGATCTATTTCGCGTAGGTCGGGTCGGGCTTGACCCGGCCAGCCATCGCTGCTCAAAAGCTGTTCAAATCTCTCGCGGAGCTTTCTCACCCTCTCCCCTGTGGGAGAGGGTGGCTTCGCGGAACGCGAAGCCGGGTGAGGGTATCTCTCCGCGAGCTCCGCCGTCGATAGAGACCCCTCATCCGGCGCTTCGCGCCACCTTCTCCCACAAGGGGAGAAGGAAGAAGAAGCAGGAACTGCACAATGGCAATCAGGTTCGACGGACGCGTCGCCATCGTTACCGGCGCGGGCAATGGTCTCGGACGGGCGCATGCGCTGGGGCTGGCGAGCCGCGGTGCGAAAGTCGTAGTCAACGATTTCGGCGGCGCGCGCGATGGCAGCGGCGGTTCGCACTCGCCCGCGGAAGCCGTGGTCGAGGAAATCCGCAAGGCCGGCGGCACCGCGATGGCCGACGGCGCCGACGTTTCGAATTTCGAGCAGGTCACCGCCATGGTCGAGCGCGCCACCAGGGAGTGGGGCAGCGTGGACCTCTTGTGCGCCAACGCCGGCATTTTGCGCGACAAATCGTTCGGCAAGATGGAAGCGGCCGATTTCCAGAAGGTGCTCGACGTGCACCTCGTCGGCACCTTCTATTGCTGCAAGGCGGCCTGGGCCGGCATGCGCGACCGTGGCTACGGCCGCATCGTGCTGACCACGTCGTCCTCCGGCCTCTACGGCAATTTCGGCCAGGCCAATTACGGTGCGGCCAAGTCCGGCATGGTCGGCCTGATGAACGTGCTGGCGGAAGAGGGCCGCAAGACCGACATCCGCGTCAACATCATCTCGCCGACGGCGGCAACCCGCATGACGGAAGAGCTGCTCCCGCCGCAGGCGCTGCAATTGATGAAGCCGAACGCGATCACGCCCGCAGTCGAGTACATGCTCAGCGAGGACGCGCCCACGCGCACTATCATGGGCGCCGGCGCCGGATCCTTCGCAGTGATCAAGATCGTCGAGAGCGAAGGCGTCAATCTGCCGGAGTCCGAGTGGACCCCGGACGCGGTCGCCGCGCATTTCGCCGAGATCAGCGACATGTCGAAGGCGAAGGCGCTGCAGGGCGCGTTCGAGCAGACGCAGAAATACGTGGCGCAGGCCGCGGCGCGCGCCGGGGTAAAACTCTGACAGGCGTCGCCGTCATCGGCGCCGGTCCTGCCGGGCTGATGGCGGCCGAAGTGCTGGCGCAAGGCGGTGCTCGCGTCACCGTCTACGACGCGATGCCGTCTGCGGGCCGCAAATTCTTGATAGCCGGCCGCGGCGGGCTCAATCTCACCCACAGCGAGCCGTTGCCGCAGTTCATGGCGCGCTATCGCGAGGCGGCGCCGAAACTGAACGCGGCGATCGAAGCGTTTCCACCTGACGCCTTGCGTACCTGGAGCGAGGCGCTGGGTGAGCCGACGTTTGTCGGCTCCAGCGGGCGTGTGTTTCCGAAAGCGTTCAAGGCCTCGCCCTTGCTGCGGGCCTGGCTGCGACGGCTCGATGCCGCCGACGTGCGCTTTGCGTTTCGCCATCGCTGGATGGGCTGGGACGGGGAGGGACGGCTAGTCTTTGAAAAACCCGGCGGCGCCGCCGCCATCGCCGCAGACGCCACGGTGCTGGCACTCGGCGGCGCAAGCTGGCCGCGACTGGGCTCCGATGGCGGCTGGACGACGATCCTGGCCGACAAAGGCATTTCAATCTCGCCGCTGCGGCCTGCGAACTCCGGCTTCATCGTCGCTTGGTCCGAAATCTTCCGCACGCGCTTCGAAGGCCAGCCGCTCAAGGGTGCTGCGCTGTCCTTCGGCCCGCACCGCGCGCGCGGCGAGGCCGTCATCACAAGCGGCGGGATCGAGGGCGGGGCGATTTATGCATTGTCGGCCGAACTGCGCGAGACGATTGCGGCGAACGGCGAAGCGGTCCTGCACGTCGCCTTGCGGCCGGACGTCCATCATGGCGAACTCGTCAAGCGTCTGTCCGCCTCGCGCGGCAAGCAATCATTCTCCAACTTCTTGCGCAAGGCTGCGCAGCTGTCGCCCGTTGCGGTCGGGCTGTTACAGGAAGCCGCCATCGGTGCGGGTCAATCGTTGTCGGCAATGTCGGCTGAACGATCGGCGGAGCTGATCAACGCCGTGCCGATCAAGCTCGCAGGCGTGGCGCCGATCGCGCGCGCGATCTCCAGCGCCGGTGGGCTATCGTTCGACGAACTCGACGCGGACTTCATGATCCGCAAGCTGCCGGGCGTGTTCGCAGCCGGTGAGATGCTGGACTGGGAGGCGCCGACTGGTGGCTATTTGCTTCAGGCCTCGTTCGCGACGGGGGCTGCGGCGGGTAGGGGTGTGCTTAAGTGGCTCGACCGCTAAACACCGTCATTGCGAGCGTAGCGAAGCAATCCAGAATCCTCCACGGAGGTAGTCTGGATTGCTTCGTCGCAAGAGCTCCTCGCAATGACGGCTGTGGAATCGTCGAAGCCCCTACCGCAGCTTCCCCCGTGCCGCGACTGGAAGCGTGCCGATGATTTCTTCGCCGCGCACCATCACCACCTCGTCCATCATGTTGACGACGACGCAGACATGATTGGGCACGATCCGCACGATGTCGCCGACATTCGGACGCGTGTTGCTGCGGGAGAGGTCGAGGAAGCCGTGTTCTTCCGCGAAGCGCGCGATCTTGGCTTCGGGGTGCTCCAGGATGAGGCCGTGGCCGTCGAGGCCGCCGGTGTCCGTGGTCAGCGTCTTTGAACCGGCATCGAGGATGCCGCGTTCGGGCGCGGCGCGGCTGACCACCGTCGAATAGATGTGCAGCGCGCAATCGTCCCAGGTGGCGGAGCCGGCGGCGACCTGCATGCGGTCGTTGTAGATGTAGGTGCCGAAGCGGTGCTCGGTGCCGCCCTTGAGCTTGCCGAGATTCTTCAGGTTTGGCGTGCCACCGGTCGAGACGATTTTTGCATCCAGCCCGTGCGCGCGCACGCCGGCCAGGGCCTCGTCGTAGAACTTTTGCGCGTCCGCCCAGCCGGTCTCGGTCGGATACAGCATGAAGCCGGCGAACTCGAGCCCCTTGGACGCGGCGATCTCGCGCGCGAGCGCAATCGCCTCTGCCGGCGTTTCAACACCGGCGCGCTTGCGCCCAGTATCGCATTCGACCACGACCGACAGCGGTCGGCCCGACGCAGCGGCGGCCTTGGGCAGACCGGCGACGACGGTCGAGTTGTCGGCGGCGGCCGTCATGTTGGCCTTGGCCTGCAACGCCCCTAACCGCGCCATCTTCTCGTCGCCGAGCAGGTTGTAGCTGATCAGGATATTATCGATGCCGGCATTGGCCATGATCTCGGCTTCACCGAGCTTCTGGCAGGTGATGCCTTTCGCGCCGGCCGCGATCTGCATCTTCGCGATGGTCGGATTCTTGTGCGTCTTGATGTGGGGACGGTTGGCGACACCCGCGTCATCGCAGGCCTTCTGGATGCGCGCGATGTTGCGTTCGACCTTGTCCATGTCGATGACGGCGCAGGGCGTGCCGTATTCGCGGGCAATTTTTGCAGCGAGTGTCGTTGTCATGGGTCAAGCTTTCTCGATCTCTTCGCGCCGCACTTCGAGCTCCAGCCATTTGTCCTCGGCCTCGGCCAGTTCCCCTTGCGCTTTCGTCAGAGCGTCGGAGGCCTGATCGAAGCGCTTGCGATCTTTGCGGAACAGATCGGGGTCGTCAAGGAACCGCTGCTGCTTGGCGATTTCGGCCTGCAGTTTGGCGATGGTCTTGGGCAGCGTCTCCAGCGCGTGTTGCTCGTTGAACGTCAACCGTCGTTTCGTGACGCCGGAAGGTGCTGCTGACCGCGTCTCTCTCTTCTCTTCGGCGGCTTTCGCCGTCGCGCGCTTCAAGTCGACGCCACGCTGGGCCAGCATGTCGGTGTAACCGCCGGCATATTCGAGCCAGCGCCCATCGCCCTCGGGCACGATCACGGACGTCACCACGCGATCGAGAAAGTCGCGATCATGGCTGATCAGAATTACGGTGCCCTCGTAGTCGCCGAGCATTTCCTCGAGGACGTCGAGGGTCTCGAGATCGAGGTCGTTGGTCGGCTCGTCCAGCACCAGGAGATTGGAGGGCTTCGCCAGCGCGCGTGCCAGCATCAGCCGGCCGCGCTCGCCGCCGGACAGCACCTCCAGCGGCGTGCGCATCTGTTCCTGGGCGAACAGGAAGTCCTTCATGTAGCTGACGACATGCTTTGGCTTGCCGCCGACCATGACGTGGTCGCCGCGGCCGCCGGTCAGCGCCTCGGCCAGCGTCGATTTGGGATCGAGACTTTCGCGGTGCTGGTCGAGCGTCGCCATCTCGATGTTGGCGCCGAGCCGTAAGCTGCCGCTGTCCGGTGCGCTGCCGCCGGTCAGCATCTCGATCAGCGTCGTCTTGCCGGCGCCGTTCGGGCCGACGATGCCGATGCGGTCGCCGCGCTGGACGCGGATCGAGAAACCGTCGACGATCTTTCGCTCGCCATAGGACCGGCTGATATTCTTGGCCTCGATGACGAGCTTGCCGGACTTGTCGGCTTCGGCAGCCGCGAGGTTGGCGTTGCCCGTCGCGCCGCGATGGGTGCGGCGCTGGTCGCGCAGCGCGTGCAGGTTTCCAAGCCGCTTGACGTTGCGCTTGCGGCGGCCCGAGACGCCGTAGCGCAACCAGTGCTCCTCGTTGACGATCTTGCGGTCGAGCTTGTGCTGGTCGCGCTCTTCCTCCGCGAGCACCTCGTCGCGCCAGGCCTCAAAGGCGCTGAAGCCGCGGTCGATCTGCCGGATCTGGCCGCGGTCGAGCCAGGCGGTGCTGCGCGAGAGATTGCTCAGGAAGCGCCGATCGTGGCTGATGATCACCAGCGCGCAGCGGCGGCTCTCCAGTTCGCCCTCCAGCCATTCGATGGTCGTGAGATCCAGATGGTTGGTCGGCTCGTCCAGCAGCAGGATATCGGGCGAGGGCGCCAGCACGCGCGCCAGCGCGGCGCGGCGCGCTTCGCCGCCGGAGACATGCGCCGGGTCTTCTTCGCCGCTGAGGCCGAGCTGTTCGACCAGATAGCGCGCCTGATAGTGATCGTCGCCGGCATGGAGGCCGGCCTCGACATAGGCCAGCGTGGTGGAGAAACCGGCAAAATCGGGCTCCTGCGGCAGGTAGCGAATGGTGGCGCCGGGCTGCACGAAACGGCTGCCGCCATCCGGTTCGACCAGGCCGGCAGCGATCTTGAGCAGCGTCGATTTGCCCGAACCGTTGCGGCCGATCAGGCAGACGCGCTCGCCGGTCGAAACCGACAGTTCGACGTTCGCCAGGAGCGGCGTGCCGCCAAAGGTCAGCTTGATATCGCGCAGTTGAATCAGCGGTGGCGCCATGCGGTGTCTCAGTCCTGTCTTGTTGCGGCCTGGTCGGCGCGGCGGCGCTGAATGCGGCGGATGGTCTGGTCGAGCGTCGACAGAAACGTCGAGCGGTCGCGTGGTGCAAACGATTTCGGGCCGCCCGTGACTTCGCCCGCCGAGCGCAAATCCGTCATCAGGTTGCGGACCGCGAGCGTCATCCCGATCGATTCTTCCGTGAACGGCTTGCCGTTGGATGCAATCACATCGGCGCCGGCCTTCACGCAGCGGCTCGCGAGCGGAATATCCGAGGTAATAACGATATCGCCGGGCCCCGCGCGCTCGGCGATCCAGTCGTCGGCGGCATCCATACCGGCGCCCGCGGCCACCCGCTCGATCAGCGGGTCCTGCGGCACGCGGATGAAATTGCCCGCGACCACGCTCACGGGCAAGCCGTGCCTGCCGGCGACGCGATAGATTTCGTCCTTGACGGGGCAGGCGTCGGCGTCGACGTAGATGCGGGTGGTGTTTTGAGGGTTCGTCATTATCCGTAGATGGGGCTTGCGAAGCGGTTCCGCAGCCCGCGCGTGGTACCCCATCCGGGCCGCAAAGGCGAGGGGATTGACCCCGGTTCCTCAAGGCCTACGATCGGTCCGCAACAACAAGAATTCAGAGCAAGAATTGAGGGAAGGTGACCCCATGCCGAACCGGCTCGAAACCCATCGCGTCGTGGCCTACAACACTGCAAAGCAATCCGAAAACAAGATGCATGACGACAATGTGGCGCGCCGCTTCGGCTTTTCCGGCGGGCTGGTTCCGGGCGTCGATGTCTTCGCCTACATGATGCACGTGCCGGTGGCGCGCTGGGGCCGCGATTTCCTGTCGCGCGGGCTGGTCGAAGCGCGCTTCATCAAGCCGGTCTATGACGGCGAGACCGCCGATGTCGATGCGACCGAGCACAATGGCTTGCTCACGATCGAGGTGTTCAGCCGCACCGAGCTCTGCGCCACCGGGACGGCAACGCTGCCGGCGGCCGCCGCGACTGCGGTGTCGTTGAGCGAGTATATCGCGGCGCCTGTTGTGGCCGAGCGTAAGCCAGTCAGCGCAGCGACCTTCGAAACCGGAAATTGGCTGGGCACGACGCCCCGGCGCTGGGCCGGGCAGGATGCAGCCGACTACCTCGCCGACATCAGGGAGCCCGATCCGATCTTCGCGCGCGAGGGGCTTGGCCATCCCGGCCTGATCCAGCGCGTCATGAACCGCGTGCTGGTGGACAACACCATTCTGGGCCCGTGGATTCATGTCGGCAGCCGCATGCAGCTGCTGTCAGCCGCACGCGTCGGCGACGAGATCACCGCGCGGGCAAAAGTCACCGCGAACTACGAGAAGAAAGGCCACCGCTTCGTCGAGCTCGACGCGCTGGTGGTCGCCAACGGCACGACGCCGCTGGCGCATTGCCAGCACACCGCGATCTACCAGCCGCGAGCGCAGGCGGCGGCGTAACAACACGCGCTGTCATGCCCCGCGAAGGCGGGGCATCCAGTACGCCGCGGCTTCTCGATTCTAGCCGCGCCGCCTCTGGAATACTGGATCGCCCGCTTTTGCGGGCGATGACAGTTGTGGACGCGGAGATTACGCAGCCTTACGCCGCCTTCGCATCCTGGATCGCGCGCCACACCCGCTCCGGGGTCAGCGGCATGTCGATGTGCTTGATGCCGTAGTCGGAGAGGGCGTCGATCACTGCGTTCACGACCGTCGACAGGCTGCCGGCGCAGCCGGCTTCGCCGCAGCCCTTGCTGCCGAGCGGATTGGTCGTGGCCGGCACGGGGTGGTCGCCGACCGTCATGAACGGAACGTCCTCGGCGCGCGGCAGGGCGTAGTCCATCAGCGAGCCCGTGATCGGCTGGCCGCTCTCGTCGTAGCGGATGTGCTCCATCAGCGCCTGCCCAATGCCCTGGACGACGCCGCCATGGAGCTGGCCCGCGACCAGCAGTGGGTTGATCACCGTGCCGAAATCGTTGACGGCGCTGTACTGGACGACCTGCACCACGCCGGTGTCAGGGTCGATCTCGACCTCGGCGACGTGGCAGCCGTTCGGGAAGGCCGAGGGCACCGGTTCGCTGGTGTGGTCGACGTCGAGGCTGTCAGGCACGCCCTCCGGCGTCTTGCCGTCATGCAGGCGCTTGGCGAGCTCCATGATGTCGATGCTGCGGTCGGTGCCGGCGATCGTGAAGCTGCCGTCGGCGAATTCCATGTCGGCTTCGGACGCTTCCAGCATGTGCGCAGCGGCACGCTTGCCCTTTTCGATTACGAGCTTGGCGGCCCCCACGATCGCCATGCCGCTCGCGGTGATCGAGCGCGAACCGCCGGTGCCGTTGCCGGTGTGGACGATGTCGCTGTCGCCCTGCACCAGCTTGACGCTGTCGAAGGGCACGCCAAGCTGCGCGCACAGCACCTGCGCGAATGCGGATGCGTGGCCCTGGCCGTAATCGAGCGTGCCGGTGATGAGCTGCACGGAGCCGTCGGGATCGAACACGATCTTGCCGAGCTCGACGCCGGGAGGTGCCGTAACCTCCAGATAGGAGCCGACGGCGATACCGCGCAGCTTGCCGGCCTTCTTGCTCTCCTTCTTGCGCTTGGCAAAATTCTCGTGGTCGGAGATTTCGAGCGCCTTGTTGAAGACAGCCTGGAAGTCGCCGCTGTCATAAGTGACGCCGGAGGAGGCGGCGAACGGCATCTGGTTCTGCTTGATGAAGTTGCGCTTGCGCATCGTCAGGCGGTTGATGCCCATCTCGTCGGCGGCGCGGTCGATCAGCCGCTCCATGTAGTAGTTGGCCTCGGGCCGGCCGGCGCCGCGATAGGCGCCCATCAGCGTGGTGTTGGTCAGCACCGTCTTGATGTCGACGGCCATCAGCGGTGTGCGATAGACGCTGGAAAAGTTCTTGCTGGTGTTGAGCGAGAGCGGACTGGGCGCAACGCCGGTGATGTAGGCACCGAGATTGCCGTAGCCTTCGAGCTTTGCCGCGAGGAAATGCCCCTCGGCGTCAAGCGCCAGCTCGGCATGAATCTTCTGCGCGCGGCCGTGGCTGTCGGACAAGAAGCTGGTGGAGCGTTCGTCCAGCCACTTCACCGGGCGGCCGAGCTCCTTGGCCGCGTACAGGATGCACATGTATTCGGGGTAGTTGACGTTCTTCATGCCGAAGGAGCCGCCGACATTGGCGGTGAGGATGCGCACCTTCTCGTTCGGCACTTTCAGGTTCTTGGCGAGGTTGGCGCGGTTGCCGGCGACGCCCTGCGTCGGCATCTGGATGGTGTAGCGCTCGGTCTTCTTGTCGTAGGAGGCAAGGCCAACGCGGGGCTCCATCGAGACCACGGCGACGCGGGTGTTCTCGATGTCGACCTTGGTCACGTGAGCGGCGCCGGCGAAGGCGGCGTTGACCTTCTCGATGTCGCCATAATGGTAGTCGAGCGCGACATTGTTCGGGATGTGGTCGTAGAGTTGCGGCGCGCCGGGTTTTGCGGCGTCCTCGGGCTCGGTCACCGCGGCCAGCGGCTCGATGTCGAGCTCGACCGCCTCGGCCGCGTCGCGCGCCTGGGCCAGCGTCTCCGCGACCACGAAGGCGACGGGATCGCCGACGAAGCGGACCTTGTCGGTCGCCAGCGGCTGGCGGTTGGTCTGGCGCAGGGGGGAGCCGTCGCGGTTCTTCAGCGGCAGGCCGCAGGTGAAGGGGCCGTAGCCGGCCGCATCGAGGTCCGTGCCGGTCCAGACCCCGAGCACGCCCGGCAGCGCCTTGGCGGCGTCGGTGTTGATGCCGCGGATGACACCATGGGCATGGGTGGAGCGGACGACGACGGCATGGGCCTGGCCGGGCAGGTTGAAATCGTCGGTATAGCGGCCCTTGCCGCGCACCAGCGTGTCGTCCTCCTTGCGGCGGACCGGCTGCCCGACGCCGTATTTTTGCAGTGCAATAGCGTTTTCGAGCGTGGATGATTTGGTGTGTTCTTGCATGGAAATGACCTGAAAAGCCGGCATTTGCGCATTTTCGCGCCAGGGGGGACCGGATCCTGCTGAGATAACCCACCGGCCCGTTCACGACAACGCACGAATGGGCATGGTCCCATGTGATGCGTTGTTGCGCAGGACTGACGCACTGCTAATGTTTCAGGCGAAAAAGCAATTCCAGCTCGGCCCACCCGGCCGCGGAAAGACAATTTGTATGAATGACCACACGCGGCTCCGCGACGGCCTTGCGCCGCACGGTGAGCTGGGGTCGATGGCGGCGGTGGCGTTTGCCACGGAACCGGCCGTCGGCGCGCAAGCGCCGGGAACCGGCGTCTATGCGGCGCTGGACCTCGGCACCAACAATTGCAGGCTCCTGATCGCCTGTCCGACCCATGACGGCTTTCGCGTGGTCGATTCGTTCTCGCGCATCATCCGGCTCGGCGAGGGTGTCTCGGCAACCGGCTGCATCAGCGAGGCCGCGATCGAGCGCGCCGTCGTGGCGCTCGGCATCTGTCGCGACAAGATCAATCTGCGCAAAGCCAAGCGATTGCGGCTGATCGCCACCGAGGCCTGCCGTGCGGCTTCGAATGCGGAGGATTTTCGCAGCCGCGTCGTGGCCGAGACCGGCATCGAGCTCGAGGTGATCGACCGCGAGACCGAGGCGGCGCTCGCCGTGCTCGGCTGCTCGCCGCTGGTCGATCCCAGGGGGCGCGGCGCAATCCTGTTCGACATCGGCGGCGGCTCGACCGAGCTGGTGCGGATCGAGCGCGACCCGGAGAATCCGGAGCCACGCATAAAAGCCTGGATGTCGATTCCGTTCGGTGTGGTCACACTGGCCGAGCAATTCGGCGGGCGCGACGTGACGCCGGAGATCTACGCTGCGATGGAGCGCGAGGTCGCCCGTCACATCACGCCGTTTGCCGAACAGCATGGCGGCGATCTTGCCGACATGCATCTGCTCGGCACGTCGGGCACGGTGACGACGCTTGCCGGCATCCATCTCAAGCTCGCGCGCTACGACCGGCGCCGGATCGACAGCATCTGGATGAATGATACCGACGTCACCGCGACCATCAACATGCTGCTCGGCATGAGCTACGAGGAACGCGCCGGCAACAGCTGCATCAGCGTCGAGCGCGCCGATCTCGTGCTGGCCGGCTGCGCCATCCTCGATGCGATCCGCCGCGCCTTTCCGCTGTCGCGCCTGCGCGTCGCCGACCGGGGCCTGCGCGAGGGCATGCTGGTCGAGATGATGCGCGAAGACGGCGCACTCAGGAGCTGGTGAGATGGCCAAGGACACCACCGGCCGCTTGCACGTCCAGGTCAAGACCCACGGCAAGCGCAAATTGTCGTCGAAGCTCTGGCTGGAGCGGCAGCTCAACGATCCCTATGTCATCAAGGCGAAGGCGCTGGGCTATCGGTCGCGCGCCGCGTTCAAGCTGCTGGAGATCGACGACAAATATCGGCTGCTCAAGCACGGCATGGCGGTGGTCGATCTCGGCGCTGCGCCGGGCGGCTGGAGCCAGATCGCTGCCAAGCGCGTCGGCTCCGTCGACGGCAAGGGCAAGGTGATCGCGATCGACCTGTTGGACATCCCCGAGATTGCCGGCGTCGAGTTCGCTCAGCTCGATTTCATGGACAATGACGCGCCGGACAAGCTCAAGGCCATGCTCGGCGGCGGCGCCGATGTCGTGATGTCCGACATGGCCGCCAACACCACCGGCCACCGCAAGACCGACCAGCTCCGCATCGTCGGCCTGATCGAGACCGCCGCCGCCTTTGCCTGCGACGTGCTGAAGCCCGGCGGAACTTTTTTGGCAAAGGCGTTCCAGAGCGGCGCCGACGCCGAGCTGCTCGCTCAGCTCAAGCGCGATTTTGCGACGGTGCGTCACGTCAAGCCTGCCGCAAGCCGTGCGGATTCCTCGGAGCGCTACGTGCTCGCGACGGGATTTCGGGGCGGGGCGACGGAATAGCAACAAACTCCGTCACTGCTCGCAATGGCGAGAAGAGAGACTACCCCAGCCGCTGATCCCGCGCGTCCTGGGTATCCTCCGTCGCTGCCTTGATGGCGGCACTCGCCGCGCCCTTGCCCGCACCCTTGCGGCTCGCGATCTCGACCGCCTTGCGGCCGGAGACTTCGTGGCCGGCATCATCGGGCATCTGCCAGAAGAACCAGCTCGACGCAGCTGAGGTCAGGGCGATCACGACGAAGGCCGGCGCAAACACGGTGGCGTTGAGCTCGCTGACATGGCTGAGCCACATCGTGGTCTCCACCGAGGCGGCACCCACGGCGACGCCGGCCGAGATCGCGAGCTGCTGGTTGACGCTGACGAGCGTGGTGGCGCGGCTCATCTGCGCGGTCTCGACGTCGGCATAGGCCACCGTGTTGATCGCGGTGAATTCCAGCGAGCGGAAGAAGCCGCCGATCACCAGAATGATCATGATGATGAGCAGCGGCGTCGTCACCGTGAACAGCGCACAGGCGGCGAGGAAAACCGCGCTGACGAGTGCGTTCACCGTCATCAGATTGCGGAAGCCGAACGCGCGGATGATGCGTGCGGCGAGCGCCTTCATGCCCATGGCGCCGAGCGAAGAGCCGAACGTGACGAGACCGGACTTGAACGGCGACAGGCCGAAGCCGATCTGCATCAGCAGCGGCAACAGGAACGGCAGCGCGCCGATGCCGAGCCGGAATATGAACCCGCCGAGAATGGCCGCGCGCAGCGTCGGAAGCCTCAGCAGCGAGAAGTCGAGCACCGGCGATCCCGTCCGCCGCGCGTGAATGACGTAGAGCGTCATCGAGATCGATCCGCCGACGACCAGGGCGGCAATCGTGCTCCACGGCAGCAGATTGAGACCGGCAACCGACAGCCCGAAGGCGATGCCGGCGAGGCCGAGGCCCGCCAGCACCATGCCGTAGAGGTCGAACGGCTCACGTTCCTCGCTCTTGATGGGATCAATGAAGCGCAAGGCCATGAAGATGCCGAGCAGCCCGATCGGGATGTTGATCAGGAATATCCAGTGCCACGACGTATAGGTGGTGATGAAGCCGCCGAGCGGCGGCCCGATCACGGGGCCGATCAGGGCAGGGACCGTCACCCAGGCCATTGCATTGACCAGCGCGCTCTTGTCGACGGAGCGCAGCAGCACGAGGCGTCCGACCGGGGTCATCATCGCTCCGCCCATGCCTTGCAGGATGCGCGCGAACACGAAATCGTTGACGGATGTCGAGAGCGCGCAGCCGACCGAGCCGACCATGAACACGCCGACCGCGATCGCAAACACCATGCGCGCGCCGAACCGGTCGGCGGTCCAGCCGCTCGCCGGGATGAACACCGCAAGCGACAGCAGATAGGAGGTGATCGCGAGCTTGAGCGTCAACGGGCTGGTGCCGATGTCGGCCGCGATCGCCGGCAGCGATGTGGCGATGACCGTCGAATCCATGTTCTCCATGAAGAGAGCAGTGGCCACGATCAGTGGAATGACGCGTTGCTTGTCGACCATGACGAATTGGTAATGGAAATCGGAAGGAAGGGCGGAGTTGCGGCTTATCACCGCCGCCGACCCGCGACCATTGCGGATCAACGCATAGCACCTAAATCCAGCGTGACCCCAGATGGGCGCGCCCCTGCGCCGGAGATCGCGATGATCTACCGGCACGGGGACGTCGTGGACGCCATCCGCCGGCACGGGCCGCGGGGCTATCCGCGCTGAACTTGCCTAAAAAGGCCTGTGCATGGCTGGCCGGCGGTCCGATTTGCTTTGATTCGTCACCCTCCCGTGCTATCGACCCGCGTCAACCCCACCGATGGGCTCCGATTCTCCGGCGATGCCGCAAGGTACGCCGAGGGCGGCGCTCATCCATAGCTATTTGCGGCAGGGCCGCAGGAAGGAGTTGGCAAATGGCCACGGTGCAACTTCAGGGCATTCGCGAAGCCTTTACGTTCGACGACGTGCTGTTGAAGCCGGGCCTGTCGGACGTCATGCCGGGCGAGGTCGACATCCGCTCCCGCGTCACCCGCGCCATCCCGCTCAACATCCCGATCATGGCCTCCGCCATGGACACGGTCACCGAAGCCCGCATGGCGATCGCCATGGCGCAAGCCGGCGGGCTCGGCGTCATCCACCGCAATTTCGATCCCGAAGGGCAGGCCGCCCAGGTGCGGCAGGTCAAGCGCTACGAGTCGGGCATGGTGGTGAACCCGCTCACCATCAGTCCCGACGCCACGCTGGACGACGCGCTCAAGCTGATGAGCGATCACGGCATCTCGGGCATTCCCGTCGTCACCGGTGCGGGCAAGTCCACGCCGGGCAAGCTGGTCGGCATCCTCACCAACCGCGACGTCCGCTTTGCCACCGACCGCCAGCAAAAAATCTCCGAGCTGATGACGCATGAAGGTCTCGTCACGGTGCGCGAGAATGTCAGCCAGGACGAGGCGCGCCGGTTGCTGCACCATCACCGCATCGAGAAGCTGCTCGTCGTCGACGATCAATATCGCTGCGTCGGACTGGTCACCGTGAAGGACATAGAGAAGGCGGTCGCGCATCCGCTGGCCTGCAAGGACGCGCAGGGGCGCCTGCGCGTCGCCGCCGCCACCACGGTCGGTGATAGCGGCTTCGAGCGCACCGAGCGGCTGATCGATGCCGGCGTCGATCTCGTCGTGGTCGACACCGCGCACGGCCATTCCCGTCACGTGCTGCATGCGGTCAACCGCATCAAGCGACTGTCCAATTCCGTGCAGGTCGTTGCCGGCAACGTCGCGACCTCCGAGGGCGCACAGGCGCTGATCGATGCGGGGGCGGACTGCATCAAGGTCGGCATCGGCCCGGGCTCGATCTGCACCACGCGCATCGTCGCCGGCGTCGGCGTGCCGCAGCTCACCGCGATCATGGATGCGGTCGAAGCTGCCAAGAAGGCCGACATCCCCGTCATCGCCGACGGCGGCATCAAGTTCTCCGGCGACCTTGCCAAAGCGCTCGCCGCCGGCGCCGACATCGCGATGGTCGGCTCGCTGCTCGCCGGCACCGACGAGACGCCCGGCGAGGTGTTCCTGTGGCAGGGCCGCTCCTACAAGGCCTATCGCGGCATGGGCTCGGTCGGCGCGATGGCGCGCGGCTCGGCCGACCGCTACTTTCAGCAGGACATCAAGGACACGCTGAAGCTCGTGCCAGAAGGCATCGAGGGCCAGGTGCCCTACAAGGGCGCGGTCGGCAACGTCATGCACCAGCTCGCCGGGGGCTTGCGCGCCGCGATGGGTTATGTCGGTGCAAAGGACATGCAGGAGCTGCATCAGAAGGCGAACTTCGTCCGCATCACCGGTGCGGGCCTGCGCGAAAGCCACGTCCACGACGTGACCATCACGCGTGAAGCGCCGAACTATCCGGGCGGCGGTTAGTCGTCTCGCTTTCGTGCCCCGGACGCAGCGCAGCGCTTCTTTAGCGGTGCGCTGCAGAGCCGGGGCCCATCTTTCCACCTGATCGCATGGGGCGTTCTGGGTCCCGGCTCCGCGCAGCAGCGCAAGGGCGCTGCAGCGCGTCCGGGACACGAGAGGCGCGCACGGCCAGCGACACGCGCGCTACTGCTTTTGTATTGACGCAGCTGCCTCCCTCCGCTTCCGTTCGCGCCGAAGCATAATCTGGAGGAAGCCATCATGACCCAAGCAAAACGCATCGTTCTCGCCGCGCGTCCCGTCGGCGAGCCGAAGTCGTCCGATTTCCGCCTTGAGGAATTCGCAGTCCCGACGCCAGGCGCGGGCGAAGTCCTGCTGCGCACGATCTGGCTGTCGCTCGATCCCTATATGCGTGGGCGCATGAGCGACGGTCCGTCTTACGCGACACCGGTGCCGGTCGGCGGCGTGATGGAAGCCGGTACGGTTTGCGAGGTCGCGACGTCCAACGATCCGAACTTCGCCAAGGGCGACATCGTGCTGTCGCGCGCGGGCTGGCAGACGCATGCGATCTCCGACGGCAAGGGGCTGAACAAGATCGACCCGAAGCTCGCGCCAATCTCGACGGCCATTGGCGTGCTCGGCATGCCCGGCATGACCGCCTACACGGGCCTGCTCGATATCGGCAAGCCGCAGGAAGGCGAGACCGTCGTCGTCGCCGGCGCCTCCGGCGCGGTCGGCTCGGCGGTAGGCCAGATCGCGAAGGTCAAGGGCGCACGCGCGGTTGGAATCGCCGGCGGCAAGGACAAATGCGACTACGTGGTGAAGGAGCTCGGCTTCGATGCCTGCCTCGATCACCGCGATCCTAATCTGGCGGCGAAGCTGAAAGACGCCTGTCCGAAGGGCATCGACGTCTATTTCGAGAATGTCGGCGGCGTCGTGTTCGAGGCGGTGTTCCCGCTGCTCAACCCGTTCGCGCGCGTGCCGGTCTGCGGCCTGATCGCGCACTACAACGACACCGAGGCCAAGCCGCCGAAATGGGCGGCCAGCATGATGCGCGCGACCCTGACCAAGCGGCTGACGTTCCGCGGCTTCATCGTCTCCGACTTCGCCTCCCGCCATGGTGACTTCCTGCGCGACATGTCCGGCTGGGTCCGGGACGGCAAGGTCAAGTACAAGGAGTTCGTCACTGAGGGCCTGGAAAGCGCGCCCGGAGCCTTCATGGGGCTCCTGAAGGGCGCCAATTTCGGCAAGCAGCTGGTGCGGGTCGGGCCGGACAAGGCTTGATCCGCCGCTCCGGCCCCCCGAGGGCCGGAGATTGGTTAATAAAGAGTGACCGATCGGCCACACCTGCCCGCAAAAGCCGCAAGTGTGACCGTCGGTTCATTGACGGGCCCGCGAAGGCATTGAATCATTGCGCATATTTCAGGTGCGATGATGTTAGAGATTGTTGTTTTCTGCGTAATCCTTTTGGCCGCCGGCTATTGGGCGACCATGTTCCTCATGGGCCGTCGAGACGACGTCATCCATGGCAAATTCGTTCACGGCGACGATGAGCGCGCGTTCACGCAACCCGCGATGCCCACGCCTTTGCCGCCATTCCCCAAGCGTCCGGTCAAAGCCGCGCGGCCTGCCAATGTTCAGCGTGCCGATACCGGGACCAAGCCGGTGAACAGCGAGGCTCTGCAATCCTTGCTTGCCGCGATCCAGCAGGATCTCAAAAGCGTCGCTTGAACACCGGCCGGCGAGCTAGTGCTCGCCGCCCATCTGGGCGAACAGCTCCTCGATGTAGACGTCGACCTGGCCGGCCGCCCTGACATGGCGGACCTCAAAGCTGTCGGGCTGGAAGCGGTACTCCACGAGCCCGACCTTCTTGATCGCGATCCGGTCCTGGCGCGCGTCGTTGATCCCTGAAGCCGGCTGAGGCGCCCAGACGTGGTGGGTGTGGCGCCAGGTGAAGTCGCGCCGCTGGTGCACGTGACCGCTGGCGATCCGGCGCAGGTCGATATGCGCAAACATCTCGAACTGCTCGGCTCGAAGGCGAGCCCTGAGTTCATCACCAGTGAATTGAGGCCTATCGACAGTTGGTCGCCTCATCGGGAACGCCGGTTCAACTCGTTGATTGTCAGGAACAGCGGTGACGGCTAATGGACGCTAGCTGTGCCTTCCGCCGGATGGGAAGATCCCGGGAAAATTCCGATGTCCATTCAAATGGTTTTGCTGCCGGTCTTCGTGCAGATCGGTCTCACCTTCGCGCTCCTGATCGCCATGGCGCTGGGGCGCCGGCGCGCGCTCGTCTCCGGCGAGACCAAGAGCCGCGACATTGCCCTGGGCGAGCCCAACTGGCCGCAGGGCGCCACACAATTCGCCAATTGCTACCGCAACCAGTTCGAGCTGCCGGTGCTGCTCTATGTCCTGATCGCGCTGGCGCTTCCCTTGCGCCATGCCGATCTCTTCATCGTGCTGATGTCCTGGGTGTTCGTGGCGACGCGGTTCGTCCATGCCGGCGTATTCGTCTCCTCGAACCAGCTCGGCCCGCGCTCCACGATCTGGCTCGCCGGCGTGCTCGTGCTGCTGGCGATGTGGATCTACTTCGCGCTGAAAATGCTGTTGCTGATCTAGGCGCTAATCGCCAATCCTGATCTGCAGGATTCACTGAAAGATTTGAAATGACTCCCGCTGCCCGGCTGTCCGCAGCCATCGAACTGATCGACACTATCGAGAAGGACCGCGTTCCCGCGGCCAAGGCACTGAAGGAGTGGGGCACCGCGCACCGCTTCGCCGGCTCCGGCGACCGCGCCGCGATCGCCGGCCTCGTCTGGGACGTGCTGCGCCGCTATGCATCGAGTGCGTTCCTGATGGATTCCGACACCGCGCGGGCGCGGCTGATCGGAATGCTCCGCCTCGAGCGCAACATGGCCGCGGCCACCATGGCCGCGCTGTTCGACGGCAGCCGCTTTGCCCCCGCGCCGCTGACCGACGCCGAGCAGGCCGCGCTCGCCGTGCGCTCGCTGAAGGACGCCCCGGCCGCGATCGCCGGCGACTATCCGGAATGGCTGGAGCCGTACTTTGCGAAGGCATTCGGCGAGGACCGCGTGGCGGAGGCCGCCGCGATGGCGAGCCGGGCGCCGCTCGACCTGCGCGTCAACACGCTAAAATCCAATCGCGACAAGGTGCTGGGGGCGCTTGCTCATCTTCATGCGAAACCGACGCATTGGTCCGCAACCGGCCTGCGCATCGCGCTTTCGGCCGATGCACGCAACCCGGGCGTCCAGGCGGAAGAGGATTTCATCAAGGGCGCAATTGAAGTGCAGGATGAGGGATCGCAGCTTGCGGCCGCTTTGACTGCGGCAAAACCCGGCGAGCAGGTGATTGATCTCTGCGCCGGCGCCGGCGGCAAGACGCTGGCGCTCGCCGCGATGATGCAGGGCAAGGGCCGGCTGATCGCAACCGACAGCGACAAGCGGCAGCTCGTACCCATTCACGAACGCCTGTCGCGCGCCGGCGTCCACAATGCCGATGTGCGCACGCCCAAGGGCGAGACCGATCCGCTGGCCGACATCAGCGCCACCGCCGACCTTGTCGTGATCGACGCGCCGTGCACGGGAACCGGAACCTGGCGCCGCAACCCCGACGCCAAATGGCGCATGCGCCCGGGGGCACTGGAGATTCGCCTGAGGGACCAGACCGCGGTGCTCGATCGCGCGGTTCCGCTGGTCAAGGCCGGCGGCCGCATCGCCTACATCACCTGCTCGGTGCTGCCCGAGGAGAACGGCGAGCAGGTGAGGGCGTTCACCGGCCGCCATCCCGAATTCGCGGTGGTGCCACCCGAGCAGACCGCGAGTGTGCTCTGGGACAAGTCGGAGGAGTTTGCGCAGGCCGCGCTGCAGTCGCCGGAGGGATGGCTGATGACGCCGCGGCGGACGGGCACGGACGGGTTCTTCGTTTCGGTGCTGAAGAAGACCGGCTAAAACCACCCAAACAAAAAAACCCGCGAACCGTTACCGGTTCGCGGGGTCTGTTGTCTCAACGCTTCTAACCGGTACGTCCGTGGTCAGAGCGCTGTTGCGCTGGCGATTAGCCGACGCGGAGATTGTCAGCGGAGGACTTGCCGCTGCGACGATCGGCGACGATGTCGAACGAGACCTTCTGGCCCTCGTTGAGGGTCGAGAGGCCGGCGCGCTCGACGGCGCTGATGTGCACGAACACGTCCTTGTCGCCGTCATCCGGCTGGATGAAACCAAAACCCTTTTGATTGTTGAACCACTTCACGGTGCCCATAGCCATGGGGAATTTCCTTTGCTTGAGAAGTTAACACGCAGACCGGAACGCGACATTGCGTCCATAGTCCTCATCAGTCGATGTTGGAGAATTCATCTGAAGCGTGCGCGCCCGTCAGCAACGAAGCGAAGCGGCCCAGTCGTTCGGCCAAGTATCGATGATCACAATATAGCGAGATTTTGGGGCCACTTCAAGGCATCACCCGTGGTTCGGGATGTCGCGCCAATTTGCTATTTTGCGGTGCAAATTAACCACCCGGGAGGCCTCAATCGACGATGAAAAGCGTTGCCCCGGTCGCTGTGGAGGACCGATGCGCGGCGTCGCCGAAATCCGAGACCTGGTAGCTCATCCCCGCCGTGAGCTTGAACGTGCGGCCGTCGCGCAGCTCGCTGTCGAGCTCGCCTTGCAGCACGTAGAGCACGTGGCCGCGATCGCACCAATGGTCGGCGAGATAACCCGGTGAATACTCGACCATCCGCACCCGGAGATCGCCGATGTTGAGCGTGCGCCACTGGGCCTGCCCGGTCTCGCCGGGATGGATGGTCGGGATGACCTTGCTCCAGTCGGTGACGGTGAAGGGGGACGTCGGGAGTTTCATGGTGGGGGTCCTGGTCGTGGTGCCGGCGGCGGTGTTGTTAGCGTATGCGTTCGCCACAATCTCCGTCATTGCAATGACGAGGATAGGCTTAGGGCGCCAAATGATTAGCCGAGCCCTGCACGATCAGCCCCGCCGCGTTCACCCGCAGATACTCGCAGATCCGCTTGCCCCGCTCGTTCTCGTAGAACACCACCACGCTGTCAGGGCTGACGAACAATTCGATCAGCGAGAAATGCAGGTTCGGCAACAGCCCGAGCGCCTTGCCCCAATAGGCGCGCAAAGCGTCCTTGCCGCGCACGGTGCCATCCGGCTCGAACCCCATCGCGGGGATGCGGTCCGAGGTCATCACGGCCTCGTCGTCGTAGAGCGTGAGCACGCGTTCGAGATCGCCAGTATTCCAGGCCTCGACCCAGGTGCGGCCGAGCGCGGCGAGATTCGACGGCTGATGATGCGGTGGCATGGCGTCCTCCCTGATCGGCCCCTGGTGAGTGACGGGGCGTATTAGGTCAATAATACTTACCTATATCCATTTGTGCATACCCAAAGAAGAATGTGGGCGCGCGGCCCGCGCGGTTGCGGGAAAAGCCTCCGTCGCGTATCTGCTTGCCATGACAGCAGCACAGAACGACCGCTCCGCGTCGACGCTCTCAGTGGCCTCGGCGCACGACAAGATTCTCATCGTCGACTTCGGCAGCCAGGTGACGCAGCTGATTGCGCGCCGCGTGCGCGAGGACGGCGTCTATTGCGAGATCGTCCCGTTCAACAAGGCCGAACAAGCCTTCAAGGAGATGAAGCCGAAGGCGGTGATTCTCTCCGGCGGCCCTGAGTCGGTGCATGAGGCGGGCTCGCCCCGCGCGCCCCAAGCAATCTTCGATTCGGGCGTGCCCGTGCTCGGCATCTGCTACGGCCAGATGACCATGGCAGCCCAGCTCGGCGGCACCGTCGAGGGCGGTCATCACCGCGAATTCGGCCGCGCCGATGTCGAGGTCAAAGCCGCGAGCAAGCTGTTCGAGGACGTCTGGTCGTCAGGCGGCAAGAACCAGGTCTGGATGAGCCATGGCGACCGCATCACGCAGATGCCGCCGGGCTTCTCCGTCGCCGGCACCTCGCCGAACGCGCCCTTCGCGATCATCCAGGACGAGACACGCAAATATTACGGCCTGATGTTCCACCCGGAAGTGGTGCACACGCCCGACGGCGCAAAACTGATCCGCAATTTCGTCCGCAAGATCGCAGGCCTCTCCGGCGACTGGACCATGCGCGCCTTTCGCGAGGAGGAGATTGCTAAGATCCGCAGCCAGGTCGGCAAGGGCAAGGTGATCTGCGGCCTCTCCGGCGGCGTCGATTCCGCCGTGGCCGCCGTGCTGATCCACGAAGCCATCGGCGACCAGCTCACCTGCGTGTTCGTCGATCACGGCATGCTCCGCCTCGATGAAGCCAAGACCGTGGTTGACCTGTTCCGCCACCATTACAACATCCCGCTCGTGCACGTGGATGCCTCGAAACAGTTTTTGGGCGAGCTCGAAGGCGTCACCGACCCCGAGACCAAGCGCAAGACCATCGGCCGCCTTTTCATCGAGGTGTTCGAGCAGGAGGCCAAGAAGATCGGCGGCGCCGATTTCCTCGCCCAAGGCACGCTCTATCCTGACGTGATCGAGAGCGTCTCCTTCACCGGCGGCCCCTCGGTGACGATCAAGTCGCACCACAATGTCGGCGGCCTCCCTGCGCGCATGAACATGAAGCTGGTCGAGCCCCTGCGCGAGCTGTTCAAGGACGAGGTCCGCAAGCTCGGGCGCGAGCTCGGCCTGCCCGAAATCTTCGTCGGCCGCCATCCGTTCCCGGGCCCCGGCCTTGCCATCCGTTGCCCCGGCGACATCACGCGCGAAAAACTCGACATCCTGCGCCAGGCCGACGCCGTCTACATCGATCAGATCCGGAAAGCAGGCCTATACGACGACATCTGGCAGGCTTTCGCCGTGCTGCTGCCCGTGAAGACGGTAGGCGTCATGGGCGACGGCCGTACCTACGACTTCGTCGTGGGCCTGCGCGCCGTCACCTCAACCGACGGCATGACCGCGGACTTCTACCAGTTCGACATGAAGTTCCTCGGCGAGACCGCCACGCGCATCATCAACGAGGTGAAGGGCGTGAACCGGGTGGTGTATGATGTGACGAGCAAGCCGCCTGGGACGATTGAGTGGGAGTAAAGGGGCGTAGAAAAGGCGGCGTTTGGATAGTAGCGGATAGGACTAGGAATTCAGTTTAACAGATCGTCTTCGATAGTGTCGAAATGAGCGGGACACCAAACATTCACCGAGGCACTCATGAGTCCCGCATCGATGGAGTGATTGTTAGTCCAACCAGAATTCCTTCCGGCGAAAGGAACCGTGTGACAGTCTGACCCCATGGCTCCTTCTTGTTCTTGATGAGCAGTCGATAGCCTTGCGATTCCAGTTCCGCAGTTGCGCCTTCAACGTCTTCGACATCAAATTCGAGCCATGCTTGGGGAACAGGTGTATTGTCTGGCCAGGAATCTTTGCCAAAGCAGGACTGTGCCACCTGATCGAGCGGCCACAAGGCGAAGGTCCGAACTCCTTTCAGAGCCTCAGTATGCAGGTAACCACCCTGCTCCTTCTTGAATGAGATATTGAGGGTCTCGCCGTATAATTTTCCGCCCGCGACTCTATCGCGGACGATTGGCCCAAACCCGGCAACGAACAAGACTTTGATACGCTCGAACTCTTGCATATGAGCTCCTCTTGCAGAAGCGGGACTTAGGGTTCCATCAGAGACTGGCCCACACGATGGGCGCGCGTAGGCGCTGCACAGGTCGGCCATTGTGTGAACGCCAGTGCCGCCATGTGGGTTTCCTGCAAGGGAAACACTACGGATGTGGGGTTTGGACTGACCCTTCACGGCGCTCGCCGATCCGACGCGCCAGATCGGCGCGATTGGACCAAAAATCCCCGGTCGCATGGACGGTGACGGTCTTTTTTCAGCGAGGCGTTTCTGCTTACATTCGTCGGGCTTTCAAAAAAATCGACCGATCGTCGGCGATAGTCGCTGAAACCGAGCAGATTCCAGATCGCCGAAATTCTCCTTTGAATTCAACAGTGCAAATTTCTGACGGATCGGGCAGTCGGTTCTTCGTCGTACAGGGAAAGACTTTTGTCTGTTAAATCAAAGCATTATGATCGCTCAAAATAATCGAGTGGGAGTAGGGAGTTTCCTCTCCAGGTTCGGCATCACTGGATTAGGCAGTTACTTCCTGGAGAGGCGTCGTCGCATAATCATGGGATTTGGGGTATTCATCCATCGATCGGACTCGATCTACGATGACAGCCCGGCTGAACAATATCAGTTTCCCAGTCAATATCTCCGCCGCGTTGAAGCCTGCATCGGCGATTGGATCATCTATTACGAACCAAGCAAGGTCTCGGAGACGCGCGGCTACTTTGCGATTGCTCGGGTTCAGCAGGTGATTCCCGACCCTGGTGCCTCGGGGATGTATCTCGCTCTGATCGAGCCCGGAAGTTATCTCGATTTTGCCAATCCAGTCCCTTTCAACGGGCCGACTGGTCCCGTAGAGCGCGGCGTCCTGAATGAGCAGGGCCGAATTTCAGGACGTGCGCAGTCGGCAGTCCGCCCAATCTCTCCGGACGATTTCAATAGAATATGCGAACTCGGTTTGGCGGAGGGCGCGCCCTTGTTGCCCCGGGTGGATGAGGACGTTCGACTGCTTCAGGTTGAGGAGAGGCAGACGCCGTTTAGGTTCGACCAGCAGAGAGACCGCGTTAGCCTCACAGTGTCGAGAGTCTTACGCGATCGAGTTTTTCGTCGGATCGTGTTGCGGGCCTATGATGAGCGTTGCGCGATTACTGGGCTAAAGCTCATCAACGGGATGGGGCGCGCAGAAGTCGCCGCGGCTCACATACGACCGGTTGAGGCGAGTGGTCCGGACATCATTTTCCGGTACCGCGCATTGGATGTTCGATCGCGGTCTGATCAGTTTGGCAGACGATTTGGAGATATTGATCTCGCGCCAAACAAATGATCCCGACGGAGTGCGGTCGATCATCAACAAGACCGGTCGCGCCCTTGCGCCGCATCGGATATCCGATCGGCCTCACCCCCATTTTCTTAATTGGCATCGCGAGCATTGTTTCAAGCAATAGGTGCGGTCGTGTCAGGCACTTCCGGCCGCTCGGCGTGCCTGTGCTCGATCACATTGTCGAGTTGCCGCCCTCCTGACGGAATCCGTGCCAAACCGCAAGATCGGTCGGGCAAACCATGGCCGTCAGCGTCTAGATTGAGCCGCCACGGAGGAGGGATGATGAAGGCGCCGCTGCAAAACTATCAGGCCCGGATGCGGCGGGTGCTGGATCATATTGACCGGCATCTCGACGATGATCTGGACCTGGAAACGGTGAGCGATGTTGCGGCCTTCTCAAAATTTCATTTCCACCGGCAGTTCACGGCGACTTTCGGGTTGTCAGTGCATCGCTATATCCATCTGGCCCGTATGAAGCGCGCTTCGCATCAGCTGGCCTACATGGACGCCCTTGATGTCACTGAGATCGCGATGGATGCAGGTTACGATGCACCCGACGCCTTCGCCCGCGCCTTTCGGCAACGGTTCGGGCAATCGCCGTCATCGTTCCGGAAGTCTCCCGACTGGGAGCCGTGGCTTGCGGCCTTCGTGCCTCTCGACAACGCCAGGAGCAAGCTCATGCAGACAATTTTTACCACTGACGACGTAACGATACGCGATGTGTCCCCGACACCGGTGGCGATCATGGAGCATCGGGGCGACCCGGCAACGCTTCCCGCCACCATCCAGCGGTTCATCGCGTGGCGCAGGGCCGCCGGCCTTCACCCCAGGACAAGTCCGACCTTCAATGTCTGGCATTCCGAGCGGCGTCCTGTGCCGCCCGCCGAATATCGCATGGACCTTTGTGTCGGGACCGGCCAGCCCATCGAAGCGAACGGCGAAGAGATCAAAGCCGGCGAGATTCCCGGCGGACGCTGCGCCGTGCTGCGCGTTGTCGGGTACACCGACAATCTGGAACCGGCCGCGCTCTTTCTTTATCGCGAGTGGCTCCCGGCCAGCGGCGAGGAAGCGCGCGACTTCCCGATCTATTGCCAGCGGCTGAGCTTCTTCCCGGAGGTGCCGGAGCATGAGACGGTCGCGGAGCTTTTTCTGCCGCTGAAATAGCGCCGCCTCATCGTGCAGGTCGCCTTGCACAAACGCCGGGTCTCTGTTGCGCGCTCCCGTGCTACGACCGCGACGTCCCCTCTGGAGCCTGCCTTCATGTCCACCGCCGCCGACCCCAGCCAGTCACCCGCACCCGCAACCGCCACCGAAACCGACCCCGAAACCCTCGGCTGGATGAAAGGCTTCCCGCCGGCACCGGACCGCACCGTCAGCTTCCAGAACGGCTCGTTCCGCAGCTTCCCCGAGCTGCGCTGGGCGTGGAGCAACATCCGCCAGCTGGTGCCGACCGTGAACGTCTGGCGCGGGGCGGGGCCCGCGTCGGTGCTTCCGCGCGAAGACCATGACATCAGTGCGGTCGCCTCGATCACGATGGATGGACGTCCCATGACCTTCGCAAAAATGCTGGAGGAGACCTATGCCGACGGCATCGCCGTGATGCATCGGGGCAAGCTGATCTACGAGCGCTACTTTGGCGCGTTGAAGCCGCACAAGCCGCATATCGCGATGTCGGTGACGAAATCGTTCACCGGCACGCTCGCCGGCATTCTGGTCGCCGAGGGCAAAATCGATCCGCAGGCGCCTGTTACGGAGTATGTGCCGGAGCTGAGGGCCAGCGCATTCGGCGATGCGCGCGTGCGGGAGGCCATGGATATGACCACGGGGCTCGCATACACCGAAGTTTACACCGACAGGAATTCCGCGGTGTGGGGGCTGCGGCGGGCGAACGGCATGGCGCCGATTCCGCCGGGCTATGACGGCGCGACCAATATTTTCGATTTCCTCGTCGCGCAGAAAAAGCAGGGCGAGCACGGCAAGGCCTTTGCCTACAAGACCGTCAATTCCGACGTGCTGGCCTGGATCATCAGGCGCGCCAGCGGCATGACGTTGTCCGATCTTCTCTCCGAGCGGATATGGACGCCGATGGGCGCGGAGGAGGACGCGCATTACCACGTCGATCGTATCGGCACCGAAAGCGGCGGCGGCGGCCTGTCGACCTGCTTGCGCGATCTCGCCCGCTTCGGCGAGACCATCCGCAATCACGGCCGCTTCAACGGCCGCCAGATCGTGCCATCATCTGTCGTCGAGGACATCGCGCGCGGCGGCGATCCCGAAAAATTCAAGCCGGCCGGCTACACCACGCTGCCCGGTGCGTCCTATCGCAATCAATGGTGGGTCACGCACAACGCCCACGGCGCCTACATGGCGCGCGGCGTTCACGGCCAGGGCATCTACGTCGATCCCAAAGCCGAGATGGTGATCGCGCGCTACGCCTCGCATCCGGCCGCGGGCAACGCCGCCAACGATCCCGTGACGCTGCCGGCCTACATGGCGCTGGCGAAAGAGTTGATGGCGGGCGGGTGAGGCCGCTTACGGCACCTCCCGCCAGCGCATCGGCAATATGCCGTCCTGCCTGAAACTGTCGAGGAAGCGGAAGCGAGCGGCTTGCGGATTGCGGTGGGCTTTGATCTTTGTGCCCAGGATCTGCACGACATCGTTCTCGTCATAGGCGGGCCAGGGCGGCAGGCCGGATCCGTTGGGATCGCCGTGTGCGGCGAAATTCACCCAATAGCTCATCATCGTCTGCGCCAGGGCGCGGTCTTCTTCGGCCGGTGGCGTCGTGCTGCCGATCACCTGTTGCGGCGTCAGGCTGCCGAACACGAACGGAATGTCCGTGACATGCGAGGCGATCGGCGTGTAACGCGAGGTGTAGCTGAAGTGATAACCGTAAACGGGCGCACGTCCCTCGCGCCGATGCAGCCGCAGCCACTGCCAGCATTGCTCGCCGACCACAGTGTCGCCGTTAAGCGCCGCCGCGGACGCTTTGGCCTCCACGTCGGTCGCGGCGGGATAGACCTTCAGGAAATCGGCGATGCGTTCCTTGCCGAACATCTCCGCAGCCGCGGCGACAAAGGCTTTCGCCGATTGATCGGGGAGGGACTGCGGGGCGAAAGGGACTTCCTCGGCGGCATTCCAGCCCGCCAGCAAGGGGATGTGCATCTGTTCGCCGCGCAGGAATCGCCGCGCGGGCACATCAGGCACGACGTGATGATCGATACTCGGCGAGAACGCGGTCACGACGGGGCTGGTCCTGAAACTCCACGGCGCGGCTGCATTCAACCGGTCGGCCGGCATGCTGCGCAAGGCCGCGATGGACCCGTTGCCCTGTTGCCGGGCGAAAGCGAGGCCACGCGCGCGAGCTTCTTCAAAGCCCTGGAGTGGGCCGTGCTTGCCATCCCAGAACGCGCCGCTCTGTCCAATAGCCTTGTGAAACAGTCCATGCGCGAGCGGCGAGGCCATCAAAATGCCGACGGCCATGGCGCCGGCGGATTCGCCGAACAGGGTGACGTTATCGGGGTCACCGCCAAAGCCGGCGATGTTGGCCTTGACCCAGCGCAGCGCCATCAACTGGTCCTGCAGGCCGTAATTGCCTGAGGGTGCCTCCGTGTCGAGATCGGGATGGGCGTAGAAGCCGAAGATGCCGAGGCGATAATTGAAGCTGACCACGACGACACCCTTGGCGGCCAACGCGCCGCCGTCGGTCGCGGGATTGGCCGAGGAGCCGAACTGAAAGCCGCCGCCGTGAATCCACACCATCACGGGCCGCTTCTCGTCCGCGTGCTTCGCCGCGGTCCAGACATTGAGATAGAGGCAATCCTCGTCGCGCGGTCCCGGCCGCTGGTCGTTTTCGAGCGCCGATAGACACCCCGCGCCGAACGCCAACGCATCGCGCACGCCGTCC
The DNA here is from genome assembly GCF_040548035.1 of Bradyrhizobium sp. LB8.2. NCBI lineage: Bacteria > Pseudomonadati > Pseudomonadota > Alphaproteobacteria > Hyphomicrobiales > Nitrobacteraceae > Bradyrhizobium > Bradyrhizobium sp. LB8.2. Next base: position 79,109 of record NZ_JBEPQV010000005.1, on the reverse strand, counting down.
CATGGTGAGGGCGGCTGCGGTGCGCACCAACGCAAAGGTCCGACCGGCGGTGCTGCGTAGGGAATGCCTTTGAACGCCAGCACGCCGCTGGCATCGCGCGAGCCGCCACGCACGGAGCCGCCTTGTGTGCTGACCACACGTTCCAGCCCGGCGGCTGTCTCGATCGTGAAGGCATGCATGGTCGTATCTCTTGCTCGCGTGTGCGCACCTGGCCGCAGCCAGGCAGGTTCAGGCGACAGCCTATCGACTTTCTTGTCTGCTCGATTTAGGTATTCTGCCAATCAATTGCTAAAAACAGGCAAGCATGCGGCAGTCCCTTCGCTTTCCGTGGACGAATCTCGATGTGGACGATCGCTCCGCACCTGTCATCGCCGTGCGCGTTGACGTGATCGGGACCAAGGCGGAGGTGCCCGATCACAGGCACCGCAAAGGGCAACTTGTTTTTGCGTTGGGAGGCGGCGTCACCTGCCGCGTTCCCAATGGCCTGTGGATGGTGCCGCCGCATTGCGCAGTTTGGGTGCCCGGGGGCATGCAGCACAGCAACCTCGCGACAGAAAATGCCCGGCTGTTCTTCGTCTATATCGAGCCCGACGTCGTGGATTTGCCGGATCGGTGCTGCACGCTCTCGATCTCCCCGCTGCTGCGTGAATTGATCGTCGAGCTGTCCGATCAGATTGCGGATGACGAGGCGAGGGTGGACCTCCTGGCGAGCGTCCTTCTGCGCGAACTCCCTCGCATGCCGGTTCAGCAGCTCCATCTGCCGCTCTCGCCCGAGCCGCGCTTGAAGAAGATTGCTGCAGCGCTGGCAAAAGACCCTTCCGACCGCAGGACCCTGGCCGAATGGGCCCATCGCGTTGCGCTGAGCGAGAGCAGCCTCGCGCGTCTCGTCGTCAGGGAGACGGGATTGAGCTTCGGGCGCTGGCGTCAGCAACTGCACCTGATCGTCGCCTTGCGAGAACTCACCTCCGGCGCCAGCGTGCAGCAGGTTTCGGCCGACCTCGGCTACGAGTCGGTCGCGGCCTTCATCACGATGTTCAAGAAGGCGCTCGGGAAGCCGCCGGCGAAATATTTGAGCAGCATCTCTCCTGAATATAAGAATTGACTTATATTAGCTTCGACCGGTATTCATTCTTGCATGAAACGACAAGGAGGAGCGCCATGGAAATCGACGTTGCCAGGGTATTGGGGCTTGTGACGCGTTCGGTAAAGAATTTCGAGAAGGACGGGAGAGCGGCCAGTGCAGTGACATTGACCCGGCTTTACGAGACGAGCGTCGACGATCTCTGGGACGCAGTGACCAGCCAGCAGCGCATTCCGCGGTGGTTCTTGCCGGTCGAGGGAGACCTCCGGCTCGGTGGAAAGTACCAGCTCAAGGGGAATGCAGGCGGTACCATCACGGCATGCACGCCGCCGACCCATTTTGCTGCGACGTGGGAATTCGGCGGCGCCATGAGCTGGATCGATGTCATACTGAAAGCAGAACGAAGTCAGGCGCGCTTGACGCTCGAGCACACTGCGATGATCGAGGATCATTGGAATCAGTTCGGTCCGGGGGCCGTGGGGATCGGCTGGGATCTCGCCATTGCGGGACTCGAGCGATATGTTGCGACCGGGGCATCGGTCGACCACGAAACGGCCGAGGCATGGATGGGCTCTCCCGCGGGCAAGGAATTCATGACGAGTAGCGGCGAGTATTGGCGCGCGGCGCACGTCGCGAGCGGGGTCGATGCGGCTTCGGCGAAGCAGCGCTCTGACCGCACCATCGCTTTTTATCGCGGTGAGATGCCGCCTGACATCGCCCATCCGGGCACAGGAAGCTGATGCAAATCTTCGAGGTCCTCGCTGATCCCGTGCGCCGTCGCATCCTCGAGCTGCTCGCGCCTCGGGAAATGGCGTCCGGCGAGGTCGTCGAAGTGATCGGGGCCGAGTTCGGGATCACGCAGGCGGCTGTGTCGCAGCACCTCAAGGTGCTGCGCGAGAGCGGCTTTGCAACGGTTCGGGCGGAGGCGCAGAGACGACTCTATTCGGTCGATGTCGCGGGCCTGCGGGCGGTGGATGCATGGATCGATCAATTCAGAAATTTTTGGGAGCCGAAGCTGGACGCGCTGGCGACCGAGATCGCGCGCGGCAAACGCGAGCGTCGTAACGCTCCCATGACCAAACGGAGCGGGAAGAGGGCTTGATAAACTACGAACAAAAATGGCGAGAGGAGCGAACAGTCACCTTCAGCCCCGCGACATCTTCTCATACCGTTTCACCAGCCGCTCCCTTTTCAGCCGCGACAGCCGCTGAATCCAGAACGTCCCGTCGAGCTGGTCGATCTCGTGCTGGTGGCAGACGGCGCGCAAGGCTTCCGACTCCTCGCTCTGCATGTTGCCGTCGAGATCCCAATAGCTGATCCGCACGCGGGCGTGGCGCTGGACCTCGTCGTTGACCCCGGGCATCGAGACGCTGCCTTCGCGATGCAGGATCATCTCGGGTGAGGCCCATTCGATCTCCGGATTGACGTAGGTGCGCGCGCCCTCCCTGGCGTCGAGCTCGAGCACGACGACGCGCAAGGGCACGCCGATATGCGGCGCCGTGATGCCGATGCCGGGCGCGGCGCGCATGGTCTCAAGCAAATCCGCTGCAAGCTCGCGCAAGGCGGCGTCGAATGCAGTGACGGGGCGAGCCGGCATCGCGAGGCGGCGGTCGGGATAGCGGACGATCGGGCGAATGGTCATGCAGGCTCCTACCACTCACGGATGGTTGAAGCATCCCGTTCTTGACGCCCTACCAACTGGAAGGTAGCTAATCGGCCATGACCAATGTTTCCTCGACTGCCGACGACATCCTCGCCTGCGCGCGCACCTTGATCATCGCGGGCGGCTATAACGGCTTCAGCTACGCCGACGTGGCCGATGTTGTCGGCATCCGCAAGCCGAGCATCCACCACCATTTCGCCAGCAAGGTCGATCTGGTCCGCACCCTCGTGTCGCGCTACCGCGCCGAAGCCGAGGCGGGACTGTCGGCGCTCGAGCGCAATGTCCCTGATCCGCGCGATCAGCTCAAAAACTATGTCGCGTATTGGGAAGCGTGCATCAATGATGCGACGGCGCCGTTCTGCGTGTGCGCGCTGCTTGCCAGCGAGCTTCCGATCTTGCCGGAGGGAGTCGCGCTCGAAGTCCGTGCGCACTTCCGTTCGCTGGCTTCGTGGCTGACATCGGTGATGGAGCGCGGCAAGCGGAAGGGGCGGTTCAAACTCTCCGGCACAGCCAAGGTCGAGGCTGAAGGCTTCATGGCGACCATTCACGGCGCGATGCTGTCGGCGCGCGCCTATGGCGATCCAAAAATGTTCGGTGTGATCACCACCCCGCTGCTGGATCGGCTGTCCACCAGACATTGAGAGACATCGGCGAGACGACCACGACACCCGGCAGCCAAGCCGGGCGAGGCGCCTTGCTATCGGCGAAGACTACCAACTAGTAGGTAAAGGAGGGTGGAATGGCGTATCATCAATTGGATCTCGTTCGTGCCGATCGCGAGCGATGGCTGAAGTTCTACTACTTCATCCGGGCGGCGTTCTCGGTCGCCTGGGTCGGAGCTTCGTTTGCCGTCGGGCCGTCATCTCCGGTGATCGCGGGAGCCTTGCTCGTGCTCTACCCGGCATGGGACGCCGCGGCCAACTTGGTCGACGCGTTGCGCAGCGGCGGGCTCGCTCAAAACCGCACGCAGGCTCTGAACGTCGTGGTCAGCCTGGCGACCACTGTCGCGGTGCTTGTTGCCTTGCAGATGAGCATGAACCGGGTGCTCGGAGTGTTCGGGGCCTGGGCGATCCTGTCAGGACTGCTCCAGCTCGGGACGGCCATCCGCCGCTGGAGGAGTTTTGGCGCGCAATGGGCCATGGTGCTCAGCGGGGCCCAGTCGGCGCTCGCAGGCGGCTTCTTCATCTTTCAGGCCACGACGCCGATGTCTCCATCGATCGCGAATGTCGCGGGCTATGCTGCTGTCGGCGCGCTCTACTTCCTGGTCTCGGCGGTATGGCTGACCGTCAGCGAATGGCGCCATAGCGTCAAGAGGACACAGCAGCGATGATGCGATGGCGGGATGATGACATCATACTGATGTTTTGCCCGACGAGTCAATTCGCGGCTTAGCATCGGAAGTTCTTGGAATCGCAAGTTGCTCGCATCGTAAGCCATTGATCCCGCAGGGGCCGTCTACTGTGCATGGGGTTGTTTTCCGCATTTTTGTTGAGGACAATGCCGCCAACAACAAGAGTCGGAGGAGAGCTTCATGCGCACAATCGCAATCGCGCTGGCGGCGACCATCGCAGCCGCGACCCCGGCCGCGGCCGACTATCTGGTCAAGGAAGTCGGCAGCTTTCACGTCGGCGGCCACACCGAAACGCTGAGCGGGCTTCCTTCCAAGGAGATTGTGTTCTCGCCAGGCGCTCCGCCGATCAAGGTCGATCCGAACGGCGAGTTCGAGGTCGAGCAGATGTACGTTCAATTCGTCAAGCAGGCAGCGCCGAAGTCGAAACTGCCGCTGCTGCTCTGGCACGGCGGCGGCCTTTCGGGTGTGACATGGGAGACCAAGCCCGACGGCAAGCCGGGCTGGCAGCAGTTCTTCCTCAATGCGGGCTACGACGTCTACGTCTCGGATGCGGTGGAGCGCGGCCGCGCCTCCTGGGCGCGCTATCCGGAGATCTTCAAGAGCGAGCCGTTCTTCCGGCCCAAGAAGGAAGCATGGGAGTTGTTCCGGATCGGGCCGAGCTACGAGGTCGGCGGCAAGCGCGAGGCATTCGAGGGCGAGCAATTCCCGATCGAGGCGTTCGACCAGTTCGCCAAGCAGGGCATTCCGCGCTGGGCCACCAATGACGCCGCCACGCAAAAAGCCTACGATGCATTGGTGCAGAAGGTGTGCCCGTGCATCATCCTGGTTCACAGCCAAGGCGGCAATTTCGGCTTCACCGCCGCCCTCAATGCGCCGGACAAGGTGAAGGCGCTGATCACCGTCGAGCCGTCGGGGGCACCCGATCCGGCCAAGGCCGATGCTGCGAAACTCAAGGGCGTGCCGCATCTGATCGTATGGGGTGATTTCCTCGACAAGGTCCCGGTCTGGTCCAAGCTCGTGGTCAATCCGACCAAATGGGGCCAGGCGGTCGCGGCGGCGGGCGGCAAGGTCGATACGTTCGAGCTGCCCAAGATGGGGATCAAGGGCAACACCCACATGATGATGATGGACCGCAATTCGGACGACGTCGCCAGGCTGATCAACGATTGGATCGGGAAGCAGGGACTGGCGAACTAGGCGGAGCGTGAGCGCGGCCGGTCCCGAAAAAATTGCTCCGATGCCGTGGTGCCGGCTGTCGGCGCGAGCAGTTCCCATTCGTCTTCCAGGCAGTCAGACCTGACGGGAGACCAAAATGAACTCTTCCTCGTATCGCTGGGTGGTCGTCGCCGCGGGCGGCTTGCTCGGCTGCGTCGCGATCGGCGGCATGTTTTCGCTGCCGGTGTTTTTGCAGCCGATTGCAAAGGACACCGGCTGGTCGGTGACCGGCATTTCCAGCGCGATGACGATCGGCTTTCTGGCGATGGCCTGTACCAGCATGGCCTGGGGCACGCTGAGCGACAGGTTCGGGCCGCGGCCGGTGGTGCTAACGGGCTCGGCGGTGCTGTCCGTCAGCCTGTTCGCGGCGAGCCACGCGACCTCGCTGCTGGCGTTTCAGTTCGTCTTTGGCCTTCTGGTCGGGGCCTCCTGTGCAGCGATCTTCGCGCCGATGATGGCGACCGTGACCGGCTGGTTCGACACCCATCGCAGCCTCGCGGTGTCGCTGGTGTCGGCCGGCATGGGCATGGCGCCGATGACGATGGCGCCGCTCGCGGCCTGGCTCGTCTCCGGCCATGACTGGCGCACCTCGATGCAGATCGTGGCGCTGGTGGTTGGCGCCATCATGATCCCGGTCTCGTTCCTGGTGCGCCCCCCGCCGGCGCTCGCGCACGCCGTGGCCGCGCCTGCGGGCGAGGGCGCCGCGCAAGGGGAAATGTCGCTGGCCGAGGCGCTGCGCTCGCCGCAATTCCTGATCCTGCTCGCGACCAACTTCTTCTGCTGCGCCACGCATTCCGGCCCGATCATCCACACCGTCTCCTATGCCGTGAGCTGCGGCATTCCGCTGATTGCGGCGGTGACGATCTACAGCGTCGAGGGCTTTGCCGGCATGGGCGGGCGCATCGCCTTCGGCCTGATGGGCGACCGTTTCGGTGCCAAGCGCGTGCTGGTCTCGGGTCTGCTGTTGCAGGCGTTCGGCGCACTCGCCTATGTCTTCGCGCATCAGCTCGCGACGTTCTACGCGGTCGGGGCCGTCTTCGGCTTCATCTATGCCGGCACCATGCCGCTCTACGCGGTGCTGATCCGCGAGAACTTTCCGCTCAAGATGATGGGTACGGTGATCGGCGGCACCGCGATGGCCGGCAGCCTCGGCATGGCCACGGGCCCGCTCGCGGGCGGCCTGATCTACGATGCGTTCTCGAGCTACGCCTGGCTCTACATCGCCTCCTGGGCGATGGGCCTCGGCGCCTTCCTGATGGCGATGAATTTCAGGCCGTTCGCGAAGCCTCAAGCGGAGGTGGCGCCGGCGGCGGCGTAAGCAGGTTCATCGAGGCGCAGCGCTAGAGCTGCGCCTCGATCGCGCGCTTGTCGATGATGGACCACACTTGCCGTATTTTTCCGTCGCGAAATTGATAGAACACGTTTTCGCAAAAGGACAGGCGCCTGCCGTTCACATCCAGCCCCAGAAACGTTCCAGCCGGCGTGCAATCGAACTTCAGCCGGGCGGCGATTTGCGGCGGATCGCAGACCAGCAGCTCGATGTCGAAATGCAGATCCGGAATTGCGCGAAAATCCTGCTCCAGCATGGCACGATAGCCGGATAGTCCGAACGGTCGCGCATTGTGGGCGACGTTATTGTGGACGAACTGTCCGAGGGCGGGCCAATCCCGCCGGTTCAGGCAGGCGATGTAGTCGCGGTAGATGTCGGCGAGGTCGGACCTGGTCATGGCGTTGCTCCTGCGGCTCCGGCCATAACGCGGCAACAGGGCGATCGGCGCCGGCGCTCACAGACGTTTTTCGAAGAACAGGTCCGGGTAGGGATCGTCATTGAAGCGGGGGATCTCGGTCCAGCCGCTTCCTCGGTAGAGCTGGCCGGCCTCCGCCAGGGCGCTGTTGGTGTCGAGCCGCAGCAGCTTGATGCCGAGCCCGCGCGCAGCATCCTCGGTCATTTCCATGAGGCGCCGGCCAAGCCGCAATCCGCGCGCTGCCGGTGCGACCCACAGCCGCTTGATCTCGGCATAGCCGTGATCCGTGCCCTTGAGCCCGACGCAGCCGATCGGCAGCGTGTCCGAGATCGCGACGATGAACGTGCCGCGCGGGCGGCGCATATCCTTGGCGTCAGGATCGCGCGACAGCGAGACGTCAAAGCCCTGCTTGAAGCGGCGGCCGAGCTCGCCATAATATTCGCCGAGGCAATAACGGGCCTGTTCGCTCCGTGGATCCATCTCGTCCAGCGTGACGCGCTCGCGCGTCAATGCGGAGGCAATCAAATCCATCGCCGCCAGCAGCGCCTCGCGTTGCGAGTGTTGAGCGAGGAAGCTCTCGGCCTGCGTATTCGACAGCGCCTCATAGGCCGCGAACTCGCGCCGGCCCGCACGTGTCAACGTTGCCACGCGGCGGCGCGCATCATCTTCATGCGCAATGGTCTCGACCAGCCCTTCGTCCTCGAGGCTGCGGAGCAGGCGGCTCATCAGGCCGGAATCGAGGCCGAGATAGTCGCGAATCTCGGCCACGTCCGACCGCCCGTGCCCGATCGCGTTGAGCACGCGCGCCGCCCCCAGTGGCCGCCCGCGTCCCAGGAATGACGTATCGAGCGCGCCGACAGCCGACGTGACGGCACGGTTGAAGCGGCGGACGCGGGAAACAGGGTCCAGCATGATGTCTGACTTTAGTCAGGCATATTATCGAAGTCAATCACTGCAGGCCCTCGCTTCAGCAGCCTCAGCAGCGGCTGCGCTTCAGTCCAGGCCCAGCGCCTTGCGGGACTTCCGCGTAAGTTTCGCCACGATCAGCATGTGCGCCTGCGCCAGATAGGTTGTGAGCTCGGCGTCTGACAGTGCGCTGTTGCCGACGAGCTGCACCCATTTGGCGCGCGCCAGATACGGCGCCGGCCGCGCGAGGCCGTGCTCGATCAGCATGGCATAGGCCATGTTCGAGACCTTGAACATGTAGCCGCCGGAGCGCGCGGCAAAGCCGCCGCCGAGTGCGAACATCTTGCCGCCGACCTTGAACACGGAGGTGCCTTCCCACTGTACCACCTTGGTGACGGCGGGCAGGTGCAGGCAGCGGGTTTCGAAGGTTTTGGGAGTCATCGCCCAAGCGATAGCACGGCGCACGCGGCTTGCAACGCCGCCTCGTCACGGAGATTAGCCTGATGGCGAGGTGAGGGCGCCGGGCTACAAGACTTTGTGTTGCCCGTCGGCAAAACACGCCATCCGTTGGTCGATGCCGGCCATCAAAAATATTCCACTTTACCGAATTTCGGAAACGACGTATGTGTCGCCTCACTCCGGCCCAAGGAAGAGGGGCGTATCGCGATCGTCACGAACGCGGGCCGGGCGGCGGCGGACGCTGGGCACACCGGCGCGAACGGCTTCGCAGGGCGGGCAACCGTGAGCGAAGGCGTCGCGCACACGACCGGTGCGCTCTCGCGTACGGCAAAACCGTGTCGTCCTGACGCCCGGGGTCTGTGCGTCAAGTCTTGCGGTGATGTGGCGGCCCGACCGGGTCCGCGCATCTGTGAGGCGACGGGGGCAATAGTGCATCGCTCCCCGGGGAGAGCACGGCATAAGCCGTAAAACCGCTGCGCAGGGAAGGCCGGTTGTTTGGCTTCACCTGTATGCCGCTGTGCAGCTTTTCGTAGCACAACTTTCGCACAGTGGACCGTGGGTGCCAGCCGGCACCCGGTCTTCCCTGCGCCCTCTTTCATAAGAGGGCAAGGCGATGAAGCAAAGCAAAGCTCGGGCGAACATGCCGCGAGGATGCGAGCCCATGCCAGTCCTTCAACGATGGTCGTGCCCCAGACGCAGCGCAGCGCCTCTTCGCGGTGCGCTGGAGGCGGGGTCTGTGCAACAGCGATGGGCGTAGCTTCCTTGGCTCTGCGAAGCGTCACTGCGTGCCGCACCGCGTCCGGGACACGAGAGGGAGGAGCGTTGTCGCCACACTCCGTCATTGCGAGCGCAGCGAAGCCATCCAGGATCTCTCCGCGGCGACAGTCTGGATTGCTTCGCTGTGCTCGCGATGACAGGGATGATGCAGCTGCGCGCCTCATTGTGAGTTGTGCCCGCGCCGCGGACCGTTACCATGCGCCGGCTGCCGTGGAGCACGGGAGCCGACATTGTGACCGGGAGGCGACATGAGTGGGCAGGAACGCAAAGCAAAAGGCTCGGACCTGTTTGTTGCCGCGCTGGAGAACGAAGGCGTCGACCGCATCTTCGGTGTGCCCGGCGAGGAGAATCTCGATCTGGTCGAATCGCTCCGCACCTCCAGGATCGAGCTGATCCTGACCCGCCACGAGCAGGCCGCCGCCTTCATGGCCGCGACGTACGGGCGGCTGACCGGCAAACCCGGTGTTTGTCTTTCCACGCTCGGTCCGGGCGCGCTCAATCTGTCGACGGGCGCGGCGTATGCGCATCTTGGTGCGATGCCGATGATTTTGATCACAGGCCAGAAGCCGATCATGAGCAGCCGGCAGGCGCGTTTCCAGATCGTCGACGTGGTTGCCACCATGAAGCCGTTGACGAAGCTGTCGCGGCAGATCATCAGCGCCTCCACCATCCCGACTGTGGTGCGCGATGCGTTTCGCGTGGCGATGGAGGAGCGGCCGGGGCCGGTGCATCTCGAACTGCCCGAGGACATCGCGGGCGATGAAGTGCCTGATGTCCCGATGATCCCGGTTCATCCGATCGAGATCCCGGTCGCCCATCGCGCCGCGCTCGACCGCGCCGCCGAGATGATCTTGGCTGCGAAGCACCCGCTGGTGATGATGGGCGCGGCGACCAGCCGGCCGCGCGCGACCCACGGCATCGCGACCTTCGTGCGGCGGACCGGCATTCCGTTCTTCACCACGCAGATGGGGAAGGGCACGGTGCCGGGCGGTACCAATCTCTATATGGGTACTGCCGCGCTGTCCGAACGCGACTACGTTCATGACGCGATCGACGCCGCCGATCTGATCGTTGCGATCGGCCACGACCCGATCGAGAAGCCGCCCTTCATCATGGGGCCCTCGGGCCCGAAGGTGATTCACGTCAGCTACACGCCGGCCAGCGTCGAGTTGGTGTATTTTCCGGATGCGGAAGTCGTCGGCGACGTCGGCCCGAGCCTGGAACTGCTCGCCGACCGGCTCGAAGGCAAGCTGCCGCAAGCCGCCGCGCTGCTGCCGCTGCGCGAAACGATTCTCGGCCGGATCGCCGATCGCGCCACTGAAGCGCGTTGGCCGCCGACGCCGCAACGCATCGTGCACGACATCCGGCAGGTCATTCCGGAGAACGGTATCGTCGCGCTCGACAACGGCATGTACAAGATCTGGTTCGCGCGCAACTACCGCACCCGCGTCGCCAACACGCTGCTGCTCGACAATGCGTTGGCGACGATGGGCGCCGGCCTGCCGTCGGCGATGATGGCCGCGATGCTCTATCCCGACCGCCGCGTGCTCGCGGTCGCCGGCGACGGCGGCTTCATGATGAACAGCCAGGAGATGGAGACCGCCGTCCGCCTCAAGCTCAACCTGGTCGTGCTGGTGCTCGAGGACAACGCCTATGGCATGATCCGCTGGAAACAGGCCGTCGACCATTTTGCCGATTTCGGCATGACCTTTGGCAATCCCGATTTCGTCCTGTACGCGCAGGCCTATGGGGCGAAGGGACATAGAATCGAGAGCATCGACGGTTTTGGTCCGACGCTGGATGCCGCCTTCAAGGAAGGCGGCGTGCATCTGGTCGTGATCCCGATCGATTATTCGGAGAATGTGCGGGTTCTGGTCGACGAACTCCGGGCGCGGGAGAAGTAGCGCCCAGTCCATCGGATGGTCTCGGAGGATCATGGCAGCCATTCCTTGATATATATCGTGTTACGATATATTGGCGGGCACAAGAATCCCTCCCAAATCAAATCCTTCAAGAGCAATTCATGCGCCAGACCGTGGACATTACCGGCGGCCTCCCGCGTCCTCGCGGCAAGCCCGGAGATTTCACCGCCGACCGCCGCGTGCTGGTCTTGATCGGCATGGCGGTGCTGGTCGGCAGCCTCGGCGCCGGAGCCGCGTGGGTGCTGCTTAAGCTGATTGCGCTGGTGACCAATCTGGTCTGGTTCGGTCATATCAGCACCGAGAATGTCTCGCTCGCGAACGCCCATCCGGGAATCTGGATGGTGCTGGCGCCGGCGCTCGGTGGCCTCGTGATCGGGCTGATGGCGCGGTTCGGCTCGGAGAAGATCCGCGGCCACGGCATCCCCGAAGCGATCGAGGCGATCCTGATCGGCGGCAGCCGGATGCAGCCGAAGGTCGCGATCCTGAAACCGCTGTCCTCGGCGGTGTCGATAGGAAGCGGCGGTCCGTTCGGCGCCGAGGGGCCGATCATCATGACCGGCGGTGCGATCGGCTCGATCTTCGCGCAGTGCTTCCATCTCACCGCAGCCGAGCGCAAGACGCTGCTGGTCGCCGGTGCCGCTGCCGGCATGACGGCGATCTTCGGCACGCCGATCGCGGCGGTCCTGCTCGCGGTCGAGCTGCTCCTGTTCGAATGGAAGCCGCGCAGCTTCCTGCCTGTCGTGACGGGGGCGGTGATCTCGGCGGCGTGGCGCCCGTTGCTGTTCGGGACAGGGCCATTGTTTCCGTTCGCGGAGCGGCCGGATCTGCCCTGGTGGGGACTGGCAGCTGCGGTCGGCGTCGGGATCGTGGCCGGCCTGCAATCCGGCCTGATGACGCGGCTGCTCTACGCGATCGAAGACCTGTTCGACCATCTGCCGGTGCACTGGATGTGGTGGCCGATGCTCGGCGGCCTCGCCGTTGGCCTCGGCGGGCTCATTGATCCGCGCGCGCTCGGCGTCGGTTACGACGTGATCGCCGATCTGTTGTCGGGTCACATGGCGCGCGACGAGGCGATCCGGCTGCTGCTGGTGAAGTCCGCGATCTGGGTAATCGCGCTGAGCTCGGGTACGTCAGGCGGCGTGCTGGCGCCGCTGCTCATCCTCGGCGGCACGGCCGGCTGGATCGAGGGACTGGTGCTGCCCGGCGGAGCGTCGTTCTGGGCGCTGGTCGGGATGGCCGCGATGATGGGCGGCACGATGCGCTCGCCGCTGACAGGCGTGATGTTCGCGATCGAGCTGACCGGTAACATCGACATGCTGCTGCCGTTGCTGGCGGCAACCGGCGCGGCGCATGCGGTTACCGTGCTGCTGCTGAAGCGCTCGATTCTGACCGAGAAGATTGCGCGCCGCGGTCAACACATCACGCGCGAATACGCGATCGATCCGTTCGAGCTGCTGCGTGCCGCCGATGTCATGGTGACGAATGTCGACACGCTGCCGGTCGACATGCCTGTCGACGCGGCGGTCGCTTTCTTCACCTCCGATCAGCGCCGTCACAAGTCCTATCCGGTGGTCGCCGCCGACGGGCGGCTCGCCGGCATGGTCACCCGTGCCGACGTGCTGCGCTGGCGCACCGAGGGCGATCACCAGGCCGCAACGCTCGACGATGTCGTGTCGGATACCTCGGCAGTGGTGGCACATCCCGACGACGTCCTGGGGCGGGTCGCCGATCTCATGGTCGCCTCGGATATCGGCCGCTTGCCGGTGGTCGACCGCGCCAACCATCGTGTGGTGGGTCTGGTGGCGCGCAAGGATCTGCTGCGAATTCGCGCGGTCGTGAATGCGCAGGAGGAGGACCGCAACGCATATTTCCTGCGCGAAAAGGCGCTTGTGCCGGAGGCGCGGATCGCGGAAGCTCAGCCCCTCTGAATTCCAGCACCGAAATTCCAGCACCGACAGGAATGAGCATGACTCGCGTTCGCTGTATCACCGAGATGGGCATGGGCGTGGACGTCCACGGCAAGGACGCCACCAAGGCGGCCAAGCGCGCGGTGTCGGATGCCATCAGGCATTCGAGCCTCGGTTTCTTCCGGATGATCAACAAGACCGCGAACGACATGTTCGTCGACGTCACGATCGCGGTGCCTAATCCGGAAAGCGTGGACAAGGAAGCCGTCGCCAAGGAGCTGCCTTACGGCACGGTGACCGTCAACGCGGTCAAGGGTGGGCTGGAGATTCCCTCGGCCCCGGAACAGGGCAACGACCCCATCCTCATCGCCAATGCCGCCGTCATCGTCAGCTTCGAGAAGGATTGAGACAGTGTCCGACGGGGACGTGACGCTGCTGGATCGCCCGATCTGGAGCGCGCTCACGACCAGCGACAAACATCTGGCCGAAGGGGGCCCGCGCGCGCTGCGCTACCCCGTGGACATGACGCCGTTTGCCGACATGGTCGACATGTCCGAGGCGAGCTTTGCCTCGCTCGGCGATCTTCTGTCCGGCTCGCAGGTCGCCGCGCTGTTTACGCCTGATACGGTCGACGTTCCCGCCGGCTTCAAGGTCGTGCTCGCCGGACCCTGCGAGCAGATGATGGGCTCGCCCGCCGACAGCCCGCTTCGCGACGCCGAGATCGTCAGGTTGGGTGCGGCCGACGTTCCCGCCATGATGGCGCTGACCGAGTTGACCAAGCCCGGTCCCTTCGCGCGACGCACGCACGAGCTCGGCACGTTCCTTGGCATCCGCACCGGCGGCGAATTGGTCGCGATGGCCGGCGAGCGCATGAAGCCGGGCAACTTCGTCGAGATGACGGCCGTCTGCGTCCACCCTGATCATCGGGGGCGAGGCTACGCGCAGGCACTGCTCGCGGCGGTCGCGCGCCAGATCGAGGCACGCGGCGAAATTCCGTTCCTGCACGTGTTTTCGAGCAACTCATCAGCCATCGCGCTGTACCTGCGGCAGGGGATGCGGATTCGGCGCCGCCTGCACGTCACTGCGTTCATGAAACAGGGCTGAGCTGCGCCGTTCGGACGGGCTTCATATCCGGCGAATTCACGCTATATCGATCCCAACCATCATTGGGGGAAGCACATGGACGCCAGAACACCTGATTTTTCCGCCACACGGACGGCAATGCAGCGTTACGTCGATCAGGAGATCATTCCTGGCGCATCCTGGGCGGTGCTGCGCGGGCGCGAGGTCGTCGATCAGCAATGCGTCGGTTTCGCCGATCGCGAGGCGAGTACCGCGCTGCGGCCCGATCACATTTTTCGGGCGTTTTCCAATACCAAGATCTTCGTCACCTGCGCGGTCATGCTGCTGGTCGAGGAAGGCCGCATCGGGCTTGATGATGTCGTCGAGAAATTCTTGCCGCAACTCGGCAATCGCAAGGTGCTGAAGCCGGGCGCTTCGAGCCTTGCCGACGTCGAGCCAGCCAAGAGCCCGATCACGGTCCGCCAGCTTCTCACCCATACGGCCGGCCTCAGCTACGGCATCTTCGATCCCGGCTCGGTGCTGTTCAAAGGCTATAACGAGGCGATCATCCTCAATCCGCTCACGCCGCTGACCGGCATGATCGACAAGCTCGCCGATCTGCCGCTGTCCTATCATCCCGGCTCGTCCTGGGAATATTCGGTTGCGACCGACGTGCTCGGGCGTGTCGTGGAGGTCGTCTCCGGCAAGCCGCTCGACGCCGTCTTCAAGGCGCGCATCTTCGAGCCGCTCGGCATGACCGACACCGGCTTCCACGTGCCGGACGGGCAGCAGGGCAGGTTGGTCGCGCTGTACAATGGTGCCGACGTGCTGGACCCGATGAAGCCCGGCCTCACCCGGGCCGACAATTTGCCTTATCCGCAGGCCTATCGACGGCAATTCCCGCGGCTGTCGGGCGGCGGCGGGCTGGTCTCGACCTTGCCCGACATGCTCGCTTTGGTACGGGCGCTGCTACCCGGCCCGGGTGCGCTGCTGAAGCCGGAGACGCTGCGGCAGATGATGACGAACCAGTTGCCCGCAGGCCAGACCATCCGCTTCGCCAATCTCGGCCCGATCCCCGGCAAAGGCTTTGGCCTCGGCGGCGCCGTCACCTTCGCGCCGATGCCGTTCGATCCCCCGAATTCCACCGGCGAATTCCAGTGGGGCGGCCTTGCCGGCACCCATTGGTGGATCTGCCCGCAGGCCAATACCGCCGGCGTGCTGATGACGCAGCGCTACATGGGTTTCTGGAATCCGTTCTTCTTCGAATTCAAGCGTCTGGCCTATCAGGCCGTCGGACGCTGAGCGCGAAAAAAATTGCACGGTGCCGCGAATCGTTTCGGGGCGTCGCGCCCTCTCTTGATGGTCGGGGCATTTTGCTTCGGCTCATCTCGGAGGATGTGATGGCATTTTACAGGAAGAACATCGGCGGCCTTCATCAGGCGGTGCGGATTGCCTTAGGCGTCGCGGTGGCGGTCGCCGCATTCGCGTATTTCAGCGGCGCTGCGGCGTGGCTGGTTGCGCTCGGCGGCGCCGGCTTCGCGCTGACCGGCCTGGTCGGCTATTGTCCGATCTGCGCGATGGCCGGCATCGGAAGGGGAGGGGTGTCGTGAGAGCCGCCGTGATCTCGCCAAACCTGTTCGAGGCCGCGCGCCTCGGCGATCCCCAGGCGATCGCGTCTCTGCTCAAGACGGCGCAGCCGAACATCCGTCGCTATGCCCGCGCCACCTGCCGCAGCTCGGCGGATGCCGAGGATGCGACGCAGGAGGCGCTGTGGATCCTGTTTCGCCATGTCGGCACGATCCGCTCGTGGCTCGCGTTTTCGGCCTGGCTGTTCAGCGTGGTCCGCCGCGAATGCCTGCGGCTCGCCCGCAAGGCGGGGCTCGCGCCGGCGATTGACGACGGAGAGGCGGAGGCGCTGCTGCTGTCGCGCCCAGAAGCCGATTTGCGGCTCGACGTCGCGGCAGCCTTCGAGGCGCTGCCGCCGCACTACCGCGATGTCGCGCTGATGCGCGACGTCAAGGAAATGACCATCGACGAAATCGCCGTCGCACTCGATACGACAAGGCAAGCCGTGAAGGCACGCCTGCATCGCGCCCGCGCCCTGATGCGCGAATATCTGACGAGGTGAGCCATGACGTGTTATCAAAGCCCTGACGATCTGAAATCGATCCCGGACTTCGTGGCGCTCGCGCCGGTCGAGGCCAGCGCGTTCCTTGCGTTCAACCACGCGGTCGAGCGCAAGGACGGATTGATCCCGCCAAAATATCGCGAGCTGATCTCCCTCGCGGTCGCACTCACCACGCAATGCGCCTATTGCCTCGACGTGCACACGGCGCAGGCGGCGAAGGCCGGTGCAACGCGCGAGGAAGTCGCGGAGACCGCATTGATTGCGGCGGCTGTTCGCGCCGGCGGCACGCTCGGCCATGCACTGTTGGCGCAGCGCCTGTTCGAGCGACATCGGAGCGAGGGCACGGGATGAACGAGCGCGGATCGGTGGCTGGATCGTAGGCGTGAACAACTATCTCGGCCTCGACGGATTTCGCTTCGGCTGGGTCGCTGCCTGGATCGACGCGAGCGGCGATCATGGCTTCGATTATTCACCCGGCCTGACCCGCTTGCTCGCGATGCCGCACGCGCGTGCGATGATCGATATGCCGATCGGATTGAAGCCGAGCGGCTATCGCATCTGCGATTTGCGCGCACGCGAGCTGGTCGGTCCCGCGGTGTTTCTCGGCGCGCGCCGAGACCTCTGGACATTCGCCGACATGGCGGCGGCCAATCGCCACTATTGGGAGCACGAAGGCAAGGGCAGGGGCGTATCGGCACAGCTCTGGAATATCAGGGACAAGATCAGGGACGTCGACGAGATCATGACGCCCGCGCGGCAGGCGACGATCGGCGAAGCGCATCCGGAATTGATCTTCTGGAATCTCGCGGGGTGTGTCCGGCTTGCGAAGAAGACATCCGCGGAAGGCCGTGAGCAGCGCATCGCGCTCCTCGCGCAACGCGGCTTCACGCGCCTGCCGAAATGGTTGACCCAACGTCACGGCACCGGCATCGGCCGCGACGATCTTATCGACGCCTGTGCTTGCACCGTCGCGGCACGCGACAGCACGCAACGTGTCGGCGGGGAGGAGGACCCGCATGGGCTGCGGATGGAGATCAACTATTGAGGTGGGCAGCCGGCTCAAGAACCGGGAAAAACCGGCAATTTATTTGAAGCCTGCAGGAACTGTCGATGGTCGGCCCGCGTTCCCTGTGCGAACCGGTGTGAGAGAAGCTCGTGCGATGAATGATACCAGTCAGTTCGCGACCGCGATGCTCGCGCTCGTTTTCACCGGAGCGCTGCTCGTTACCGGGCAGCGCTTCATCGAGCAGCGCGTACAGCGCGATATGACTTACGCCACCAGCCATTTGCTACGGCCATTGTGACCTGATCCCGGTGCGGGAAATCGATCTGAGCACTCGACCTTGCGTCGTACGTCCGCTCGCCTAGACTAGGCGGCGTCTCATGAACGAAGCCAGGGTCCCGATGTTCGATCTGTCCGCCTTTCCCATCACCAAGCGCTGGCCAGCCAAGCACCCGGAGTTGCTTCAGCTTTATTCGCTGCCGACGCCGAACGGCGTCAAGGTCTCGATCATGCTGGAAGAGATCGGGCTTCCTTACGAAGTCCACCTCGTCGATTTCGGCAAAGACGATCAGAAGACGGCGGAATTCCTCTCGCTTAATCCGAACGGCAAGATCCCGGCGATCCTCGATCCGAACGGTCCCGGCGGCAGGCCGCTGCCGCTGTTCGAGTCCGGGGCGATCCTGCAGTACCTCGCGGAGAAGACCGGCAAGCTGCTGCCGCAGGATGCGGCGCGCCGTTACCAGACGCTCGCGTGGCTGCATTTCCAGATGGGCGGCATCGGGCCGATGTTCGGCCAGGTCGGCTTTTTCCACAAATTCGCCGGCAAGGATTTCGAGGACAAGCGGCCGCTCGAGCGCTACGTGGGCGAGGCCAGGCGCCTGCTCGGCGTGATGGAGACGCATCTTACAGGCCGGCAATGGTTCATGGATGACGACTACACCATCGCCGACATCTCCATGCTCGGCTGGGTGCGCAACCTCGTCGGGTTCTACGGCGCCGGCGATCTCGTCGAATTCAGCCAGTTCAAGTCGGTGGGCGCCTGGCTCGAACGCGGCCTTGCGCGTCCTTCCGTCCAGAGCGGGCTGAACATTCCGAAGCGGCCTTAAGGCTAGAACAGCCGTCCGCCGTTCGGCACGGGCTTGCTTGGCTGCACCAGCACGACCTTGCCGTCGGCATCGGGGAAACCGAGCGTCAGTACCTCCGAGACGACCGGACCGATCTGGCGCGGCGGGAAATTGACGACGGCCGCGACCTGTTGGCCGACCAGCGTCTCAAGCGGATGGTTTTCGGTGATCTGCGCCGAGCTCTTGCGCACGCCAATCGCGGGACCGAAGTCGATCCACAGACGCCAGGCCGGCTTGCGCGCCTCCGGGAACGGCTTTGCATCGATGATGGTGCCGACGCGAATATCGACCGCGAGGAAGCTGTTGAAGTCGATGGTCGGCGACGCGTTAGCGGCTGGATCGTGGGTGACGTGCATGGAGTGTCCGTTCGGAGAGCTGGCGTCGTTCGCAATATTGTCGCGCGAACCGGAGTTGCGTACAACGCTTGGGGATCACGATACGACGCATGCGCGAGGAACGTCTTGCCCAACATCATCTACGGCATCAAGAACTGCGACACCATGAAGAAGGCGCGCGCCTGGCTCGACACCCATGGCGTGACTTACACGTTTCACGACTACAAGACGGAGGGGGTGGAGAAGGACAAGCTCAAGCAGTGGAGCGACAAGGTCGGCTGGGAGACGCTGCTCAATCGCGCCGGGACGACCTTCAGGAAGCTTCCCGATGCCGACAAGGAAGGCTTGAGCGAGAAGAAGGCGCTGGCGTTGATGCTAGCGCAACCATCGATGATCAAGCGGCCGGTGCTGGAAATTGGCGGCAAGGTGCTGGTCGGCTTCAAGCCGGAGATCTACGCCAAGGATTTCGGCGCGAAATCGCGCTGACGGCTAGTTCAGCTCGATGATCGCGGTGGTGACACCGGAGCCCGACTGGTCCGCGAACTCGACCAGTTCGGCGGGCGCGATGCGGCCGGGAGCGCGATGGAACAGGTCGCGGTCGATCACCGCGCGCGATCTCGGGCGCGGCAGCGCGTCATTTCCGCGCATCAGGTTCTTGATCTCGAAGCCACCGTCCTCGCAGAAAGTCTTGAGCGATGCGATGATGTGACAGATGTTGCCGTCGACCTGGAACGGCAGCAGCAAGCGCTCATAGGCGACGATCCGGCCGTAAATGTCGTCGACGTCGGCAACGCTGTAGACGGGAAGGCCACGCGCCACGCATTCATAATAGACCGGCATCACAAAGGGCACGAGTCGCGGCCCGATATAGTCGTCGAGCAGAACGCCCTTACCCGTGTGTCCATAGGCGCGCGAGATGCGCGTACCTTCGCTCTGGATGGTCAGACGCGGTTTCGGCGCCGAAATATCGACCGTATAATAGATGAGATCGGAGAGCTCTTCCTCGAGCCGCTCGGGCTGGTACTCCCAGATCGCCGGGGCCATCTGCTCGCGCGCATAAAGCCGCAGCCACGTGTTCAGGAGATCACGCTGCCTGATCGACTTCACCACAGAAGGAGCGGCGCTTGCAAAATCCACGATAATATTCCCGACGTATAAAACCCGCGCATGATCCTGGTTGCGGGAAAATTTTCTATGAAGGCTGGCGCATGGACCGAAAGACCGTTAACGACGGCTTGATGACCGGCGCCTTGCGACCGGGAGGCTGGGCAGGCGACATCAAAACACGTCCGACTAAGGGAGCATAAGTCTCCCGGCCGGAGGCCTGACCTGCTCAGCTTTCCGCCTTGCCTAACCCCCGTCACCTCCGGCATATTCCGCGCCCGGAGGCGGCGTTCCGGAGAGGCTCCAAGGCCTCCGGAAAAAGGCCTCCGGAAACCGAAGCAACAAGGATAGCCACGCGTGTTGCGCGGGCAGGGGGAAAACTGTTTGGCCGATGAGTTCATTCTCGAAACGGAAGGCTTGACCAAGGAGTTCGCGGGCTTCTTCGCCGTCCGCGACGTTGCGCTCAAGGTTCGCCGTGGGAGCATTCACGCGTTGATCGGCCCCAACGGCGCCGGCAAGACGACGTGCTTCAATCTTTTGACCAAGTTCCTCAAGCCGTCTGCCGGAAAAATCCTGTACAAGGGGCAGGACATCACCACGATGGCGCCCGCCGACGTGGCTCGCCTGGGGCTGGTTCGTTCGTTCCAGATCTCGGCGGTATTTCCGCATCTCACCGCGCTGGAAAATGTCCGCGTCGCGCTTCAGCGCCAGCACGGCAGCTCCTTCGATTTCTGGCGCTCCAAGTCCGTGCTCAACCAATTCAACGATCGCGCGCGCGAATTGTTGAACGATGTCGGCCTCAGCGAGTTCGCCAATACGCCCGCGGTCGAGATGCCCTACGGGCGCAAGCGCGCACTGGAGATCGCAACCACGCTTGCACTCGACCCCGAGATGATGCTGCTGGACGAGCCGATGGCCGGCATGGGCCACGAGGACATCGACAAGATCGCCGCGCTGATCAAGCGCATCTCCGCGAAGTATACCATCCTGATGGTCGAGCATAATCTGAGCGTCGTGGCCAACCTCTCCGACATCATCACCGTGCTGACGCGCGGGCAGGTGCTCGCGCAAGGCCATTACAGCGAACTCACCAAGGACGAACGCGTCAAGGAAGCCTATCTGGGAGCCGGTCATGGTTGAGACTGCAACCGCGCAAGCTCCCGCAAAGACCGCAAGCGGCGGCAACATCCTTCAGGTCCGCAACCTGGAAGCCTGGTACGGCGAGTCCCACATCCTGCACGGGATCAATTTCGACGTGAATGCGGGCGAGGTCGTCACGCTGCTCGGGCGTAACGGCGCCGGCAAGACCACCACGCTGAAGTCGATCATGGGCATCATCGGCAAGCGTACCGGCTCGGTGCAGTTCAACAACCAGGACATCATCCGCACGACCTCGGACAAGATCGCGCGCATGGGCATCGCGTTCTGTCCGGAAGAGCGGGGGATATTCTCCAGCCTCGACGTGCGGGAGAACCTGATGCTGCCGCCGGTGGTGCGCCCAGGGGGATTGCCGCTCGAGCAGATCTTCGATCTGTTTCCGAACCTGAAGGAACGGCTCAACAGCCAGGGAACCAAACTCTCCGGCGGCGAGCAGCAGATGCTCGCGATCGCGCGCATCCTGCGCACCGGCGCGAACTTCCTGATGCTGGACGAGCCGACCGAGGGTCTCGCGCCCGTCATCATCCAGCAGATCGGCCACACCATTGCGCGGCTCAAGAAGGAGGGTTTTACGATCCTCCTGGTCGAGCAGAACTTCCGCTTCGCATCCACCGTCGCCGACCGCTATTACGTGGTCGAGCACGGCAAGATCATTGACGGATTTTCCAATGCGGAGCTTGCCGCCAACATGGACAAGCTCCACACCTATCTCGGCGTTTAAAGCATGATCCGGAAAAGTGTGTAGCGGTTTTCCGAAAGATCATGCTCAACAAAAGAACTGCGAACGAGAAAATTCAAAAGGAAAAGTTGCATGAAGACCAGGTCGATTGCGTCATTGCTGCTGACCACCGCGCTCACCTTCGCCGTAACGGGCGTCGCGTCCGCGCAGGACAAGACCGTCAAGATCGGCGCGCTGTCCGATCAGTCCGGGCTCTACGCCGATCTTGGCGGACCGGGCTCGACGCTCGCCGCGCAGATGGCCATTGAAGATTCCGGCCTGGCTGCGAAGGGCTGGAAGATCGACCTCATCTCGGGCGATCACCAGAACAAGCCCGACATCGGCACCGCGATCGCGCGGCAATGGTTCGACGTCGACAAGGTCGACATCATCGTCGACGTGCCGAATTCCGGCGTGGCGCTGGCCGTCAACAACGTCGTCAAGGAGAAGAACGGCGTCTACATCAACTCGGGTGCGGCGACCTCCGACCTCACCAACGCGCAGTGCTCGCCCAATACCGTGCACTGGACCTACGACACTTACATGCTGGCGCATACCACCGGCCAGGCGCTGGTGAAGGCCGGTGGCGACACCTGGTTCTTCCTGACCGCGGACTACGCCTTCGGCGCGGCGCTGGAGCGCGACACCACTGCGGTCATCACCGCCAATGGCGGCAAGGTGGTCGGCAGCGTCAAGCATCCGCTGAACACGCCGGACTTCTCGTCCTTCCTGCTCCAGGCGCAGGCCTCCAAGGCCAAGATCATCGGCCTTGCCAATGCCGGCGGCGACACCACCAATACGATCAAGCAGGCGGCCGAGTTCGGCATCGTCAAGGGCGGCCAGAAGCTCGCGGCGCTGTTGCTGTTCCTCACCGACGTCAAGGCGATCGGGCTCGAGACCGCGCAGGGCCTCAACTTCACCGAGACCTTCTACTGGGACATGAACGACAAGACCCGGGCGTTCTCCAAGCGCTTCGCCGAGAAGATGAAGAGCAACGCGCCGCCCACCATGGTGCAGGCTGGCGTCTATGCAGGCGTGCGTCACTATTTCAAGGCACTGGAAGCGCTCGGCGGCAACCCGCATGACGGCGCCAAGGTCGTCGAGAAGATGAAGTCGATGCCGACGGAAGACGATCTGTTCGGCAAGGGCGAGATCCAGCCCAACGGCCGCACCATCCACAATGCCTATCTGTTCGAGGTGAAGAAGCCCTCCGAGTCCAAGGGACCGTGGGACTTCTACAAGCTGGTCGGCACGGTGCCGGGCGACCAGGCCTTCACGCCGCTGTCCGAGAGCAAGTGCGCGCTCTTGAAGAAGTAAGATAACCGCCCGCAGGCCATCAGGCCTGCGGGCGACTTTCAGGGAACGCCGAAGGGACCGGGTGCGGGATCGATGCAGGCTCTTTACGCTCAGCTACTGGTGGGACTGATCAACGGCTCGTTCTACGCGCTGCTCAGTCTCGGGCTTGCCGTGATCTTCGGCATGCTCAACATCATCAATTTCGCCCATGGTGCGGTCTACATGATGGGCGCGTTCGCTGCCTATTTCCTGCTGAACCTCGGCGGCATCAACTACTGGTGGGCGTTGCTGCTTGCGCCGATCATCGTCGGCATCTTCGGCATGATCCTGGAGCGGACCATGCTGCAATGGCTGACCGGGCTGGATCATCTCTACGGTCTGCTTCTGACCTTCGGCATTGCGCTGATTGTGCAGGGCGTGTTCCAGAACTACTTCGGCTCCTCCGGCCTGCCTTACGCCATTCCGGACCAGCTCAAGGGCGGCATGAATCTCGGATTCATGTTCCTGCCCGTCTATCGCGGCTGGGTCGTCATCTTCTCGCTGGTGGTCTGCATCGCGACCTGGTTCCTGATCGAGAAGACACGGCTCGGCGCTTATTTGCGCGCAGCCACGGAAAACCCGACGCTGGTGCGCGCCTTCGGCGTCAACGTGCCGCGCATGATCACGCTGACCTACGGCCTCGGGGTCGGACTTGCCGCGCTCGCCGGCGTGCTGTCGGCGCCGATCAATCAGGTGCGGCCGCTGATGGGAGCCGACCTCATCATCGTCGTGTTCGCGGTGGTCGTGATCGGCGGCATGGGATCGATCATGGGCTCCATCATCACCGGCTTCGCGCTCGGTGTGATCGAGGGCATGACCAAGTATTTCTACCCCGAGGCCTCCAACACCGTCGTGTTCGTGCTGATGGTGCTGGTGCTCTTGGTGAAGCCAACGGGATTGACGGGAAGGGCGGCCTGATATGACAGCCTTGACGGACGACACACTGCCGGCCCCCCCGCGCGCGATCCGCGACGAGATGATCGTGTTCGTGGTGATGGCACTGCTGCTGGCTGCGGTGCCATTCAGCGGCATCTATCCGTTCTTCGTGATGCAGGCGCTGTGCTTCGCGCTGCTCGCCTGTGCATTCAATCTCCTGATCGGCTATGGCGGCTTGCTCTCGTTCGGCCACGCGATGTTCATGGGCACCGCCGGCTATTGCAGCGCGCACGCGCTGAAAGTGTGGGCGTTGCCGCCGGAACTCGGCATCCTCGTCGGCATTGCCGCGGCGTTCGGGCTCTCGCTCATCACCGGCTTCATCTCGATCCGCCGCCAGGGCATCTATTTCTCGATGATCACGCTGGCGCTGTCGCAGCTGCTGTACTTCATCTACCTCCAGGCGCCGTTCACCCACGGTGAGGACGGCATCCAGGGCATCCCGCAGGGCCGCATGTTCGGCGTGTTCGATCTGACCAAGCCGACCGTGCTCTACTACGTGGTGCTGGTCGGCTTCCTCGCCGGCTTCCTGCTGATCTACCGCATCATCAATTCGCCGTTCGGCGAAGTCCTGAAGGCGATCCGTGAGAACGAGCCGCGCGCGATCTCGCTCGGTTACCGGACCGATCAGTACAAGTTCCTGGCTTTCGTCCTGTCGGGCACGCTCGCCGGCTTTGCGGGATCGCTGAAGGTGTTCGTGGCGCAGAACGCTTCGCTCACCGACGTGCACTGGTCGATGTCCGGCGAGGTGGTGCTGATGACGCTGGTCGGCGGGCTCGGGACCATCTTCGGGCCCGTGGTCGGCGCCTTCGCGATCATCGCCATGCAGCAATATCTGGCGAGCTTCGGCCAGTGGGTGACGGTGATCCAGGGCTCGATCTTCGTGATCTGTGTGCTCACCTTCCGCCGTGGCGTCATCGGCGAAATCGCGCATTACCTCCGGCGTTCGCTGTAAGTCATTGATGTAGCAGAAAAATCGGTGGCGCGCGAAAGCGGTGGATGATCCGGCTCCACGGGCGTGAGGTGGCACGCGCGTGGATCGAAAATGGTCTATGACAGTTTCATGACGGCCCGCTTGGGCTAGGCCATTATCCAACCGGTAGTCTCTCCCCCATGATGCGATTGTTTCGCGCTTTCCTGCCCAAGGAAGAACGGTTCTTCGACCTGTTCGACCGCCACGCCCAGACCGTGATTCAGGGCTCGATCGCGCTCCAGGGCATGCTCAACGGGGGCGAGGAGACGCCGGTCTATTGCCAGCGCGTCAACCAGTTCGAGAACGACGCCGACAACATCACCCGCGAGGTGCTGACGGCGGTGCGCCGCACCTTCATCACCCCGTTCGACCGCGGCGACATCAAGAACCTGATCACCTCGATGGACGACGCCATCGATCAGATGCAGCAGACCGCCAAGGCCGTGATGCTGTTCGAGGTTCGCATCTTCGAGCCGCCGATGCGGGAGATCGGCGTGCTCTTGGTGGAATGCGCCAATCTGGTCGGTCGCGCGTTGCCGCTGATGCAGGCGATCGGTCAGAACGTGGCCATGCTGACTGCGATCACGGAAGAATTGACCAAGCTCGAGGGGCGCGTCGACGATCTCCAGGATATCGGGCTGAAGGAACTGTTCCTCAAGCATCGCGACGGCAACGCGATGGATTTCATCGTCGGCGCGGAGATCTACGACCATCTCGAGAAAGTCGCCGACCGCTTCGACGACGTCGCGAACGAGATCAACAGCATCGTCATCGAGCAAGTTTAGGGCAGGGGCCGCGCCGTGGATGTTGCGTTGGGTCTTCCCGTCCTGGTCGGACTGATCGCCGTCGCGCTGCTGTTCGACTTCCTGAACGGCCTGCACGACGCCGCCAATTCGATCGCGACCATCGTCTCGACCCGCGTGCTGCGGCCGCAATTCGCGGTGTTCTGGGCCGCGTTCTTCAATTTCGTCGCCTTCATGGTGTTCGGGCTGCACGTCGCCCAGACCATCGGCACCGGCATCATCGATCCCGCGATCGTGGATGCCCAGGTGATCTTCGCGGCGCTGGTCGGCGCCATCGTCTGGAACCTCGTGACATGGGCGCTCGGCATCCCGTCGTCTTCGTCCCACGCATTGATCGGCGGTCTATTTGGTGCCGGCGTTGCCAAAGCAGGCCTTTCGGCGGCGGTCTGGAGCGGATTGTCCAAGACGGTGATCGCGATCGTGCTGTCTCCACTCGTCGGCTTCCTGCTCGCGATGGTACTTGTTGCGATCGTCTCCTGGGCCTCGGTGCGCTCCACGCCCTTTGCCGTCGATCGCGCCTTCCGCATCCTGCAGTTCGCCTCTGCTTCGCTCTATTCGCTCGGCCATGGTGGCAATGACGCGCAGAAGACCATGGGCATCATCGCCGTGCTGCTCTATTCGCAGGGCCAACTTGGCGGCGAATTCTTCGTGCCCTTCTGGGTGGTGCTCTCCTGCCAGGCGGCCATGGCAATGGGCACGCTGATGGGTGGTTGGCGCATTGTCCGCACGATGGGATTGCGGATTACAAAACTGACCCCGATGCAGGGCTTTTGCGCCGAGACCGGCGGTGCCGCGACCCTGTTCATGGCGACCTTCCTCGGTGTTCCCGTCTCGACCACCCACACCATCACCGGCGCGATCGTCGGCGTCGGCGCCGCCCGCCGCCTCTCGGCGGTGCGCTGGAATGTCGCCAGCTCGATCGTCTATGCCTGGGTCATCACGATGCCGGCCTCCGCCATCGTCGCCGCGCTGACCTGGTGGGCAGTACAGATCTTCATCAGGTAACGAGCTTCAGCCCGACAATCCCGGCGACGATCAGCCCGATGCTGGCGAGGCGGAACGCGCTGGCCGGCTCGCCGAACAGGATGATGCCGAGCGTCGCGGTGCCGACCGCGCCGATGCCGGTCCAGACTGCATAAGCGGTTCCAATCGGCAGCGATTTGAGGGCAAGCCCGAGCAGGATGATGCTGCCGGCCATGGCCCCGAGCGTGAGGACAGACGGGACGAGCTTCGTAAATCCCTCGGTGTATTTAAGGCCGATCGCCCAGGCGATCTCCAGGAGACCGGCGACGAACAGGATGCTCCAGGCCATGGCGACCCTCCCTTCGAGGCAGGGTCGTCCCCGCGACTGGCGTGCTGATGGGCAGGAAGGCCGTCCTTCCCAAGCCCTGATCCAAGCCCGATATGGGGCTGGCCGGAAGGCTCTGCAATCACCAAATGAGGCTTGATAAGGCTCATTTTCCCTGCCAAACGCTGCCGCAATGTCCGACATCGCCACCACAGCCGAATCGCCGGCCCGTTCCCCGCTTGCCGCTGAAGTGTCGCGGCGGCGGACCTTTGCGATCATTTCGCATCCGGACGCCGGCAAGACCACGCTGACCGAAAAGCTGCTGCTGTTCGGCGGCGCTATCAATCTGGCCGGTCAGGTCAAGGCCAAGGGCGAGCGGCGCAACACGCGTTCGGACTGGATGAAGATCGAGCGCGAGCGCGGCATCTCGGTCGTGACCTCGGTCATGACCTTCGAGTTCGAGGGCCTCGTGTTCAATCTGCTGGACACCCCGGGCCACGAGGACTTTTCGGAAGACACCTATCGCACGCTCACGGCTGTCGATTCCGCCGTCATGGTGATCGACGCGGCCAAGGGCATCGAGGCGCGCACCCGAAAGCTGTTCGAGGTGTGTCGTCTTCGGGACATCCCGATCATCACCTTCATCAACAAGATGGACCGCGAGAGCCGCGATGTCTTCGAGCTCCTCGACGAGATCGAGAAGACGCTGGCGCTCGACACCACGCCGATGACCTGGCCGGTCGGCCGCGGCCGCGAGTTCCTCGGTACCTACGACGTCGTCAATGGCGGCGTGCGCCTGCTCGAAGGCGGCGGCGCCAAGACCGGTGCGGCGCAGCAGATCGAGATCGCCGAACTCGCCAAGCTCAATGCCAATCTCGATGTGTCAGCGGTCAAGGACGAGCTCGATCTCGTCACCGCGGCGTCAAAACCGTTCGAGCTCGAAGCGTTTCGCGAGGGCCATCTGACGCCGGTCTATTTCGGCAGTGCGCTGCGCAATTTCGGTGTCGGCGACCTGCTGCAAGGCCTCGGCAAGTTCGCGCCCGAGCCGCGCGCGCAGGAGAGCGACCAGCGCAGGGTCGAAGCCACCGATCCGCGCATGAGCGCCTTCGTGTTCAAGATCCAGGCCAACATGGATCCGAACCACCGCGACCGCATCGCCTTTGCGCGTCTGTGCTCCGGCAAGCTCAGCCGCGGCATGAAGGCGAAGCTCGTGCGCACCGGCAAGAGCATGCCGCTGTCCAGCCCGCAATTCTTTTTCGCGCAGGACCGTTCGATTGCGGACGAGGCTTATGCCGGCGACGTCGTCGGCATTCCCAATCATGGCACGCTGCGCATCGGCGACACGCTGACCGACGGTGAGGATTTTAACTTCGTCGGCGTGCCGAGCTTTGCGCCGGAAATCGTCCGCCGCGTGCGTCTTACGGATGCGATGAAGGCGAAGAAGCTGAAGGAAGCGCTTCAGCAGATGTCGGAAGAGGGCGTGGTGCAGGTATTCCGCCCGCGCGACGGCGCACCCGCGCTGGTTGGCGTCGTCGGTGCGCTCCAGCTCGACGTGCTGAAGGCGCGGCTGGATGCGGAATATTCGCTGCCGGTCGAGTTCGAGGTGAGCGAGTTCCAGCTTGCGCGCTGGGTCTCCTCGGATGACCGCAAGAAGCTCGACACCTTCATCGGCGCCAACACGTCCAGCATCGCCGACGATGTCGATGGCGATCCCGTGTATCTGGCGAGGAACGAGTTCTACCTCGGCTACACCCGGGAACGGGCCGACGGCATTGAGTTCACCAACGTCAAGGACGTCAAGAAGAAGGGCTAGGGCGCGCGCAAACGGGTCGCGCGCGTGCACGTGAACGCGCGGGGACTTGACGCGTGCACTGACGATGCCACCTTTCTCCATGTGGCACTGTGAGCTCGCATGATGTGGCGCGGCATCCTTGTTTTCCTCCTGCTGGCGATCTCGACGATCGCCGCGGACGCGCGGCCCCGGCAAATCAACCCCATACCGTTTTCGCACGAGCCATGCAGCGTGCTCGACGGCAGGCCCTGCACGCCGTCCTATTGCAGCCCGCTCGAGCCTGGTCCCTGTATTCCCGAGATCGATTATCCCTACGGACAGAACCTCCAACTCACGATCCAAAGCGTTCCGGCGGAGGCCGATCGCGCCAAATACCAAAAGCCCGATCACGATCTCGACACGATCGGCGATCTCTTCGCCGAGCTGCGTACCTGCTGGTCGCCGCCATCGGACAATGCGCGCGCGGACATGCAGATGGCGGTGCGTTTCAGCTTCAACAAGGCGGGTGGCCTGATCGGTCCGCCGCGCCTGACCTTTGCGACCTCGGGCGTTCCCGCCGAGACTAGAACCACCTACCTCAATGCGATCAAATCATCGTTGAACGCCTGCCTGCCGCTGAAATTCACGGGCGGTCTTGGCGGTGCCCTCGCCGGGCGGCCGATCGCGATCCGGTATGTCGACAATCGCGAGATCGGCAAGTAGCGCATCAGTTGCGACCCGCCGTCAATCGATGATACGCCATGGGCTGGGGCACTGGTTGAGGGGAGAATCTCGTGGGTCTGCTGGTCATGATCCTGGGGCTTGGGCTGTTTTTCGCGGCCCATGTTTTCACGACGAAACGCGAGGCGCGCGCGCAGGCGATCGCGAGACTGGGCGAGGGGACCTACAAGATCCTTTACTCGCTTGTCTCGCTCGCGGGGCTCGCGCTGATCATCTGGGGCTTCGCCCACTACCGTGCGACCGGCTGGATCGACGTCTGGTATCCGCCGAAGGCACTGAAGCACATCACGCTCGCGCTGATGTTGCCCGCGGTCATCCTGGTGGTTGCGTCATATCTGCGCGGCCGCATCTATGCGACGCTGAAGCATCCGATGCTGGCCGGCATCAAGCTGTGGGCGGCGGCGCATCTGTTGGCCAATGGCGATCTCGGCTCCATCATCCTGTTCGGCTCCTTCCTGGGCTGGGCGGTGTACGATCGCATTACGCTGAAGCGTCGCACCGATGGTGGCGGCCCGCCGATTCCAGTGGGCGGCGTCACCAATGATCTGATCGCGGTCGCGGTCGGAATCGTCGCTTATCTGGCGCTGGCTTTTGCGTTCCATCCGGTCGTGATCGGTGTTCCCGTGATCGGCAGCTAGCCGATCAGCACAAGACAGGACCGGCATGCACATGCGCGGAAGGTAACAAGAGCAACAAGCCAAGGGCATTCCGATGGACTGGTCGCAATCTCAGATCCCGCCGATGCGGTTCGAGGCGCGCTTCGGCGATCGGGTAGTGCCGGCATTTTGCGATCGGCCGTCGAGCCTGTGGGCGATGATTGCGGCCGCCTGCGCCCGCAATGCCGACGGTGAAGCGCTGATCTCAGGCAATGTCCGGCTGAGCTGGGGGCAGGCCGCGGAGCAGGCCACGCGGATCGCGGCCGGCTTTCGCAAGCTCGGACTGCAGCGCGGCGATCGTGTCGCGATCCTGCTCGGCAACCGCGTCGAATTTCCGCTGTTGCTGTTCGCTGCCGCTCATGAGGGGCTGGTCACGGTGCTGCTCGGCACGCGGCAGCAGAAGCCGGAAATCGCCTATGTGCTCGCCGACTGCGGCGCCAAGATACTGATCCACGAGGCGGCACTTGTGGAGCGGCTGCCGGATGCGCGGGATGTTCCCGATGTGATCCACCGCATCGCCGTCGACAACGATCCGGCTCTGTCGCATTTCGCGGTGCTCGTCGACAACGCACCGGCCCCGGCGCCGGTCGAGACCAGCGAGGAGGACACCGCGATGATCCTCTACACCTCGGGCACGACAGGCAAGCCGAAGGGCGCGATGCTGGCCCATTGCAACATTGTCCATTCCTCGATGATCTTTGTGTCCTGCCTGCAATTGACGCAGGCGGACCGTTCAATCGCGGCGGTGCCGCTCGGCCACGTCACCGGCGTCGTCGCCAACATCACGACGATGATCTGCTGCGGCGGCGCGCTGATCATCATGCCGGAATTCAAAGCCGCCGAATACCTCAAGCTCGCCGCGCGCGAGCGCGTCACCTACACGGTGATGGTGCCGGCGATGTACAATCTCTGCCTGCTCCAGCCCGATTTCGACAGCTTTGATCTCTCAAGCTGGCGCATCGGTGGTTTTGGCGGCGCACCGATGCCGGTTGCCACCATCGAGAAGCTCAAGGCGATAATTCCCGGGCTCGAACTGACGAACTGCTACGGCGCGACCGAGACGACATCGCCGTCCACGATCATGCCTGGCGAGTTGACGGCAAGCCATATCGACAGCGTCGGCCTGCCGTGTCCGGGTGCGCGTATCCTGGCAATGGGGGCGGACGGGCATGAGCTGCCGCATGGCGAAATCGGCGAGCTCTGGATCCAGAGTGCCTCGGTCATCAAGGGCTATTGGAACAATCCGAAGGCCACGGCCGAAAGTTTTACCAGCGGGTTCTGGCATTCCGGCGATCTCGGCTCGGTCGACAACGAGGGATTTGTCCGGGTGTTCGACCGGCAGAAGGACATGATCAACCGTGGCGGCCTCAAGATCTATTCGGCCGAGGTCGAATCCGTGCTGGCCAGCCATCCCGCCGTGGTCGAAAGCGCGATCGTTGCCAAGACATGCCCGGTGCTGGGCGAACGCGTTCACGCGGTGGTGGTGACGCGCGCGCTGGTGGACAGCGAGGCCTTGCGCGCCTGGTGCGCGGAACGGCTGTCCGACTACAAGGTCCCCGAAACCATGGTGATCACCGCCGAGCCGTTGCCGCGCAATGCCAACGGCAAGGTGCTGAAGCGGCAGTTGCGGGAACTCGTGGGAACCTGAGGCCGGGCAGGTGGGTTTCTCTCGGGTTGTCCCGGGTGGTTAACGCCTTGATCGGGCTCGCTTTGCCTTGCCACCGCCATATCGTTAGGCTACCTCGCCGCCACGTGGGGACCGGGATTCCTGACGCGAACGCTTTGGCGCGCGCACCCGGACGGGCATGGGATTATCATAAGTGTCTGAATTATTTGACGAAGTCGACGAGGAAGTACGTCGCGAACAGCTCAAGAAGCTGTGGGATAAGTATTCGATCTTCTTCATCGCCCTGATGGTGCTGATCGTTGCCGCCGTAGGTGGCTGGCGCGGTTACCAATATCTGGAGGCCCAGAAGGCCGCCGAGGCCGGTGCCGCTTTCGAGAAGGCCGCTGAGCTGTCCAAGCAGGACAAGCACGCGGAGGCCGAAGCGGCCTTCACCGAGCTCGCCGCCAAGGCTCCGTCGGGCTATCGCACATTGGCGCGGCTGCGTGCGGCAGCCGAGACGGCGGCCCGCGATCCCAAGGCGGCCGCCAAGCTGTATGACGACATTGCCGCCGACCGCAGCGTGGGCGGTGAGTGGCAGGATCTGGCGAAGCTCCGCGCGGCCGGCCTCCTGCTCGACAGCGCCGGCTATGCCGACATGCAGCAGCGGCTGGAAGCCTCCGCCGCGCCCAAATCGACCTTCCGTCACAGTGCCCGCGAGATGCTGGCGCTGTCGGCCTGGCGCAACAACGACATGACTGCGGCCCGCAAATGGCTCGATGCGATCGCCGAGGACGGCGAAACGCCGCCCGGCCTGCGCTCACGCGCCGAGGCCCTCCAGGCCCTGCTGCCGCCCGTCGCCAAAAGCTGACGGCCCGAGAGCTGACACGAGATACCGATATGCGCCGCACGCCACGCTTGATCGCAGCCGCCGTCCTGATCGCCTTCACGGGCGTCCTGGGCGGTTGCTCCAGCTTCGATCCGAGCGACATGCTCGACTTCCTCGATACCAAGAAGAAGCTGCCGGGCGACCGCAAGCCGGTGTTCCCGGAAGGTGTGCCGGGCCTCGAGCAGGGCGTGCCGAAAGACATGTACAAGGGCGCCCAGCAACAGCCCGATCCGAACGCGCCTGCCGTTGCGGCCTTGCCTGTGGAGCCTCAGCCCGAGCCGGCCAAGCCGGCGAAGGGAGCCAAGGCGAAAAAGACCAGGCAGCCGGCCGCCGCAGCAGTCGCGCCGGCTGAGGCGCCCGCCGGCGAAGTCGATGGCGAGGCCCAGCCGGAGGCGGCGCCCGCGGCCGCTCCGCCGCCCAGGCAGAAGATCGTGCGCAAGCGCACCACCGCGCCGCCGCCCGATCAACCCGTCCAGCAGGCGCAACCGACCCAGGCCACCCAGCAGCAATCGCAGGGCGCCTTCCCGGCGCCGATGCCGAGCGGCAGCTTCTCGCGCTAATTGCTTCATTTCATTGACAGGCGCAGCCCCGGCAGCGCACGAATGACCGATGTCCTATACAATTGCCATTATCGGCCGACCCAATGTCGGCAAGTCGACGCTGTTCAACCGCCTGGTCGGGCAGAAGCTCGCGCTCGTCGATGACCTGCCGGGCGTCACCCGCGACCGCCGCGAGGGGGAGGCCAGGCTCGGCGACCTCGAGTTCACCATCATCGATACCGCAGGGCTCGACGAGGGCGCCAAGGGCTCGCTGACCGCGCGCATGCAGGAGCAGACGGAGGCAGCGATCGCACAGGCCGACGCGCTGTTCTTCGTGATCGATGCCCGTATCGGCCTCACGCCCAACGATCGCGCCTTCGCCGATTTCGCCCGCAAGGCCAACAAGCCGGTGCTGCTCGTCGCCAACAAGAGCGAGGGCAAGCATGGCGACGTCGGCGCGATGGAGTCCTTCGCGCTCGGCCTCGGCGATCCGATCCAGGTCTCGGCCGAGCACGGCGAGGGCATGGGTGAGCTCTACGACGCTCTGCGCCCGCTGATGCCGGAGCCGGTGGAGGACGATGAGCTCGAAGACGACGAGCCGCTGACCGAGGAAGAGGCCGCCACGCGTCCGATCCGGGTCGCCATCGTCGGCCGGCCCAACGCCGGCAAGTCGACGATGATCAATCATCTGCTCGGCGAGGAGCGCCTGCTGACGAGCGCGGAGGCCGGCACCACGCGCGATTCCATCGCGGTCGAGATCAACTGGAAGGGCCGCGATTTTCGCGTGTTCGACACCGCGGGTCTGCGCCGGCGCTCGCGCATCGAGGAGAAGCTCGAAAAGCTCTCGGTCGCCGACGCACTGCGCGCGGTGCGCTTTGCCGAAGTCGTCGTGATGATGATGGATGCGCAGAACCGCTTCGAGGAGCAGGATCTTCGCATCGCCGACCTGATCGAGCGCGAGGGCCGCGCCGTCGTGCTCGCCGTCAACAAATGGGACCTGATGGAGAGCAAGGGCGGCGGCGCGATCTCCGGCCTGCGCCGGGATGCCGACCATTTGCTGCCGCAGGTCAGGGGCGTGCCGATCGTCGCCGTCTCCGGTCTGATGGGCGAGGGCATTGACCGCCTGATGCAAGCGATCCAGGACGCTTACGCGCTCTGGAACAAACGCGTGTCGACATCATCGCTGAACCGCTGGTTCGAAGAGGCAGTCCAGGCGAATCCGCCGCCCGCCGTATCCGGCCGCAGGCTGAAGCTGAATTACATCACGCAGACCAAGGCCCGCCCGCCGAGCTTCGTGCTGTTCTGCTCGCGCGCGGACGCGGTGCCTCAGTCGTATATGCGCTACCTCACCAATTCGATGCGTGAGGCCTTCGAGTTGCCGGGCACGCCGGTGCGCATCACCTTGCGCGAGAAGGCCAACCCCTTCGCCCACAAGCGCAAGCGGCTGTCGTGAGCGACGATGCCGGCGAGGCGATGGCGCAGGGCGCTGCGCCGGTCCGGCGCGGTGCGGTCGCCTTCATCTTCGTCACCATCCTGCTCGACATGCTCGCGCTCGGCGTGATCATGCCGATCCTGCCAAAGCTGATCGAGAGCTTCGTCGACAACGACACGGCGCACGCGGCCCGCATCTTCGGCCTGTTCGGCACTGCCTGGGCGCTGATGCAGTTCGTGTTCTCGCCGGTGCTCGGCGCGCTGTCGGATCGCTTCGGGCGGCGGCCGGTGGTGCTGCTGTCGAATTTCGGGCTCGCGGCCGACTATGTGCTGATGGCGCTGGCGCCGTCGCTGGTCTGGCTGTTCGTCGGTCGCGTCATTTCCGGCATCACCTCGGCCAGTATCTCGACCGCCTTTGCCTATATTGCCGACATCACGCCGCCGGAGCGGCGCGCGGCTGTCTTCGGCAGGATTGGCGCTGCCTTCGGCGCCGGTTTCGTGCTGGGCCCGGCGCTGGGCGGTCTGCTCGGCGACATCGATCCGCGCCTGCCGTTCTGGGCCTCGGCAGCCCTGAGCCTTGCCAATGCACTCTATGGGCTGTTCGTGCTGCCGGAATCGCTGGCGCCGGAGAAGCGCTCGCCGTTCCACTGGACGAGCGCCAATCCGGTCGGCGCGCTGCGCCTGCTGCGTTCCAACGCGGTGCTCGCTGCGTTGTCCGTCGTTAACTTCATCGCGCAGGTCGCGCATGTCGTGCTGCCCTCGACCTTTGTGCTCTATGCCACCTACCGCTACGGCTGGGATTCGAAAACCGTGGGACTGACGCTGGCAATGGTCGGCATCTGCGCCATGGTGGTGCAGGGGCTCGCGATCGGCCCGATCGTGCGCGTGCTCGGCGAGCGGAACGCGTTGATGATGGGCCTGTGCTGTGGCGCGGTCGGCTTCGTGATCTTCGGCGCGGCGCCGACCGGGCCGCTGTTCTGGCTCGGTATTCCCGTGATGTCGCTGTGGGGAATTTCGGGTGCCGCCATGCAGTCGCTGATGACGCGGCTCGTCGCGCCCCATCAGCAGGGCCAGTTGCAGGGGGCGACTGCGAGCGTGCAGAGCGTGTCGCAGCTCGTCGGCCCGTTCCTGTTTACGCTGACGTTTTCATATTTCATCGGCGCCAGCGCGCCGTGGCAGCTGCCCGGCGCGCCGT
The DNA here is from genome assembly GCF_040548035.1 of Bradyrhizobium sp. LB8.2. NCBI lineage: Bacteria > Pseudomonadati > Pseudomonadota > Alphaproteobacteria > Hyphomicrobiales > Nitrobacteraceae > Bradyrhizobium > Bradyrhizobium sp. LB8.2. The sequence goes on along the minus strand of NZ_JBEPQV010000005.1, from coordinate 43,294 downwards.
TCCTGCTCGCGGCGGCGCTGATGGTGGTGTGCGTGGCGATCGCGGTGCGGGCGCTGGGAGCCACGAAGACGGTCTCGTAGGGTCGGCAAAGACGCTCTTGCGCGGTGCCCACCCTCCTTCCTCGATCTCGAAAGAAACGGCGGGTACGCTCCGCTTTGCCCACTCTACGGCAGCTTTTCTGGGCCAATACGTGAATGCCCGGGACATCCAGCGCGAAGACGCGCTTCGCGCTTTTGCCCGGGCATGACGTCGTTGAGAATGTGCGTGACCGCTACGCGGTTATTTCTTCACCAGCGGGCACTCGCTGTCCTTGAGCGGCTTGGCCGCATCTTCCGCCGGGATGGTCGCGATCAGCTTGTAATAGTCCCACGGCCCCTTCGATTCTTCCGGCTTCTTCACCTCGAACAGGTAAGCGGGAATGATCCGGCGGCCGTCGGCGCGCAGCGGGCCCTTGCCGAACAGCGGATCGTCGGTCGGAAGCTCCTTCATCTTGGCGACGACCTTGGCGCCGTCATGCGGATTGCCGCCGAGCGCGTCGAGCGCCTTCAGGTAATGCAGCACGGCCGCATAATTGCCGGCCTGCGTCATCGACGGCTTCGCCTTGTTGGCCGCCTTGTCCTGGAAGCGCTTCGCGAAGGCGCGCGTGCCTTCGTTGAGGTCCCAGTAGAAGGATTCGGTGAAGGTCAGCCCGTGCGCGGTCTTGAGGCCGAGCGAGTGGACGTCGTTGATGAACAGCAAGAGCGCGGCAAGCTTCTGGCCGCCCTCGACAATGCCGAACTCGGAGGCCTGTTTGATCGAGTTGGTGGTGTCGCCGCCAGCATTGGCGAGTCCAATGATCTTCGCTTTCGAATTCTGCGCCTGCAGCAGGAAGGAGGAGAAGTCGGAGGTATTCAGCGGGTGCTTGACGCCCCCCAGCACCTTGCCGCCGTTTGCCGTGACTACCGCCGTTGTGTCACGCTCCAGTGCTGCACCAAAGGCGTAGTCGGCGGTCAAGAAGAACCAGCTGTCGCCGCCAGCCTTGGTGAGCGCCTTGCCGGTACCGTTGGCGAGCATGTACGTATCGTAAGTGTAGGAGATGGTATTGGCGTTGCACGCCTTCCCGGTCAGATCGGCGCTGGCCGCACCTGAGTTGAGCAGGATCGCATTCTTCTCTTTGACGAGGTTGCTGACGGCCAACGCCACGCCAGAATTCGGAGTGTCCGAGATCACATCCACTTTTTCGGTGTCGATCCATTGCCGCGCAAGATTGACGCCGACATCGGGCTTATTCTGATGATCTCCGCTCAGCACGTCGATCTTCCAGCCCTTTGCGAGCAAGCCGGAATCCTCGACCGCCATCTTAATCGCGACCACGGCACCAGGGCCATTGATGTCGGCGTAAAGGCTCGACATGTCGGTCAGGACGCCAATCTTGGCGGTCTTGTCCTGAGCGAAGGCGGATGTGGCAAAACCGAAGGCGGCACAGGCCAGAAGGGCCGCAGAGCGGCGCGCGAACGTCGTCGTCATAAAAGGTTTCCTCCATTGTCAAACATGCGGACGGCTCTCTTGAATGGGAGCCTTGTTCCGGCTGATGGCTCTACCGTGTCCCACGGCCGGCGGCAATGCGCCTAAAGCCGGATGACGCTGCGTCGTAGCGTCATCCATCGGTTAACTTTTGGGCAAAATGCGTCGAGACGCTATTTCAGCGCGTCCGACGTCAGCTTGAATTTCTGAATCCGCTTTCCGGTGTCGACCTCGGCGGTATAGACGTTACCCTTGGCGTCGATCGCCATGGCATGCACCCAGTGGAATTGCCCGGCATTGCGGCCGTTGTGGCCGAAGCTGCCGACTACGCTGCCGTCCTCGCGCCTGATGACCCTGATCTCGTTGTTTTCGCCGTCGGCGCTGAGCAGCCAGGTCTGCTTCGGATCGGGCCAGATCGCGATGTCCCACACCGCGCCGTTGCCGAGCGTGTTCTTCTCGAAGAAGAACTCCTTCACGAAGCTGCCGTCCTTCTTGAAGACCTGGATACGGTTGTTGATGCGGTCGCAGACGTAGACGAGCCCGTCATTGGCGAGCTTCACGCAATGGACGGGGTTGCCGAACTGCTGGGACACTGGTGCCTTGGGATCATACGCCGCCTGCTTGGTGTCATCGGGCTTGTTGCCGTAGGCGCCCCAGTGCCGCTTGTAGGCGAGGGTGGTTGCGTCGAACACGATGACGCGGCGGTTGCCATAGCCATCGGCGACGTAGATTTCGTTCGCCGCCTTGTCGATCGCGGTCTCGGCGGGCTTGCCGAGCTGCGTCGTGTCGTTGCTGCCGAGGCTCGGCGCGATCTTGCCGATCTGGGCGACGAACTTGCCGTCGAGCGTGAACTTCAGGATCGCGTTGTCATTGTCGGCATTGCCGCCGACCCAGACGAAGCCGCGCTCGTCGACCTCGATGCCATGCTCGCGGCCGACCCATTCATAGCCTTCACCGGCACCGCCCCATGATCGTAGCAGGTTGCCGTCGGTGTCGAATTCGAGCACCGGCGGTGCTGAAATGCAGCATTTGGAACGCGGCGGGTTGAGGCTCGCGCCTTTCTCGTCATCGGTGAGCGAGCGCGGGCGATGGATGACCCAGATGTGGCCCTGCCAGTCGACGGTGATGCCGCCGACCTGGCCGAGGATCCAGTTGTTCGGCAGCGGCTTTGGCCAGGAGGAATCGACCGCGAAGGTCGGGACCTCGCCTGCTGTGGCAACGCCCGGAAGCGCGAATGCGACGGTCGCAATCAGGATGGAAAAGGCGTGAGAGACATTTGCGAGCGCACGCGTAACGCCTGCGCGATCATGCCGTGGCGCCATGGCGACCTCCCTTTATTGGCTTGCGACTTGCTGCCGCTTGAGTGCGGGCAGTCAATCGCGGGGAGGCCGTCAAGTCAATCAGGCCGGCGAGCGGAAGCTCATCAGGCTGCGGGACTTGTAATCGTAGAATTTGCCGGTCTCGGTCCAGTCCGGCGCGCACATCGGCACGATGAATTCGGCGACCTGCTCGGACGTTTCCAGCGTCGCCGGGTCTTCGCCCGGCATCAGCGTGGCGCGCATACGGGTGCGGACCGGGCCGGGATTGAACAAATTGATGCGCAGCTTCGTATTTGCGGTCTCCTGCGCCCAGACGCGCGCCAGCGTTTCCAGCGCGGCTTTGGAGGCGGCGTAGGGGCTGACATAGGCGGTGGCCTTGTTGGCCGCGCCCGAGGTGATGAACACCGCGCGGCCGGCGTCGGATTGCTTGAGCAGCGGCTCCATGCAGCGGATCAGTTGGAAGTTCGCGGAGACGTTGACGGCCATCACGTCGTTGAAAGCCTTCAGCTCGATATGACCGACCGGCGAGGACGGGCCGAGCACGCCGGCATTGCCGACGAGGATGTCGAGCTTGCCGTAGCGTTCGTGCAGGCCGGCGCCGAGCCGCGCGATGCCGTCGGAATCGGTGAGGTTGAGCGGCACCAGCGTTGCGCTGCCGCCGACCTGGCGGATCTCGTCGTCGAGCTCTTCCAACCCGCCCTGCGTGCGCGCGACCGCCACGATATGCGCGCCGGCCTTCGCGAGCGCCTTGGCCGTGGCGAAGCCGATGCCGCGCGAGGCGCCGGTGACGAGAGCGATGCGGTTGGCGAGGGGATTTGTCATTGCGGGGTTTTACAGGCGTGGATGGCCGGGACAAGCCCCAGCGATAACGGAATTTGCCCCTGGGGCTCGAGCTACCGCCGCGCTACTGGATGTTGTTGCTGTCGGGTCCGTTTCCCGATCTGTCGGGCGTTACCTTCATACCCTGCCTGAAGGCGAAGACGATGAAACCGACCAGCAGCCCTCCGCAGAGAATGGCGATGGCCAGCTGCATCGTCGCGGTCTCGCCTTAGCTCGCCTCCGCCAGCAGCGACAATTGCCGCGGCTGCTGCTCGATCTGGGTCTGGTCGGTGAGGTGGGTCGGATACGCCCCGGTGAAGCAGTGATCCGAGAATTTTGGATTGGCGGGGTCGCGGCCGGGCTCGCCCATCGCGCGGTACATGCCGTCGATCGACAGGAAGGCGAGCGAGTCGGCGCCCATGATCTCGCGCATCTCCTCCAGCGAATGCGTCGCGGCGAGCAGGCCGCCGCGGTCCGGCAGGTCAATGCCGTAATAGTCGGGATAGAGGATCGGCGGCGAGGCGAGGCGGAAATGCACTTCCTTGGCGCCCGCGTCGCGCATCATGCGCACGATCTTCTTCGAGGTGGTGCCGCGCACCAGCGAGTCGTCGATCAGGATGATGCGCTTGCCTTCGATCGCGGCGCGGTTGGCCGAATGCTTCATGCGCACGCCGGATTCCCGGATCGCCTGCGTCGGCTGGATGAAGGTGCGGCCGACATAATGGTTGCGGATGATACCGAGCTCGAACGGCACGCCGGAATGCTGGCTGTAGCCGACAGCGGCGGGCACGCCGGAATCCGGCACCGGCACGACGACGTCGACCGGGACGTGGCTCTCACGCGCGAGCTGCGCGCCAAAGGCCTTGCGCACCTCGTAGACCGAGCGGCCGTGAACGATGGAATCGGGACGGGAGAAGTAGATGTATTCGAAGATGCAGGGACGCGGCGCGATCGGCGGGAACGGCTTGTGAATGTCCTTCCCGTTCTCGTCGAACACGATGACCTCGCCGGGCTCGATGTCGCGGACGAAGCGCGCACCGATGATGTCGAGTGCGCAGGTCTCCGAGGTCAGGATCGGGCAGCCGTCGAGATCGCCGAGCACCAGCGGACGGATGCCGCGCGGATCGCGCGCGCCGACCAGCTTCTTGTTGGTCAGCGAGACCAGCGCATAGGCGCCCTCGATCTCGCGCAACGCGTCGACATAGCGCTCGATGAAGCGGCTGCGCCTGGAGCGCGCGACCAGATGCAGGATCACTTCGGTGTCGGTGGTCGACTGCATCATTGCGCCGCTCTTCACCAGTTCGCGGCGCAGTGTCAGGCCGTTGGTGAGGTTGCCGTTGTGGGCGACCGCAAGGCCGCCGGCATTCAATTCGGCGAACAGGGGCTGCACGTTGCGCAGGATGGTCGCGCCGGTGGTGGAATAGCGGACATGGCCGACCGCCATGTTGCCGGGCAGTCGGTCGATCACTTCGCGGCGGGAAAAAGTGTCGCCGACGAGGCCGAGGCGGCGTTCGGAATGAAAGCGGCTGCCGTCATAGGAGACGATGCCGGCGGCTTCCTGACCGCGGTGCTGAAGGGCATGGAGGCCGAGCGCCGTGATGGCGGCGGCATCGGGGTGGCCATAGATGCCGAAGACGCCGCATTCCTCGCGCAGCGTATCCCCTTCCAGATCGTCCTGAAGCTCTAGCGCGGCCGGGCCGAGATCAAGTAGGGCGTCCTGGTCAGGATTTCGCATCTCGTCCGAGCCTCTCTTTAGGGCTTAATCAATGCGCAGCGGGTTTCTCGATCAGCTTTTTAAGGCCGTCACGAGCCGGTTTGCTGTATCCGTCGCCATTGCCCGAAGGCTGCTGCTCGGAATCAGTCTGCTCATCATCTGGTTTGTTTTTCTTGAATCTCTTCAAGATGGTGTTCTCGGGGTCGTCAGGCAAGAGGGCCATCAGCCAATCCCCGGTTCCCTGGAGCACAACGCGGGACTTGGCCCCCGTGACCCAGTCCGGGCGCTGCTTGTCCGGCACCAGCCAGGTGAAGAACAGGAAGGCGACCACGACGATCAAAAGCCCGCGAGCCAGCCCGAACAGGAAGCCGAGGGTGCGGTCCAGCGCGCCGATGCGCGAATCGAGGATCATGTCGGAGATCCGGACCGTGATCACGGAGACCACGACCAGGGTGCCAACGAACACGCCGGCGACCACGACCACGCTCGCGACGGTATCGTTGTTGAAATAGGTCTTGGCGGTCGGCAGCAGCTTCGAGAATGAATAAAGGGTGACGATCGCCGCCGTGCCCCACGCCGCGATCGACAGGATTTCGCGCATGAAACCGCGAACCATGGCGAGCAGGCCCGAGATCAGCATCACACCGAGCAGGATCAGGTCGAGGATGGTTACTGGCATCGGCTGGTCTGGTCCGCTCGTACTTCAAAGGTGCTCAGCGAATCGGTGTTTGGCCGCCGCCCTAAGTGAGGGGCAGACGACGTTTCCGGCAAGGCCGCAACCACGCAATCCCATGCTGCTTTTGTGACGGCTGTATAGCGGCGGGGACGGGGAACGTCACCTCCGCCTAACCCTCTCCACGGCGGAATCTTGCCGGTGTGGCATTTTTCTCTGCCGGCGCGCTCGAGTCGCCCCGGCGGGAGCCGCGGGCGGCGATTTCGGCGACCAATGTCGTCAGGCTGTTGATCGCGTTCAGCGATAGTCCGGCATCGCCGCTGGCTTCGCCCCGGGCCGATTCGGGCAGCACGGCGCGCTGAAAGCCGAGTTTTGCCGCTTCCTTCAGCCGGGCCGGGGTCTGCGCCACCGGGCGGACCACGCCGGACAGCGAAATCTCGCCGAAATAGACCGCATCGGTGGGTAATTGTGCATTAACCAGAGAGGACACGAGCGCGGCCGCGGCGGCCAGATCGGCCGCCGGCTCGTGGATGCGCAGCCCGCCCGCAACGTTCAGATAGACATCGTGGCCGGACAGCTTGACCCCGCAATGGGCCTCCAGCACCGCCAGCACCATCGACAGCCGGCTCGGATCCCAGCCGACCACGGCCCGGCGCGGGGTGCCGAGCGAGGTCGGGGCCACCAGCGCCTGCAATTCGACCAGGACGGGCCTGGTGCCCTCGATGCCCGCGAAGACTGCGGTGCCGGGCGTGCCGAGATCGCGCTCGGACAGGAACAGCTCCGAGGGGTTGGTGACCTCGCGCAGGCCGAGCCCGGTCATCTCGAACACGCCGATCTCGTCGGTCGGCCCGAAACGGTTCTTCACGGCACGCAGGATACGGAATTGCTGCGAGCCTTCGCCCTCGAACGACAGCACGGCATCGACCATGTGCTCGACTACGCGGGGGCCAGCAATCTGGCCATCCTTGGTGACATGGCCGACCAGAATGATAGCCGCGCCGGTCTTCTTGGCGAACCGGATCAGCGCCTGCGCCGAGGCGCGCACCTGGGTGACCGTGCCGGGCGCGGATTCCACCGTGTCGGTCCACATGGTCTGGATCGAATCGATCACGATGAGCCGCGGCACCGCACCTTCCGACAGCGTCGAGACGATGTCCTCGACCGATGTCTCGGCGGCGAGCTGCACCGGCGCGTCCGATAGCCCGAGCCGCTCCGCGCGCAGCCGCACCTGCGCGACCGCCTCTTCGCCCGAGATGTAGACGATGCGATGCCCGGCGCGTGCCATCAGGCTGGTTGCTTGTGTCAGCAGCGTCGACTTGCCGATGCCGGGATCGCCGCCGACCAGAAGCACCGAGCCGCGGACGAAACCGCCGCCGGTGACGCGGTCGAGCTCCGTCATGCCTGAGGACAGGCGCGGGGCGTCCTGGGTTTTTCCGGACAGGCTTTCGAGCGCGAACGTCCGCCCCTTGCGCTTGGAGCGGATCGACACCGGTACGCTGCCGGTCGCGTCCTCCTCGGCGAGCGTATTCCACTCGCCGCAGGACTCGCACTTGCCCTGCCAGCGGTTATAGGCCGCGCCGCAGTTCTGACAGACGAAGGAAAGCGTGTTCTTGGCCATGGGGACAGCGAGTCCAAGGGTTGCAGGTTTGCTGATAGCACGGAATGACGGGTCGAGAGAGCAGACCGGCCGAATCCCGAATATCGCAATTCAGCGCGCCTGATACACGCTTTGTTAGCTCTGTGTCGCCGCACCGCCGCGCCAAAAGCTCAAGACCTGGCTCGGCGACATCACGACGGATCTTCGGACGGTGGGCGCGCGGATGGCCAATGCCCTGATCGGTGCGGCGCGTGCCGATCGAGCGCGCCGAGCAGGCCAAGGCCATGCGCGAGATGGGCGTGACGCTCGGGCAGGGCTTTCTCTATCACCGGCCGCAGCCGCTCGCGGCCGTGTTGCTATGGCTCGAGGAACAACCGGCCCAAGAGAGCCGCGTCCTCGAGGATAGCCCGTCGATTGCGCCCGAATTTGCCGCCTGAGCGCAGCGCGGCTACGGCTGCGCCGCATTCCACAGCATGGAAAGGCCGGCCGCGATCATGATCGCGTCCATCACCACGCGGAACATTTCGGGCTTCAGATGCAGCACGAAGCGCTTGGCGATGAAGGCGCCGGCCATCAACGAAGATCCTGCCACCAGGCCTTTGACGAACACATCGCCGGTGAGCGCGCCGAAACGTTCGAAGGTCACGGACTTTGCGAAATAGAGGCCGAGCGAAGAAGCCGCCTCGGTGGCAAGGAAGGCGCCCCTGGACAATCCGTAGAACAAAAACAGCGGGACGCTGAGCGGGCCGGTGGAGACGACGATGCCGGTGAGATAGCCGATGAGGGCCCCGCCGATGGCGAGATGCCAGAGATTGGCCTTGAGATCGTGCCGCGCCAGCCAGTGCCGCACCGGCACCATCGCGATCAGAAAGAGGCCTATGGCAAGATCGACGGCGTGCGGGGGCAGCGCCAGCAGCGTCCGCGCGCCGAGCACCGCGGCCGGAATGCCCGTGACCGAATAGGCCGCGCAGGCGCGCCAGTCCACATCGCGCCACCAGGCCAAAATCCGCGAAAAATTCGCCATCACCGCGGCGACTGCCATGATCGGCACCGCTTCCTTCGGCCCATAAGCATAGACCAGCACCGGCATCAGCATGATCGACGACCCCGTGCCGACGATGCCGGAAATGGTGCCTGCGATGAGGCCGACGGTGAGGACGAACAGGAAGGCCAAGGGAACTGCTCCGGGAATCGGAGCAGTGTAGCCGCGGAACGATGTCAGGCGAGAGAGGGAATCGCGGCCCGCATCGGCATGCCGGCCTGCGCGCCGCGCGTGAGACACTTTTGGGCTGCCGCGTCGCACCCGACCTGGAGGGCGGTTTGCAATGGTGCCTTCTGGCTCAACATGGCCGCGAACGCGCCGACAAAAGTGTCGCCGGCGCCGGTCGTGTCCACCGGCGTGATGCGCGGGGCAGGGGCGCGCAGGCGGGTGTCATCGGCCGTGACGGCCAGCGCGCCTTGCGCACCGGCGGTGACGATGCAGGTGAGGTCGCCGGTCCTGGCGAGGTCGGCGGCTGCCGCTTCGTAATCGGATGGAGCGAAGCCTATGGCCGCGGCCGCGTCCATCGCCTCGTGCTCATTGACGAGGAGATAGTCGGTCACGGCGAGAAGCGCTGCAACCATATCGCGCGTCATCTGCTCCGGGACTGGCGCCAGGTTCCAAATGACGGTGCCGAATTCCGCTTTCGTCCTGCGTGCGGCCTCGAGCGCCTGCGCAAAGGGCACCTCCATCTGGAGCACCAGCACCGTGTCGGGACCGAATAGCCCCGCAGGGAGGTCACCGGCGCTCGTGGTCATGTTGGCGCCGCTGGCCACCGTGATCGCATTCTCGCCGGCATGGTCGACCGTGATGAAGGCGCAGCCGGTCGGCTCATCCGATCTGACGACGAGATCGGCATCAACATTGTTTGCCCGGAGGTTCTCGATCGCGCGATCGCCGAATCCGTCCCGTCCGATGCGGCCGGCCATCCGGACCTGTCCCGGTCCTGCGATCCGCGCGGCGGCCACGGCCTGATTGGCGCCCTTGCCGCCGAAATGCGTCTGGTAGGACGGCGCGAGCACCGTTCGGCCCGGCCCGGGAATGACCGGGACCGCCGCGACCAGATCGATATTGAGCGATCCGAACATCAGGATCATGGCGGCGACGTCCGTCAGCCTTGCTCGTCCATGACGCGCAGCTTTTCCACGCGGCGGCGGAAATCCTCGTCGGTGGAGAATTCGGCGGAGAGGTACGACGAGACGAGATCCACGGCGAGCCAGGCGCCGACGATCTGCGCGCCGATGCACATGACGTTGACGTCGTCATGCTCGACGCTCTGATGGGCGGAATGGACGTCGTGGCAGACCGCGGCGCGGATGCCCTTCATCTTGTTGGCCGCGATCGAGGCGCCGACGCCGGTGCCGCACACCATGATGCCGCGTGTGGCTTCGCCCGACGTGACCTTCTGGGCGACTGCGCGCGCGATGTCGGGAAAGTCCACCGGCTTGTCGTCATGGGAGCCGACGTCGAGAACGTCGTGGCCGAGGCTGCGGATGTGGTCGATAACGGTCTGCTTGAGCGGCCAGCCGGCGTGGTCTGATCCGATGACGAGACGCATGTGATGTCCTTCTTGATTTTGCATTGATCGTGACAGCCGCAAGCGGCTGCCACGATTTTCCGTAGTTTCAGCTACGCATGTCGGGCGGCAGATCGACGCCATGGAATTTCTTGTAGATCGCGTTGAGCTTGCCGTTCTTGACGTTCTCGGTGATCCACGCGTTGAGCTTGTCCATCAGGCGCTGCTCGCCCTTCTTCAAGCCAATAGCGAGGTCGAAGGTAGCAAGTGGAATCTTGGACTCGAAGATGCGGGCCGGATTCTTCACCCCGATCTGGTTGATGATCGTCGCGGAGGTGCCGACGCAATCGACCTGGCCGGAGACCGCCGCCGTCACTTCCGTGGCGTCGTCGTCATAGCGGGCGATCTTCAGTTCCTTGTCCTTCATGTTCGACAAGGTGGTGTCCTGCGTGGTGCCGCGCGAGACGCCGATCGTCTTGTCCTTCAGGTCGGGCCAGTCCTTGACGTTGAGCGACTTGAGGCAGCCGACGTCGGATTGCAGCGTCGCGTAGCGCTTGGTGAAGTCGATAACCTTGGCGCGCTCGGGCGTCACCGAGAGCGTCGAAATGATGATGTCGGCCTTGCCGGTCAGGACGTTGGGGATGCGCGTTGCGCCGGTGGTCTGGATGAATTCGAGCTCGAATCCCCAGTCCTTGGCAAGCAGCTGCGCCACTTCGACGTCGGAGCCGGTCGGCTTCATGCTGGCATCCATCATGCCCGAGGGCGGAATGGCGACGTCCGTCGAGATGCGGATCTTCTTCGCCTGCATGATCTCGTCGAGCAAATCGGCAGCCAACGCCGGGCCGGCTGCGATCAACATGAGACAACACGCCGAAACTGCTGCGCCCAGAAATGTCCTCTTTGTCATCCTTGGTTCTCCTCTCCCTGTTACGATTTCAAGTTTCCTGTGCCGACGAATTGCGTCAGCTCCGGCGTCGTTGGCGACGTCAGGATCGAGGCGGGTCCGGTCTCATGAACCTTGCCGCGATGCATGAAGACGATCCGGTCGGCGATGCCCTTGGCAAAACCCATCTCGTGGGTGACCATCACCATGGTCATGCCGTCCGCCGCCAACTGCTCGATCACCTTCAGCACTTCGCCGGTGAGCTCGGGATCGAGCGCGGAGGTGACCTCGTCGAACAGCATGACTTTCGGCTGCATTGCGAGCGAGCGGGCGATCGCCGCGCGCTGCTGCTGGCCGCCCGAAAGCTGCTCGGGGTAGGCGTGCAGCTTCTCCTCGAGCCCGACCTGCGCAAGCACTTTTCGCGCCAGGTCTTTGGCCTCGCCTGTGGCAAGGCTCTTCACGGCGCGAGGGGCGAGCGTGATGTTCTGCTCGATCGTGAGATGGGAAAACAGATTGTAGCTCTGGAAGACGATGCCGACGTCCTGACGCAGCGCGCGCAGATCGACGTCCGGACGGTCGACCCGGTGACCGCACACCACGATCTCGCCGCCGTCGACCTTCTCGAAGCGGTCGATACAGCGAAGCGCCGTGCTCTTGCCGGAGCCGGAACGGCCAATCAGCGCCAGCACCTCGCCGCGCTCGACGAAGAAGGAGACGCCATCGAGGACCCGGAGCGGGCCAAAGCTCTTCTGCACGTCGCGAAGCGACACGATTGGTTCGGAGGAGGTGGGCTTTTGTTGCATGTCAGGCTAGCGCGAGGTTGGACCTGCCACGCCCCATCCGCCGTTCCAGCCTCTGGCTGAACAGGGAGAGGGGATAGCACATGGCGAAGTAGGTGACGGCGATGATGGCGTAGATGGCAAACGGCTCGAACAGGGAGTTGTTGACGATCTGGCCCGAGCGCATCAGCTCGACGAATCCGACGACGGAGGCGAGCGAGGTGTTCTTGACGATCTGCACCATGAAGCCGACGGTGGGCGGCGTGGCGATGCGGATCGCCTGCGGCAGGATCACCTTCATCATGCGCTGGGTGCGGCTCAGCGCGAGGCCCTCGGCGGCCTCCCATTGCGGCTTCGGCACGGACTGGATGCAGCCGCGCCAGATCTCGCCGAGATAGGCGGCGACATAGAGCGTGAGCGAGGCGCCGGCGGCCGCGAGCGGCGAGACCTTGAGGCCGATGGCGGCAAGGCCGAAATAGCCGAGGAACAGGATGACAAGCAGCGGTGTGCCCTGAATGAGCTGGACATAAACGGCACTGGCGATCCGCACCGATTTCAGCGGCGAGATTCGCGCCAGCGCGATCACGAAGCCGACGATGCCGCCGCCGATCAGCGCGATCATCGATAGACCAATGGTCCACAACGCGCCCTGACCGAGGAATATCAGATGGTTGATGTTGAGATGTCCGCCCATGGTCATCTCACAACGGTGTGCCGAGCCGGCGACGGCGCGGAAACAGTACGAGGCCGAGGCCCCAGAAGCCCGCGCGCATCACCAGCGACAGGATGATGTAGAGGACCGCGACGATGATGTAGGTCTCGAACGCGCGGTAAGTGTCCGACTGGATGTAGTTGGCGACTGCGGTGAGTTCTTCCGCCGAGATCTGCGAGCAGACCGAGGAGGCCAGCATCAACAGCACGAACTGGCTGGTCAGCACCGGATAGACCTTCTCGATCGCGGGCAGCAGGATGATATGCCAGTAGATCTGGAGGCGCGACAGCGCCAGCCCCTCGGCCGCCTCGATCTGTCCGCGCGGGATCGCCTCGAAACCGGCGCGCATGATCTCGGCAGTGTAGGCGCCGACATTGATCGTCAGCGCGGCCACCGCCACGGTGAAGGCGGAGAATTTCAGCCCGAGGCTGGCGAGGCCGAAATAGACCAGGAAGATCTGCACCAGCAGCGGCGTATTGCGGATGGCCTCGACATAGATCTTGCAGGCGGCTGCGATCAGGGCGCTGTGCGCGCCGCGCCCGACCGCCGCGAGCGTGCCAAGGACGGCGCCGCAGACCGTCGAAAAGGCTGCCAGCTCCAGCGTGAGGACGGCGCCGGCGAGGAAACTCGGCCAACGCTCCAGCACTGCGGGAAAGTCGAGTTGGAGGCTCATCGTATCAGGGTCAGCCGGTGGTCTGGTTGGTCATGCGGTCGTAGACGCGGAACAGCGCCTGGTTGCCGTTGTTGCCTTCGCCGTGGGCGCGCGCATCGACATATTGGCTGGTGACGAACGCGGTGCCGGGCAGCGGCACGCTCAGCGCCTGCGCCTGCTCCAGCACGAGGCGGAGGTCCTTGAGCTGCAGATCGATCCGAAAGCCGGCGGAGACGTCGCCCGCGATCATCGCGGGGCCGAGCTTGTCGAGCATCCAGGATGCGGCGGAGCCACCGAGCAGCACGCGGCGCAGCAGATCGAGATCGAGGCCAGAAGCGCGACCGAGCGCCAGCGCCTCGCAGATCGCCTGGATGTTGATGCCGCAGATGAGCTGATTGCAGAGTTTTACGGTCTGGCCGGCGCCGGCCGCGCCGACATGCGTGATGGTCGTGCCCATCGCGCGGAAGAACGGCTCGGCTTTGGCAAATGCTTCGGCGTCGCCGCCGGCCATGATCGAGAGCGCGGCGTTCCTGGCGCCGAGCGGGCCGCCCGAGACCGGCGCATCGATGAAGCTGACGCCGGCCTTTTGCAGGTCTGCATGGATGCGGCGGACGGCGACCGGTGAGATCGTGCTCATGTCGACGATGAGCTTGCCTGATGGTGGCGACTTCAACAGCCCATGCTCGCCGTAAATGGTCGCCTCGACATGGGGCGTGTCGGGCAGCATGGTGATGACGACATCGGCGCCTTGCGCGGCCTCGGCCGGACTTTTGGCGCGAACCGCGCCTTCCTTGACGATGTCGGCGACAGCAGCCTCATTGAGGTCGAAGGTGCGCACCGCGTGCCCGGCCTTCAAGAGGTTGCGCACCATCTCCAGGCCCATCGTGCCGATGCCGATGAAGCCGACGCTGCCCTTGTCGTTCCGTCCCATGTTATCAGTCCGTTTCTTGTTTCGTCTGTCTGCGGTCAGCGCGAGGCGCTGGTCTTGTCCAAGTCGCCGACGACGGCGCGTCTGCGGAATTCGTCTCCAATGGCAAAATGCTTGCGCAGCGTTGCGTCCGCGCGCTCCGGATCGCGCGCGATCACAGCTTCAAAGATGCGGCGGTGGTCGTCGATCAGATAGGTCTTCATGGACGGGAAGGCCTGCACCAGTTCGCGGCGACTGCGATGCGAATGCGTCAACAGGCCGGCCATCGAGCCATGGAGGACGGTCAGGGTTTCCGAGCGTGAAGCCATCACGATCGTGCGGTGGAAATCGAAGTCGGCTTTACCGCCGCCATCCGCCTCGTCGATTGTTTCCTCGATTTTCGCAAGTGCGCGCTGGAGCCGCTCGTAATCGGCAATGTTTGCGCGCTCGCAGGCAAGCCGGATCGCCTGGCACTCGATCGCGACGCGCGCCTGCATGACGTCGTCGAGCATGTCCGCTTGCTGGGCGAGCGCGAAGGTGAAGAAGTCGTTCAGCACGGAGACGTCCGGCCGCGTCACCACGGTGCCGACGCGGTCGCGGATCTCGACGATGCCGAGCACGGTGAGGGCGCGCAGCGCCTCGCGCACGATTGGCCGGCTGACGCCGAGAAGGCTCGCGAGCTCACGCTCGGAGATCAGGCGATCGCCGGGCTTGAGCGAGCCCGCAAGCAGCCGTTCGCGCAAGAAGGCGAACACCTTCTCGAAGCCCTTTTCGCCTTCAGCCGCGCGCTTGAGTTCCATCCCTGTCTCTTTTGGTCTGATCTTGGTAAGACCAGTAGGATGACCAGAATGGTGCGTCAAGCGCCTTGGTTAACCGCCGGTGTCGCAGGCACCGCCAATCCGAGCCGTTCGCCGGCCCGATCCTTAGAATTTGAAGCGTATTGATCGGAGCGTTCGCTTAGAGAATTTGAGGTCCGCGATGCCCGACCATCATTCCTTCTCCGTGCTCGATCGCCATGCGGTGTTGAGCGGATCCGATGACGGTTTCCCCTGGTACGCGGGCGCGATGCTTGCGGTCGAGGCGAGTGATGTGATGCGCTTGCGCTACGAAAAACTCAGCCAGGGCAACGAGGCCGCCGGGCGGGAGGCCGTGCTGATGGTGAGCGAGAAGATCGCAGCTGCCTTCGAGACGGCAGCTAGCCTGCTTGCCGGGGCGACGCCGGCAGTGATTGTCCAGCGCTATCGCGAGCATGTGGCCGCGAATGCCAAGCGGTTGTCCGCGAGCGACGCTCCGTGACGGGGCCGCGCTGCTGACAGCATGTTGGCAGCAGGGTCCGGCTATGACCACCTTCTGACAAAACGGAGAGCGGGTCATGCCGATCGAGGCAAGCTGTCATTGCGGTGAGACGGTGTTCGAGGTGACGGAGGCGCCCTCGAGCGTGACCCGCTGCACCTGTTCGCTCTGTGCCAAGCGCGGCGCGTTGTGGGCCTATTATACGCCGGCGCAGTTTCGGCTGCTGTCGCCGGCGGAGAACGTCGCGACCTATCTCTGGGGCAGCCGCACGGTCAAACATCATTTCTGCGCGAGCTGCGGCTGCGGTACCTATTCGGAGTCGCCGGACTGGTCGACCGGCAAGCCCGATTTCGACAATCCCAAGGTCGGCGTCAACGCGCGTCTGTTCGACGAGTTCGACCTGGAGGCCGTGCCGGTGAACATGATCGACGGCAAGAATTTGTGGTGAGCATGCGCTCTCAGGCATATCTGCCGCACGGTCTGTCCACCATTCCTCACCAACGCAAGCGGGAGTGGTGGGCACGCTTCGCTTTGCCGCCTTACAAGTTCGTTCATTTATTTCAGCACGACCCACGCCGGCGCGTGATCGCTGGCGCCATCCTCGCCGCGAATCTTCTTGTCCACGCCCGCTTTAGCCAGGCGTGAGACGAGGGCGGGGCTGAGTAGGACATGATCGAGCCGCAGGCCCGCATCGCGCGGCCAGCGGTTTCGCTTGTAATCCCAGAAGGTGTAGATGCGCTTCTCCGGGTGCAGTTCACGGATCGCGTCGCACCAGCCTTGTGCCACCAGCGAGCCGAAGGCCGCGCGGCTCTTCGGCTGAACCAAGGCATCCTTGTCCCACGAGCGCGTCGGATAGATGTCGATCTCCGTCGGCGCGACGTTGTAGTCGCCGGCGAGCACCACGGGCAGGTCCTGCTTGATGAAAGTTTTGGCGTGGCGCTTGAGCCGCGCGAACCAGTCGAGCTTGTACTCGAATTTCGGTCCCGGCTGCGGATTCCCGTTCGGCAGGTAGATGCTGGTGACGATGACACCGCGTACCGCGGCCTCGATGTAGCGGGCTTCGTGATCGCCAGGTTTCCCCGGCAAGCGATCGCGGGTGAGAACGGGCTCGACATTGCGGGCCAGGATGGCGACGCCGTTCCAGGTCCTCTGTCCACACCACACTGCGCCGTAACCGGCTTTTTCGATGGCGGCCGCCGGAAATTCGCCATCACTTGCCTTCAATTCTTGAAGCGCAACGACATCAGGTTTCGCCGTTCGCATCCATGCCAACAGATTGGGCAGGCGGCGATTGATGTTGTTGATGTTGAATGTCGCAATCTTCATGTAGAGCTGACCGCTTCTTACGTTCCGACACCGGAGATGAAATGTCCAAGTTGAACTTTTCCGCCATCGCATTGCTCGTCGCATTCTCCGGAGCGACTTCGGCACAATCCTCCGATCCGCGCGGCGCGTGCAAGGCGGACTACGATAAATTCTGCGCCGGCCTCGCACCGGGCGGGGGCATCGTCGCCTGCCTCAACGGCAAGCGCGATCAGCTCAGCGCAACCTGCAGGACGGCGCTGGACAGCAGGAAAAAGAAGTAAGCAGCGAGCTGCTCAGCTCGGCAGCGGCGGCGGGTTCGCGGGCTGCTCGACCGGCGGCGGGGAGGGCAGTTGCTCTGCCATGGTCGCGGGAGCCGGCTTTGCCAGCGGCTCCACCACATTGCCGCCCTTGTAGATTCGCGCGTAGCGGTGGCCGAGGCTGGTCAACACCTCATAGCCGATCGTGCCGAAATGATGGGCGAGCTCGTCGACGGTGATGCCCTCGCCAAGCAGCGTCACCATGTGGCCGCGCCGCACCGCGTTCGGCGGCAAGTCCGTGATGTCGATCGCGATCAGGTCCATCGAGACGCGGCCCGCGACGGGGCAGCGCTTGCCGGCGACGATGACCTCGGCGCCGCGGGTGCCGTCATTGGAGCTTGCGGCGCGGAAATAGCCGTCGGCATAACCGACCGCGATGATCGCCAGTTTCGTCGGCCGCCGTGCGGTCCAGGTGCCGCCATAGCCGACGCTTTCGCCGCGCTCGACGCTGCGGATCTGCACGATGCGGGCCTTGAGGTCGACCACCGGCTGCATCGGATTGTCGGCTTCCGGCGTCGGGTTGACGCCGTAGAGCGCGGCGCCCGGCCGCACCATGTCGAACTGGAAAGGTGCGCCGAGGAAGACGCCGGAGGAATTGGCGAGCGCGGCCGGCACGCCGGAGAATTCGCTGGCGATGCCGCGGAAGGCCGCGAGTTGCTTGGCGTTCGCTGGGTTGTTGAGCTGCTCGGCCGAGACCAGATGGCTCATCACCAGCGTGATGCCGTGGTCGCCGGCATTGATGCGCGGGATGATGGCGTGCGCTTCCGCAAGCGTCAGGCCAAGCCGGTTCATGCCGGTGTCGATGTGAACCGCCGCGCCACCGGTCCATCCGGTGCGGCGGCAGAACACGTCCCATTCGGCAAGCTCGTTGAGATCGCCGATCACGGGGCGGCAGTTGATTTGGGCGTAGTGCTCGCCGGTGTTCTGGAAATAGCCGCCGAGCACGTAGATCGTAGGCTCCGGCACGGCTGCTCGCACCTTGCGCGCTTCCTCGATGGTGGCGACGAAGAAGGTCTTGCAACCGGCCTTGTTCAGGGCACGCGCAACCTGCTTGGCACCGCAGCCATAGGCGTCGGCCTTGATCACCGCCGAGCATTCGGCCGGCACCGCGGTCTTCTCGAGCTTGCGCCAGTTGGCGATGATGGCGTCGAGGTCGACGGTGAGCACGCCGCCGAAGGCAGCGAGCGTGGCAGTTTGATTGGCCTCCGCGGAGAGAAGGCCAGATTGCGGGATCATTTTCGGGTCGGACGCCATTGTCATGACGCCGTTTTACGCAAGAGACCGCTGCGGTTCAACCCAAGGAACCAACAAGGAACCGAACGAGGAGCCTAGTAGTCGCCGCCACCGCGGTCCGGCACCTGACTGTCCGGCGCAAGGTCGCCAAATCGTGTGATCGAAGCTTCAAAGGCCAGATCGACTGTGCCGGTCGGACCGTGGCGCTGCTTGCCGATGATGACTTCGGCCTTGCCATGCGCAAGATCCATGTCCAGGCGCCATTTTTCGTGCTCGGGTGTGCCCGGGCGCGGCTCCTTGTTTCCGAGGTAATATTCCTCGCGGTAGACGAACAGAACGACGTCGGCGTCCTGCTCGATCGAGCCGGATTCGCGCAGATCTGAGAGCTGCGGCCGCTTGTCCTCGCGCGACTCCACCTGGCGCGAGAGCTGCGAGAGCGCGATCACGGGCACGCTCAGTTCCTTGGCCAGGGCCTTCAGACTTGTCGTGATCTCGGTGATTTCCTGCACGCGGTTTTCGCTGCGCTTGCCCGAGCCTGACAAGAGCTGGATGTAGTCGATGACGATGAGGTCGAGGCCCTTCTGCCGTTTCAGCCGGCGGGCGCGCGCCATCAGCTGCGAGATCGAGAGGCCGCCGGTCTCGTCGACATAGAAGGGCAGCGATTGCAGCTCGATCGAAACCTCGCGGATATTCTCGAAATCGGCTTCCGAGATGCCGCCGCGGCGGATGTGGGACGAGGGAATGCCGGTGCGCTCGGCGACGATACGCGTGGCGAGCTGGTCGGCCGACATTTCGCAGGAGAAGAAGCCGATGACGCCGCCATGGGCGGCCTTCGTGGTGCCGTCGGCCTGCAGTTCTGGAACATAGGCCCGGGCGACGTTATAGGCGATGTTGGTTGCAAGCGACGTCTTGCCCATGCCGGGGCGGCCGGCGACGATGATGAGGTCGGAGTGCTGCAAGCCGCCCATCTTGGTGTCGAGGTCGCGCAGACCCGTCGAGATGCCGGACAGCTTTCCGTCGCGCTGGAACGCTTTCGCGGCAAGATCGACCGCGAGCGTTAGCGCCTGCGAGAATTTCTGGAAGCCGCCGTCGTAGCGGCCGGACTCGGCGAGTTCATAGAGGCGGCGTTCGGCGTCCTCGATCTGCGCCCGCGGCGCGAAGTCGACCGGGGCGTCATAGGCGACATTGACCATGTCCTCGCCGATCCCGATCAGATCGCGGCGCAATGCCAGGTCGTAGATGGTGCGCCCATAATCCTGCGCATTGATGATGGTGGTCGCTTCGGCGGCGAGCCGCGCCAGATATTGCCCGATGGTCATGCCGCCGACATCAGTGTCGGCGGGCAGGAAGGTCTTCAGCGTGACGGGCGTCGCGATCTTGCCCATCCGGATCAGGCTCGAGGCAGTCTCGAAGATGGTCTGGTGCAGCGGCTCGAAGTAATGCTTCGGCTCCAGGAAGTCAGAGACGCGGTAAAATGCGTCGTTGTTGACCAGGATCGCGCCCAGAAGGCTCTGTTCCGCTTCGATATTATGCGGCGCGCTCCGATAGGCGGGAGTTCCGGAGTCCGGCGCGAGTTTGAGAACGTTCGAATCAGTCAGGGCCATGGTCGAGCGATAGCAATTTTCTGGGGCAGATGCGGGGCCGGGATAAAGCGCCGCCTCAGCGCAAAGCGGAAGCAAAAGCTCGCCGCTATCAACCGATCATTAAAATGGTGGATGATTGGCCGCCGCAGTGCGCGCCGCGCTTGACGGATTTTCGCTGAATCAGGTCGCGGCGCAGGAAGCGACCGCGCCACGGAAAACTCCGGATGAAGTGAACCTAATGGGTTGGCGGGCAGACCTATCGAGACGCGCGCGAAATGACGCACGCTGGGAGCTTTCGGCTCGGTTCAGACCAGCAGAAGGTAGACCAGTGCAACCAGGGCCGCCCCGACGCCGGTAGCGATCAGGGCGTAATCGGTGCGGAGGTCGTCCTGCACGTCGAATGAGGTTTGGGTCTCTTTGCTCATGGCGACGGTCTAGGCCAGGGCCGGCGGGACTTATGTGAAGCAGATCACATCTCCCCGGATTCTTTCGGGGGTACGGCCGGAACAGGCGAGCGGGCGGGGGGTTGTCTCCCGCGATCCGCCACCAGGAACGAGGCAAGCGATGCGGCCAGGACGGCAGCTCCGGAATTGGCGAAGCGAAGCAGGCAGCCGGCTTTGGCTGTCGGGGCTGATCGCGGCCATGGAGCACGCTGAGCGGCCTGAAGTGCGTCGGGAACCGGTCGCCCCCGAAATCCTGAAGGCACTGCGGATACAGTTGGCCTTGACTGCCTCTTTCCGGTCCGCTCCGATTTCGACCCTGCACCACTAGGACTTATTCACCAGCCATCTTCAGCCTCGGCTTGGCGCCGGCTTCGACGGCCAGCAGCCGGGCTTCTTCACGCGCGATGTAGTTGCGTGTCATCGGCACTATGCCCTGGCGCCGGGTGAGTTGAATCTGGAAGTTCATCATATCCTGCTTGCGGAACGTCATCTCGCTGGCTGCCAGATAAAATTCCCACATCAGCGCGAAGCGCTCGTCGTACAGCTGTACGGCTTCTTCGCGCCGCGCCATGAAGCGCTCGCGCCATGCTTTCAAAGTTTCGGCGTAATGCAGCCGCAGAATCTCGATGTCGCAGACCAGCAGGCCCGCCCGCTCGATCGCCGGCAGCACCTCCGAGAGAGCGGGGATGTAGCCGCCGGGAAAGATGTATTTGGCGATCCAGGGATTGGTGGAGTCCGGGCCCTGCGAACGGCCGATCGAGTGCAGCAGCATGACGCCGTCTTTGTCCAACAGCTCGGCGCAGCGCCGGAAGTAGGTGTCGTAGAAGCGGGCGCCGACATGCTCCAACATGCCGACTGAGACGATGCGGTCGAACGGGCCGGCGACGTCGCGATAGTCCTGAAGCAGGAATTTGGCCGATCCGGTCAGACCCTTTTCGGCTGCGCGCGCATTGGCGATCTGCAACTGCTCGGTCGATAACGTTATGCCGGTGACGTCAACACCTGCGATCCCGGCGAGATAGAGCCCAAGTCCGCCCCAGCCCGAGCCGATGTCGAGCACGCGCTGGCCGCCCTTGACGAGCAGCTTTGCGGCGATGTGTCGTTTCTTGGCGAGCTGCGCATCGTCGAGGGTGGTCTTCGGCGTCTCGAAATAGGCGCAGCTATATTGCTTGTCGGCGTCGAGGAAGAGCGAATAGAGCCTCGCATCGAGATCGTAGTGGTGTGCGACGTTGCTGCGGGAGCGCGGGCGCGGATTGAACTGCCTCAGGTGCCGCGCCAGGTAGCGAAGGTGCCACCAGGGTTTTGCCCAGTGCGGCAATAGGTCGGGTTGATCGAGCAGGATCGCGAGGGCATCAGCTATGGTGCCGTGCTCGACGACGAACTCGCCGTCCATATAGGCCTCGCCAAGCCCGAGCTCGGGATTGACGAGGATCTTCCGCTCTGCGTCCGCGGTGACGAAGCGGACTGCAACCGGTTCGCCTGAGCCATCGCCGACCGTGAACTTCGAACCCTTTGCCGCGGTCACCGTCATCGACCCGCGGCGGATGAATTGAGACAGGAATTGACGCAACAATCGGTCCATCGATACCCATCCTCTCGAGCGAACCCGAAGAGATGCGACTAAGCCGGCATTCACCCTACGCGCGGCCACCGCAGCGGTTCCTATGCGTTTGCATCTAAATCTAGGGGAAGTGTCCCGTCCCGGCTATTGCGCTGTGTTCACGGCCGATATTCAAAAAGCGCTTAATCACATTCTTGCGCGTGGAGCCTGCTTCCATTCGCGGCTCAATCGGATAAAAGGTGACCCGCCGCCGCGCCCCATGCCGGCTGCACCTCTCGGAATTCAATGGAGATGATGGGAATGTCGAGCCGAGCGCTCAGCCTCGCGACGCTATTGCTTTTGATCGGCTTCGGCGCGACCGATGCCGCTCTCGCGCAGGCGACGAACCTCGAGGCCGGTAAGGCCCCATCCCAGCTGTTCACGCAGACCTGCACTGCATGTCACAAGAGCCCGCGCGGCCTGTTGAAGTCCGTGGCGCCGGGTTCGCTGCCGGGCTTCCTGCGTCAGCATTACACGACCAGCTCCGACATGGCCGGCGTGCTTGCTTCCTACCTCGTCTCCAACGGCGCCACCGACACCCGCTATCAGGCCAAGGACGGCAAGGACAAGAAGGACGGCGCCAAGGACAAGGAAGCCAATACCAATCCCGCGCAGTCCCCTGAACATCAGGGCCGCCGCCAACGTTCGCAGGAGTCCGCCAGGCCGGAAGGCGAGGGTGCCGCTCCCGCGGCCGAGGGCGCACGTCAGAAGCGCGCGGCGCGGCCGGCCGAGGAGGGCGCCAAGGAAGGCGTGAAGCCCGAGGGCCAAGCCGCGCCCGAAGGGCGCAAAGGTAAGCGTCGCGGCAAGCCCGCGATCGAGGAAGCGCCGAAGGTCGACGCCGCGTCGCCGGCGGCAGACGACAAGAAGTATGAGCCGAAGGTCGAGTCCAAGCCCGAGGCTGCGAAGGTTGATTCCGGCGAGTCCAAATCTGAAAGCAGCAAGCCGGCCGAGAAGCCGGCCGAGGCCAAGCCCGAGAGCGCCAAGGTTGAGCCGCGCGGCAGCGATACTCCGGCGCTGCGGCCCGATCCAGTGCCGCAGGTGACACCCGCTGCACCGGCCGCCGCGAAGCCCGCCGAGCCAGCTGCGCCCAAGCCGGCGGAAGAGGCTGCTCCCAAGCCTGCCGCGAGCTCCGAACCGCCAGCGAAGTCGCAGGAGCCGGCGCCGCCCGCGACCGCTGCCGCCCCACCCGCGGCGCCAGCCGAATCGTCCGGTGCGCCGACGCCGCCGATTTCGAGATAAGCGACCCATTTTTTCCGATCGACTTGCGAAGGCCGCACGCATCCGCGGTCCTCGCATCGCGCCGCCATGGCAAACGTCTTCGGCTCGAAGAAGGAGCTGGCCGGTGCACTGTTCCTCGATGTGCTCGGGTACTATCACGCCGCGATACTGGCCGCGCTCGATCCTGTGCCGGACGCCGGGCAGGGGATCGATCGCCTGATCCGGGCGCATCTTGATTGGGTCGTCATCAGCCGCCGCGAGGCGCGCTATCTTTTCGAGATCTCGCGCAGCGAATGGGGCGGGAGCGTTCGCGACGCCCAGCGCGCGCAGAATGCGCGCCTTGCCGAAGGCATCGAGTGCTGGCGCGCACCGCTGGTCACGCGCGGAGAGCTTTTGCCGATGACGCCGGTGATGTTCGTCAGCCAGCTCATCGGTCCGGCGCAGAGTTTTTGCCGCGCCTTCCTGTCGGGACGCGACCGCGCCGATCCGCGCGCCGAGACCGATACGTTGATCGCCTGCGATGGCATCGAGAAGCATACGGCAACGGCGCTCGCCTCGATCGCGATGCTGAGCGAGGACGTCGTCGCGAAAACGAAAAACCCGGCCGCCTGAGGCGACCGGGTTTCGAAAGCCTGCGCGAACGCGAGGCTTACTTTTCGGTCTCTTCCGCAGCCGGCGCCGGCTCGGCCTCGTCCTGCTGGGCTTCCGGATCGAAGAACTCGCCGGCGGCGGCGATCGCTTCGGCGGCAGCATCCCGGTCTTCGTTGCGGGTCGAGATGTCTTCGCCGCGGTTGATGCGCTCGGCCTCGTCCTGGCTGCGCGCCACAGTGACACTGATCTCGACCTCGACCTCGGGGTGGACGGCAACTTTGATGGTGTGCTTGCCGATGGTCTTGATCGGCGCGTCGAGCTGAACCTGCGGGCGGGACAGCGAAACGCCGTCGGCTTCGAACGCCACGACGATGTCGCGCACGTTGACCGAGCCGAACAGTTGGCCGGCTTCCGAAGCCTGACGGATCACGATGATGTTCTTGCCCTGGATCTTCTCGGCGACCTTGGACGCCTCGCCCTTGGACTCAAGGTTGCGAGCCTCGAGGTCGGCCTTCATGCCGTCGTACTTGGCGCGGTTGTCGGCGGTGGCGCGCAGCGCCTTGCCGCGCTTGAGCAGGAAATTGCGGCCATAGCCGTCGCGAACCTTCACGACTTCGCCCATGTGACCGAGCTTGTTGACGCGTTCCAGCAAAATGACTTCCATATTCGTTCTCCTTCGAAGTGTTGAGTGGGTTGGATTTTCGGACTTGAACTTAAGGGACCGGCAGCGGCGGTGGCTGGCGCGTACGCAGGAAGCGTTCGCGGAGGCCGAACACGGCATCCGCAAGGCCGAGGATCACCATCGCGATGACGGGCCATCCGAACACGACGACGACGGCGTAGGTCGAGCCGAGCCAGAAAGTGCGGCTCTTCAGCGCCAGCGTCAGCGTATGCAGCACCGCAAAGCCGGTCAGCGCATATCCCATCATTAGCGCCGCCGTGGCGATCTGCGCCACGATCGCAAGCAGTCCGCCGGTGAAGCAGAAGGCAAGCGCGATGCAGAGCGCCACGAGCGTCATCGGCGGCAGCTCCGCCGTCATCAGGTCCGGCCAGGGGCGCCGCAGCCGGCCCGACGTCGCCGTCACCTTGGTGCTGAGCCAGAGATTGAGGGTCAGCGTCATCATCGCGACGATGGTGGCGCCGGCCGGCGCGATCCGCACCAGCGCGTCGACAAATTGGTCGGTCTCGCCGGAGGTCTGCGGGTCGGCGGCGCGGAGGAGGCGCATCAGGCCACGACGCAGCGTGCCGATGATGGTTTCGGCGTCGGTGCCGAGGGTGAGCAGGGCGGCGATCGTGGTCAGCGTGGCGAAGCCCGCGATCCATAGCAGGATGCGGCCGACCGGATACCACTCGAGCGCAGGTTCGGCCGACGGCTCGGCGGCGGCCCCCGGGGCGACGGGTTCTCGCTGCCGGCTGAGCAGGACGAGGTGGCCGAGCCACCAGGCCGGCAGTGCGACGGTGACGGCGAACGCGATGCCGTAGGGCAGGCCGAACAGGGCGCCGAGGCCAAGCGCGGCGGCGATGCCGCCGAGGGTCGCGCAAAGCGGTCCCCAGCCGATCGAGGCGACCATCAGCGGCAGCGGTGCGAGATAGAACAGGACGAGCGAGATCAGCGCGCCCGAGACGATCGAGGCGAACATCACGGCCGACGCAGCGCCGGCGATCAGGGCTATCAGTCCAAAGGCCATCATCAGCTGTCCCGCTCCCTTCGAGCGGTTAGAGGCATCTCGCCCCAACCATCGGCGACCGGACGACCCGGAAGCCTTATGAGAAACTAGGTAATACGGCCGGCGGCGATGTCACCGCCGGCCGAATTCGTCTTAGCGAATGACGTAGGGCAGCAGGCCCAGGAACCGCGCGCGCTTGATGGCGCGGGCGAGCTCACGCTGCTTCTTCGCGGACACAGCGGTGATGCGGCTCGGCACGATCTTGCCGCGCTCGGAGACGTAACGCATCAGCAGCTTGGAGTCCTTGTAGTCGATCTTCGGAGCATTCGCGCCCGTGAACGGGCAGCTCTTGCGACGACGGAAAAACGGGCGGCGTGCACCAGCTTCAGCCATTGTTCTTACTCCCCATCCGTGGTGGTGGTGGTGGCAGTAGTCGTGGTTTCAGCGTCGTCGCGCGGACGGCGCGGACCGCGGTCACCGCGGAAGCCGCCACCTTCACGATCGCCGCCACGGAAACCACCCTCGCGGTCGCCACGGAAGCCACCGCCTTCGCGATCGCCACGGAAGCCGCCGCCACGGTCGTCACGCTCGCGGTCACGGTCGGCCTTGCGCATCATCGCGGACGGACCTTCCTCGAGCTCCTCGACGCGGACGCTGAGATAGCGGATCACGTCTTCGCTGATGCGCTCCTGGCGCTCGATCTCGGCGATCGCCGCGGACGGCGCGTCGATGTTGAGCAGCACGAAGTGCGCCTTGCGATTCTTGTTCATGCGGTAGGTAAGGGAGCGCACGCCCCAATTCTCGGTCTTGACAACCTTGCCGCCGAGACCCTCGACAATGCCGGTCATCTGCGCAGTCAGTTCTTCGACCTGCTGCGTGCTCGCGTCTTGGCGCGCGAGAAAAACATGCTCATAGAGAGCCATGGAAGTCCTTTCCTCATGTTGGCGCATCGCCCGGCGTCAAGCCCTTAAGAGGCCTTCGGAAAGGACTCTGGGATTAAGCTCAGAAGGCGGAAACACGGGACGACGGGCCGACTGGCCCTGCCACACCAAGATCACGAATGATTTGCTGAGACCGTCCGTTCAGCTCCCGGCCGGGGTCTGCGGATGCGCGCCTTATACGGATTTTGGCTGACTTGGCAAGGTTGAGGGCGGCATTTTCGGCGTGGCGGCCCCGATGCGGGCGGCCTGACCCATAGCAGGGTAACATGCCGGCTTGATTTGTTTGTTTGTATATCATACAATAAATCAACGGAGCCGACCCCAATGGCAGAAAACTTGTCCCAGGAGCCGTTTGAGGCGGCTGGCGATCCCAAGCACGCCGCTCGCGCCACGCGCTCGGCCGGCCGCAAAATGCGCTCGCTGCTGCTGGATGCCGCGAGCCCGCTATTTCGGGAACGGGGGCTATTGGGCACGGCAATCACCGACATCGCAGCCGCCGCGAACGCGTTCCCGAGCCAGATCACTTACTATTTCCGCACCAAGGAGGCGCTGTTCGTCGAATGCGCCTGCCGCGAGTTGCTGTATCTGGCGCGGGCGACGGAGCGGGCGGCGCTGCAGGCGCGCACGCCATGGGACTACACCCATGCGCTGGCCGAGACCGTGACGGCCAAAGATTCGGTGGCCTTCTTCGCCGAGGCGCTGACGCTGACGCGGCGGCGCCAGGATCTCGCACCGCTGGTGGAGCGCACCATCGAGCGCCTGCACAGCGAAGGCGCGCGGGCCTATGCAAGCCAGGTTGAGCGGCACGGCTGGCGCTCCCTGCGCGCGCCAGACGAAAGCTCGCGGCGATTCTGGGCCGTCGCCATCGGCGTCATTCTCGAAGGCTACGCCATGGGCCGTTCGCCCGAGGCTCTGTGCGCCGAGATGCTGCGCGTGCTCGGCGAGCAGGCGAAATCCACGGGCGACACGGCGCGCCTTCGTCTCGTCGACGAGCGCGACGCTTCAAGCAATTCGAATGAGGAGGGTTAGGCCATGACCGCGCTTCGCATGCGTGCCCGCGATTTCCTGACCGACGATCAACTCGCCGACGTGCGCCGGCGCATGACTTGGAAAGGCGTCGCGCTGATCGCGCACGCCTGGGCGCTCATTATCGCCGCAATCGCCTTGGTCGCGTGGTGGCCCAATCCGATCACCTATATCTTCGCCGTCGCCATCATCGGCTCGCGCCAACTCGGGCTCGCGATCCTCATGCATGACGGCGCACATGGCTGCCTGTCCGCCGACGAGAAAGCCAATCTGACCCTGAGCCAGTGGTTCTGCGCCTATCCTCTTTTCGCGGAGACGCGTAGCTACCGGCGCTATCACCTTCAGCATCATGCGCGTACCCAGCAGGAGGATGATCCTGATCTCGTGCTGTCGGCGCCGTTCCCGATCACGAAGCTGAGCTATCGCCGCAAGTTCATTCGCGACATTACCTGGCAGACCGGCTTCCAGCAGCGCAGGGCGCAACTGCTCAACGCGCTCGGGCCGAAGGACTGGCCGTTGCGGCAGCGCGCAGCGCATTTTTGGGAAAAGCTCGGCCCGCAATGCCTCGTCAATGGCGCGATGTTCGCAGCGCTCACGGTGGCCGGCGTGTGGTGGGCCTATCCGCTGCTTTGGCTGGTGCCGCTCGTAAGCTGGATGATGGTCATCACCCGCATCCGCAATATCGCCGAGCACGCGGTCGTGCCTGACAGCAGCGATCCCTTGCGCAACACCCGCACCACCTATGCCAATTTTCTCGAGCGCCTGTTCATCGCGCCGTACTATGTGAACTATCATCTCGAACATCATCTCTTGTTCTACGTGCCCTGCTACAATCTGCCGAAGGTTCATCGCCTGCTGAGCGAAAGCCGGCACGCGGGCCGTATGGAGGTGCAACCGAGTTACGCCGCGGTACTGCGGCTTGCGACCGCGAAGCCGAACCGCGACGACCGACCGGGTCAACTGGTGAACAGCGCGCGCCGCGCGCGGGCGGGGTCGGAGGTCGACGCCAATCAGACCGCCGGCGGATTCTAGAGACCCGCATCTCCGGTTGAATGCCGGCCGATGCTCCCCCTGGCTTGACATTCCGGCCTCGGACAGTGTCTACGGCCCCCTTTGGGGCATGATCGGGAACCAAGGCTCGGGCCGGACGTAGTCGGCTGCCGGTTCTCGAAGACAACTGCTCGAGCGATCCAGGGGAGCGCCGATGACGGCAGCATTCACATTTCCGGGGCAGGGTTCCCAGGCGGTCGGTATGGGCAAGGCTCTGGCTGACGCCTATCCGGTGGCACGCGCCGTGTTCGACGAGGTCGATGCCGCACTGGGAGAGAAGCTGACGGCAATCATCTGGGATGGTCCGGCCGAAACCCTCCAGCTCACCCAAAACGCCCAGCCGGCCCTGATGGCTGTGTCCATCGCCACTCTGCGCGTGCTGGAGGTCGAAGCCGGGTTTTCCGTGGGGCGGGATGCTGCCTTCGTCGCCGGCCATTCTCTCGGTGAATATTCAGCGCTCGCTGCGGCCGGCAGCCTGACGATTTCCGACACCGCGCGGCTGCTTCGCACCCGCGGTCTCGCAATGCAAAAAGCCGTGCCGGTTGGCGCCGGCGCGATGGCCGCTCTGCTTGGCCTCGACTACGAGGCCGCCCTGGAGGTCGCCAAGGAGGCGGCGCAGGGGCAGGTCTGCCAGGCCGCGAACGACAATGGCGGCGGACAAGTGGTCGTCTCCGGCGACAAGGCCGCGGTCGATCGCGCCGTCGAGATCGCCAAAACCAAGGGCGCCAAGCGCGCGATGTTGCTGCCGGTGTCCGCGCCGTTCCATTGCACACTGATGCAGCCGGCTGCGGAGGTGATGGCGGCGGCGCTGGCCACGGTCACGATCAAGGCGCCGGCGGCGGCGCTGGTGTCGAACGTGCTGGCGAGCGCGATTACCGACCCTGACGAGATCCGACGCCGCCTGGTCGAGCAGGTCACCGGCACCGTGCGCTGGCGCGAGTCGGTTGCCTATATGGCAGGACAGGGCGTCAACCGTTTCTTCGAGATCGGCGCCGGCAAGGTGCTGACCGGCCTCGTCAAGCGTATTGCTGACGGTGCGGTCGGCGTTGCGGTCAGCGGGCCCAACGACATTGCTGCCGCCAGGGATGCGTTGGCCGCTTCGAAGCAAGCCTGAAGCGCGATGATTCCTGGTCGCGCTTGCGTTCTTTAGTTTACGCTCGATCTTTTCGGAAAACCGCTGCGCACTTTTCCGGATCGTGCTTTGGAGGAGTTATCGATGTTCGATCTGACTGGCAAAAAGGCGCTCGTCACCGGCGCAACCGGCGGCATCGGCGGTGCGATCGCACAGGCGCTGCACGCGCAGGGCGCCACCGTCGCGATATCAGGGACGCGCAAGGAAGTGCTGGATGAGCTTGCCGGCAAGCTCGGCGAGCGCACCCATGTGCTGCCCTGCAATCTCTCCAAGGCGGACGAGGTCGAGGCGCTGGTGCCTGCGGCGGAAGCGGCAATGGGACAGGTCGACATCCTCGTCGCCAATGCCGGCATCACCCGCGACAATCTCTTCGTGCAGCTCCGTGACGAGGACTGGGAGGAGGTCATCAACATCAATTTGACCTCGACCTTCCGGCTTGCCCGCGCCGCCACCAAATTGATGATGCGCAAGCGCTTCGGCCGCATCATCGCCATCACCTCGGTGGTCGGCGTCACCGGCAATCCGGGGCAGGGCAATTATACCGCGTCGAAGGCGGGCCTGATCGGCATGATCAAGACGTTGGGTGCCGAATACGCCAAACGCGGCGTCACTGCGAACTGCATTGCGCCCGGCTTCATCAAGACGCCGATGACCGATGCGCTCAACGACAAGCAGCGCGAAACGATTCTGACCAAGGTTCCGGCCAATCGCCTGGGGACGCCAGAGGACATTGCGGCGGCTGCCGTCTACCTGAGTTCGAACGAAGCGGCCTACGTCACCGGCCAAACCATCCACGTCAACGGCGGCATGGCCATGATCTGACGCCTCATGCCGTTCCGCCCCCCTTGGGCGGCGCCGGATACGGCAAACGGCCGTTTCCGGAGCGAAATGAGGCTTGTAGTCAAGGCAATTGAAGTATGATAACCGGACCTTCAACGGATGGGCAAAGAACGCCATTGCAGGTTTTTGAAACCCTGTATATTGGCGATGCGGAGCCTTGGCCGTCATTCGCCGGGCCTGCATCGGTTAGGATGGGGCCAAATCAAAGTTTGTAAGCGAAGGCAGTCAACGACCACGACGGCTCGTATCGTCCCGGGGGGTCGGGTCTACAGGGAACAACACGAGGTTATGCAATGAGTGAGATTGGCGAGCGGGTTAAGAAGATCGTGGTCGAACACCTTGGTGTTGAACCCGAGAAGGTTGTCGACGCTGCGAGCTTCATCGACGACCTCGGCGCCGACAGTCTGGACACCGTCGAGCTGGTGATGGCATTCGAAGAAGAATTCGGCTGCGAGATTCCGGACGACGCCGCGGAGACGATTCTCACCGTCGGCGACGCCACGAAGTTTCTCGAGAAGAACGCGAAGAGCTAAGGCTCTTCATTTTCGCGGGGAAAACATTGAAACCGGACGGGCCGCCCAACAGCGGTCAGCCGGTTTCTTGTTATTGGCCGTGAATGTTTCGATGCGGAGTTTTCGGATATGAGGCGGGTTGTCGTCACGGGTCTTGGCATGGTTTCGCCACTCGGCTGCGGTGTCGAGCCGACCTGGAAGCGCATCCTCAACGGCGAAAGCGGCGCACGCAGGATCGAGAGCTTCGATGTCTCCGATCTTCAGACCAAATACGCCTGCACCGTCGTGCGCGGCGACGGGACGAACGACACTTTCGATCCCGATATCTGGATGGAGCCGAAGGACCAGCGCAAGGTCGACGACTTCATCATCTTCGGCATGGCCGCGGCCGGCCAGGCGCTCGACGATGCCAATTGGCATCCCGCGACCGAAGAGGACAAATGCGCGACCGGCACAATGATCGGTTCCGGCATCGGCGGCCTCAACGGCATCGCGGACACCGCGATCCTCCTGAAGGAACGCGGGCCGCGCCGGGTGTCGCCGTTCTTCATTCCGGGCCGCCTGATCAATCTCGCCTCCGGCTATGTCTCGATCAAGCACGGGCTGAAGGGGCCGAACCACTCGGTGGTCACGGCCTGCTCGACTGGTGCACATGCGGTCGGCGATGCCGCCCGCCTGATTGCGCTCGGCGATGCCGACGTCATGGTCGCCGGCGGTGCCGAATCGCCGATCGGCCGCATCGGCATTGCCGGCTTCAACGCCGCGCGTGCGCTCTCCACCGGCTTCAACGAGACACCCGAGAAGGCCTCGCGTCCCTATGACAAGGACCGCGACGGCTTTGTGATGGGCGAGGGTGCCGGCGTCCTGGTCCTGGAAGAGTTCGAGCACGCCCGGCGCCGCGGCGCGAAGATCTATGCCGAGGTGGTCGGCTACGGTCTCTCCGGCGATGCCTATCATATCACCTCGCCATCGCCCGATGGCGATGGCGGCTTCCGCAGCATGGCGGCAGCGCTCAAGCGCGCCGGCCTCACGCCGTCCGATCTCGATTACATCAACGCGCACGGCACCTCGACACCGCTCGGCGACGAGATCGAGCTCGGTGCGGTGGAGCGCCTGCTCGGCAACGCCGCCTCCAAGGTCGCGATGTCCTCGACCAAATCGTCGACCGGCCATCTTCTCGGTGCAGCCGGCGCGATCGAGGCGATCTTCGCCATTCTCGCGATTCGCGATAATGTCGTGCCGCCGACCATCAATCTGGACAATCCGTCGGTCGAGACTGCGATTGATCTCGTGCCGCATAAGTCGAAGAAGCGCGAGGTCAACGTCGCGTTGTCGAATTCTTTCGGTTTTGGCGGTACCAACGCGTCGGTAATCTTTCGGCGTCCGGTCCACTAGTTTGTGTTTTCGACGAATCCACCTATTTGCCGTATTCGGCGATAGTCATACAAGTGGGCGCGTGTACTTGGCCGGACAAGCGTTTGTCAGGCCGCAATTGAACCGGCAGGATTCAGGTTGCTTCGATGAGTGAAAGGCCGCCCATTTCGCCCCGGAGTCCGCGAGCAGCGCTCGAGCCCGAGCAGGTCCCGCCGCCGCCGAAGCGATCGGACCGCGCGCGCAATCCCTTCGTGATCGTCGGCAACGCCATCATCACCCTGCTGCTGATCGCGATGATCGGTGCGGGCGGCGTGTACTATTACGGCCGGCAAGTGCTCGAGGCGCCAGGACCGCTGAAGGACGACAAGATCGTCAACATCCCGCAGCGCGCCGGCAAGCGCGACATCGCCGAGACGTTGAACCGCGAAGGCGTGACCGACGTCAATCCGTGGGTATTCATCGCCAGTGTCGCTGCGCTGAAGGCGAGTTCGGATCTCAAGCCCGGTGAGTATTCGTTCCAGAAAAACGCTTCCTTGCGCGACGTCGTCGCCACCATCGTCGAAGGCAAAGTGGTGCAGCATGCCGTGACGGTACCGGAGGGCCTGACCTCCGAGCAGATCGTGGCGCGGCTGTCCGACAACGACATCTTCACCGGCAGCGTGCGTGAGCTGCCGCGCGAAGGCACGCTGTTGCCCGAGACCTACAAATTCCCGCGCGGGACGCCACGTGATCAGGTGGTCCAGCGCATGCAGCAGGCGCACAAGCGCGTGCTGACCGAGATCTGGGAGCGCCGCAATCAGGACATTCCGGTCAAGAGTCCGGAGCAACTGGTGACGCTGGCCTCGATCGTCGAAAAGGAAACCGGCAAGCCCGACGAGCGCAGCCGCGTCGCCGCGGTGTTCGTCAACCGCCTGAAGCAGCGGATCAAGCTGCAGTCCGATCCCACGATCATCTATGGTCTCGTCGGCGGCAAGGGCACGCTCGGCCGTCCGATCAAGCGCAGCGAGATCACGCAGCCCTCGCCCTACAACACCTATGTGATCGAGGGCCTGCCGCCGGGGCCGATCTCCAATCCCGGCCGGGCCTCGCTCGAGGCCGCCGCCAACCCGGCCCGCACCCGCGACCTCTATTTCGTCGCCGACGGCACCGGCGGGCATTCCTTCACCGAGACCTACGACGCGCACCAGAAGAACGTCGCCAAGCTGCGCGCAATGGAAAAGCAGATCCAGAACGACACGGTCGAGCCGGCCGAGGATGCGCAGCCGCCGGCCGCCGCCGCGCCCAGCGCCGCCGATACGCCGACGGCGACCACGCCGGCCCGCCCCAACCAGCAGAAAAAGCCGCCGGCCGCTCGCCCCGCAGGTCCGGCGCCGGCCCGGCAAGGCGCGGTGCAGCCCTCGCCCCCGGTGGTCCAGCGCTAGACCTGCGCGCAGACCTGCCTACGGGACTTTGCGCATTCCACTTTCCTGCAAAATAGTCTTAAGATTCGCGTGGCTTGATGGCCCCGCGAATCCCGTGCTTCTGGAGAAATTGACCTGATGGCGTTGTCGTCCATGACCGGCTTTGCCCGAAGCCACGGCGCGAGCGGGCCTTATACGTTCGAATGGGAATTGAAGTCGGTCAACGCCAAGGGCTTTGACCTGCGCGTGCGGCTGCCGCAAGGGTTCGACGAGCTGGAGGCCCATGCGAAGAAACACGCCGCCGAGCTGCTCTCGCGCGGCACCGTCTACGCCAATCTGACCGTCAAGCGCGCCAATGCCGCCACCACGGTCCGCGTCAACGACGACGTGCTCAACGCCGTCCTGAAGGCCGCCGCCGTGATCGCCGGCAAGGTCGATGCGGTCGCGCCAAGCGTCGACGGGCTTTTGTCCATCAAGGGTGTCATTGAGGTCGCCGAGCCCGAGGGCGACGAGGAGGAGGACAAGGCCGCGCGCGCCGCTGCCGCGGACGCCTTCGACAAGGCGCTCGCCGAACTCGTCGAGATGCGCAAGCGCGAGGGGACTTCGCTCGGGCAGATCCTGATCCAGCGGGTAGACGAGGTCGAGCAGCTTGCGAAAAAGGCCGAGGCCGCGCCCGGCCGCAAGCCGGAGGCGATCAAGGCCAGGCTCGCCGAGCAGATCGCGAGCCTGCTCGACACCTCAGACCGTTTCGATTCTGACCGCCTGATGCAGGAGGCGATCCTGATCGCGACCAGGGCCGACATCCGCGAGGAGCTCGACCGCATCGCCTCGCACATCGCGCAGGCGCGCGAGCTGATCGGCAAGGGCGGCCCGGTGGGGCGCAAGCTCGACTTCCTGGCGCAGGAGTTTCACCGCGAGGTCAACACCTGCTGCTCGAAGTCGAACGACATCGAGCTGACCAATACGGGGCTTGCCATGAAGAACGTGGTCGAGCAGTTCCGCGAGCAGGTCCAGAATCTGGAGTGATCGATGACGATTGGCGGTCACGGAACTGACGGTGTCGAGCGGCGCGGATTGATGTTCGTGCTGTCCTCGCCGTCGGGCGCGGGCAAGACGACGCTGTCGCGCATGCTGATTGCGGAGACTCCAGGTCTCCAGATGTCGGTGTCCGCGACAACACGGCCGATGCGGCCGGGCGAGGTCGATGGGAAGGACTATTTCTTCGTCGATCAAAAACGCTTCGAAACGATGGTGCAGGATGGTGAGCTACTGGAATCGGCTCACGTCTTCGGGAATCGTTATGGCACACCGCGAGGTCCGGTCGATGCTGCGCTAGCGTCTGGGAACGATGTGTTGTTTGACATCGATTGGCAAGGGACCCAGCAACTCCGCGATCGTTCAGGAAAGGATGTCGTTAGCGTTTTTATCCTTCCGCCGTCGGTTGCTGCACTTGAGCAGCGCCTGCATACGCGTGCGCAGGATTCAGATGAGGTCATCCGCGGCCGCATGAAAAAAGCGGGCGACGAAATGAGCCACTTCGATGCTTACGACTATATCGTTGTCAACGACAACATTGGCCTCGCATTCGAGGCTGTGCGTTCGATCCTTCGCGCCGAGCAGCTTAAGCGCGAACGCCAGGTCGGACTTGAAGGCTTCGTGCGGGGTCTACGTAATCAGCTCGAGAAATAGCTGGCTGCCTCAGGCGCGGCCCTTCCTGCGCCAGCCGTTCCAGCATCGCCGTGATCACGTCGACGTCGACAGCGTCCTCGATTTGCACACCATCATCGCGAACGGCCGGCTCTTCGTCAGTGACGTCGTTGGCCGCGAGCCGCGGCGTTGCGGCCTCGATCTCGAACTCTCCGTTGAACATGTCGGCGTCGTCGAGCTCTGCGGCCTCGTCGTGGGCTTGCGGTTCTCGCGCGGCGATCACATCGATCTCGCGATCGATCGCGGCGAGCTGTGCGGACTTGAGCTGCGCGGCCGGAGGACGCACGGCATCGAAATCTACCGGGCGCGGCTGCTGTGCGCGCGGCGCGCCAGCCGTCGCTGCGTTGAGCCAGGGCGCGCGACCATCGTCGTGATCGTGCGGCTCAAAATTGTCCCAGTTGACGCGGCGATGGTCGGTGGCCTGGACGCGGCCGCGTCCGCCGGCGAAGCGGTAGATGACGCTGGCGAGGATGCCGGCAAGCGCCAGCGCGCCGCCGATCACGAGCAGCAGCATTTGAAGCGAGCCGGTCAGCTTGTCGGTGGAGCTGTCGGCCGCAGCCAGAGCCATCGGAGCAGGGGATTTCGCCGGCTTCGCGCTCGGCTGTGCGGCAGCCGCGACAGGTGCGGGCGATGGCTGCACTGCGGGCGTGACGGACGCCGCGGAGGCATCGGGCCAGCGCGCGTCGACGGCGGGCTGCTGCGCATTGGTGTCAGCGGAGGGGCTCGCAGCTTGTTGCATCGGCGCCGCCGGCGTCTTCGGCGCGGCAATGCTCTGCGGCGTCAGATATTCGGCGCGCGCATCCTGCACCGGGTGTTGCTGCGGCGCGGCTGAATCTGCTGTCGGCGTATCGGCCGCAACCCGTGCGGTTTGTGTGGCCTTGCCGCCTTCGGCGCGCAGATACCAGCACTGCCGCTTGGTCCCGCGCTCGCGGCGATAATGCCAATGCTGGCCCTGCGGCGCGGCGCCCTTTGGCGAGGCAAGGCAGTCGCTCGCGGCATTTGCCGTGCTCGGTGCCGTCGGTGCATTCTGCGATACGGCGGCCAGAGGCGCGCCGGCAATGATGCTGCCCGCGAGGGCGGATATGAACTTTGCGGTGCGGTTGCCCATCCTGGTCTCCCGATTACGCCTGACGCAACTCGTTACCTTCCCTTTGTCGTCAAAGACTTGGGTGGCAATGAGCCGCGAATCCGGAGAGGATGTGGCTTGAATCGGGCCTGCGCGGCATTCGTTCCGCCGCGGAATCACACTTTTTCGCTGCGACTGCTTGCTCAAGGTCTCGGTTCCGCCGCAGCCGTCCGAGCGGCGGACGGTTCCGGAGCCGCTGCAGGCACCGAGGGGGCGGGAGCCCGGGAAGGGAGCATGGTTGCACGTTCCCGCGGCAGGTTTTGCCCGAGTCTTGCTTTTGTTCATCGCCCAATGGAGGCCAAAGGGCGCAGGGAAGGCCGGGCGCCGGCGGCACCCGTTGGTCCGTGCGCGACAAGAGTGCACACGGGGTGGACCGATGGGTGGCCGATCGCCCGGCCTTCCCTGCGCGGATGGTTTTAACGGTGTCCTTCGTGCTCTCCCCGGGGAGCGATGCACTATTGCCCCCGTCGCCCTGCGGATGACTGATGCGCACGCCCGGTCGGGCCGCGACATCACCGCTGGACTTGACGCACAGACCCCGGGCGTCAGGACCACACGACTTCTCCGTCCGCGGACGGTCCCGCCTGATCGTCAAGGGCTTGCGTGTGCTCACCCCTGACAATCGACCAGCCCGCTCTCCAGCGCCGTGTCGTACCGCGTCGCGTGAGGACTCACGGTTGCCCGCCCTGTCATCACGCCGCCCGCGCCGACGCTGCCGCGTCCACCGCCATCCGGCCCGCATGTCGTGACGATCGCGAACGCCCCTTTGGCAGGGCCAGGATCAGTGCTGTATGCCACAAATCCGAAATTCGGAAAAGTGAAATCTTTTTACGCGGAGGGCTTGACCGGGTGTTTTGCCCGACGCGTCAGCCCGGTCGCGAATGACCCAAATCGGGCTTGGAGCCACCTGAAACCGCTTGTCATCCGCTGGCAAGAACAATGTCAAAATGCGCGACCAACGCATGCCTCTCAAGGCGTGATGGCGAATCTTGCAGAGTAACGATCAACCTTTCCGGATGCGGAGCCGCATTGAGCCAGCGGTCGGTCACGTTTTCTCCTTCGCCAGCGAAATACAGCTGGGTTACCAGGCAATCGAACCGCCCCTCGACGGCGAGGTGAATGTGCGGTGGCCTGACGTCGCCTTCTGCCGTCGGATAGCGACCCGGTTTGACCGTACGAAAGCTGTAGTGCCCGGCCGCATCCGTTGTGAGACGCGCGAAGCCTTTGAAATTGGGATCGAGCGGCGCCGGGTTGATGTCACTCGGATGACGATATTTCCCCGCTGCGTTGGCTTGCCAGATGTCGATGCGTACATGCGGCACCGGCGCCCCCCAACGCGTGAGCACACGTCCGCTGACATGGATGAGCTGGCCCAGTGCCTCAGCGGTGCTGCCGCTTGGACGCGCCAGATCGGTTGCCAGATCGGGGCACTGCGAGACCGGATAGAACGGGCCGACAATCTGCGGCGGCGTGATCGCCAATGCTGCTGCATCGCGGCCACTCGTTTGGGTTTTGGATGTGGTCTGGCTCATCAAGGTAGCTTGATATCCGCATCCTTCACGACCTTCGCCCAGTGGGCGATGTCAGTCCGGATTCCCTCACCAAATTCTGCAGCGGTGCCACCCACGGCTACGGCTCCTATTTTGTCGAGCGCGGCGTGGATCTTCGGTTCGACAAGGACCTTGTTAATTGCCTTGTTGAGCTGCGACGTTATTTCTGCAGCCGTACCACGCTTGGCTGCAAAGCCGATCCAATCGGCTGTCACCAGATCGGGAAGGCCTGCCTCGACCACAGTGGGAACGTTGCCCAGGGCAGCGATCCTGGTGGGGGCTGTGACGGCAAGCGCTCGCAACTTGCCGGTCGCAATGAGGTCAATAACTGGAAGCGTGGTGACAAACATGTATTGGACGTTGCCGCTCATCAGATCGGTGATTGCTTGGGAGAACTGCTGGTAGGGCACGTGGGTGGCGTGCACGCCCGCCTGCAATGCAAACATTTCGCCGATGAGATGCGACGGAGTGCCGAAGCCGGCGGAACAGAAATTGAGCTTCCCCGGCTTGCTCTTGAGCAGCGCCACCAGATCGGACAGCGAGCCGACCGGCAAGGAAGGCGTTGTAACGAGCACAGTGTAGGATTTCGATATCTTGATCACCGGATCGAAATCCACATCCGGCCGTACATCCGCCTTCGGAAGCAGAGACGGAGTGACTGTCATCGGAAGGCTCATGGTCAGCAGTGCATAGC
The DNA here is from genome assembly GCF_040548035.1 of Bradyrhizobium sp. LB8.2. Taxonomy (NCBI): domain Bacteria; kingdom Pseudomonadati; phylum Pseudomonadota; class Alphaproteobacteria; order Hyphomicrobiales; family Nitrobacteraceae; genus Bradyrhizobium; species Bradyrhizobium sp. LB8.2. The sequence continues at coordinate 4,579 of NZ_JBEPQV010000005.1, read as the reverse complement.
CGTCCGCCGGACGGCCGCTCACGTCGTTCATGGCAATGGTCTGCAACCCACCCGGGCGATCTTCCACCACAAGCCGCCAGCCTTCATTGGCCGCGAGCTCGTCGGCGACCATGCGGCTGATAATGTCGGGCGGTGTGCCCGCACCGGTAGGAACGACAATCCGTATGAGATTGGACGGATAAGGTTGCGCGACGACCTTCCCGGGCAGCAACAATCCCGCGAGGCTGCCGAGCAAGAAGGTGCGACGGGCTACATAAATGTTCGACATGGCTGCTCCAAACCTTGGCGGTGGAGGTGACCGCGGATTGGAGCTTGTCCTGCAGACCTATATATGAAAAGTTCTATTTTCCGATACTTCTATTCCATTTTAGAAAGGATCGCATGCTCAATGCATCCCAGATTAGCCATCGGATCAAGCTGCGGCAGCTGAACGTGTTTATCGCCGTCGTGGAATACGGGAGCATGGCGAAAGCGGCCGAGCACCTTGCCATTTCACAGCCTGTCATATCCAAGATGATCGCGAGCCTGGAGCAAACGATCGGCCTTCCTCTTCTAGAGCGCAGCCGGCTCGGTGTTGAGCCGACGCTTTATGGCAAGGCCTTACTCAAGCGTAGCATTGCGTTGTGCAACGATTTGCGGAGCGGTGTGGACGAGCTGCAATCGCTCGCTGATCCCGCGATGGGTGAATTGCGCATTGGCAGCACCGAGCCCGTCATGGCTGGATTACTGCCCGCCATTATTGACCGGCTGTCCCGGCAATACCCGAGGCTCGCGCTTCACATCATCGAGGGCGAACCGCCTGAGCTTCAGGATCGCCATCTGCGCAATCACGACATCGACCTCATGATAGGGCGCCTGCCGAGCTCGACGCCGGCTGCCGATACCGATGTTGAGGTGCTGCTGCACGAAAGCGGTGTCGTTGTTGCAGGCTTGCACAGTCCGTGGGTGCGGCGGCGCAAGATCCGCCTCGACGAGCTGGTCAACGAGCGTTGGTGCCTGCCGCCGCGCGAAAGTTTTCCGGGCGGTTGGATTGCCCGCGCATTTCACGCCTCCGGACTGGAGGTGCCACGTGCCAGCGTAACCGTGTATTCGATCCTTATGCAGTCGGCGTTGCTTTCGTCGGAACGATTCCTGAGTTTCCTTCCGGCATCGATGTTGCACTTCAGCGCGAAGCGGCTGTCGATGAAGGTCTTACCCGTCGAAATGCCTATTCAGATGTGGCCGGTAGGGATCGTTGCGCTTAATGGCAGAACGCCAAACCCTGCTCAGCGGCTGCTCGTCGAGTGCGCTCGAGAGGTAGCGAAGCCGCTCGCAGGTAAGCGAAACGCCTCGCCCAATCGACGAAATTGACCGATTGTTCTTCTGCTTCTGCCACATCGCGTCGCCTGGGCGCGCTGGGCAACGGGCTTGAATGGCACTCGTTCGCGACGCTGGCGACATGGGGCATGACGCTGGTGATCCAGCGGACCGAGCACCGCGATACCCAGGCGACTCACGCCAAGCTCGACGAGCTGCTCAAGGCCAGCGGCCGCGCCGATCTGATGAAGGTCGATGACAAAGACGCCGAGCGGGTCGAGAAGGAGCGGGAGGAGATTCGACGGAGCGGGTAGCGCGTGCGGCGCCCCAGCTGGCGGCGCATTCACCCGCCTCGGTCAGGCCAGATAATCCGGCGTGAAATCCGCGAGCGTGCGGAGTTGGTCGGGTTGCAGCAGCTCGATCTCGCTTCCCTCCCAGGCAATCAATCGGCGCTGTCTCAGTTCCTGGATGGTACGATTGACGTGGACGATCGACAATCCGCTGGCATCGGCAACGTGCCGCTGCGTCATCGGTATCTGGAAGCAGCCTTCCGCCGCAAGCCCAACCGTCTCCAGTCGTGTCGCCAGTTCGCAGATCAGGTGCGCCACCCTTGAGAGCGCCGCCTGCCCGCCGAGACGCGCGACCCACTGCCGCGAGATCGCCGTCAGAGAGGTCCGCGATCGCCTGGAGCCGCTGGATGAATTTGGCGTGGCGTGTGTTGGCCGTGGGTGCAGTCATTCGTCCTTCGATGCTGGCGCGGAACGGAACTCGCGGATGGCGCGGGCCAATTCCCAGTCCGACATCGGCCGGCTCGGCTCCTCGTGCGCGGCCTCCCGCGAGATGTCCCTGATCCTGCCCGAAGCTTTGCTTGGGCCCCAGCTGAGCAATCCGCAAATGCGCTCCAGTACGGTCGTGTAACTCATGAGAGGAGGCGGCCCATTCCGCATTCGGGATTGATGAGAGTCAGGATCCAGACCGTTGCCGACGCACTTAGCAACCAGTCCCGTCGATGCGAGTTCTAGTCCGCGAGATTCTTGCCAGATGTATCAATTGATACAGTGGGCACCTTTTTTTCGCGGACCCTGTGCATGGAAAAAGCATATGACGTGCTGATCCGGAACCTGTGCGAGCACACCGCGCTCGCGCTGGAGGACATCGCCGAGATCCGCGCGCTCACCTTCATGCTGCGCGAGGTCGCGCCGAACGAGGATTTCATCCGTCAGGGCGATGAGCCCGAACATTCGGCACTGGTCGTCACAGGCATGATCGCGCGCTACCATCTGCTCGGCAGCGGGCGGCGGCAATATCTTGCGTTCCATCTGGCCGGCGACCTGCCCGATGCGCAGGGTCTGTTCATCGACCAGATGGATCACGGCTTGAGTGCGTTGGGGCCAGCCTCGATCGCCTTTATTCCGCATCGCCAATTGTTCGCTGCCTTCCGGCGGCGGCCGACCTTTGCTCTGGCGGTCTGGCGCGAAACGCTGCGCGATGCCTCGATATTTCGCGAGGCCATCACCAACAACAGTGCGCGGCCGATGCAGGCGCGCATGGCGCACCTGTTCTGCGAGCTGTTCTACCGCGCCCGCGCCGCGCAGCTCGTCCGCGGGAATCGCTGCCGCCTGCCGATCAGCTTGGCGCAGCTCGGCGAGACGCTGGGCATGGCGATCGCGACGGTGAACCGGACGCTCGCCGACCTCAGGCGGAGTGGGACCGTGGACTTGCGCGACAGCGAGCTGATCGTCCTGAAATGGCGCGAATTGCAGCGGCTCGGAGACTTCAGTCCGATCTATCTGCACCTCAAGCGTCAGTCGCCGCCGTTAGCGTGAGGCCGCAAAGTGTCAGCCGTCGGCAGATGCCGCCCGCCCAGCACTTCGTCGAAATGCTTCTTCACCCAATCGTTGCAACGGCAGGCTCTGGCTTCGAGCGCCGGCGCGTCGAGGATCAGGATGGCGCCACGGCGGGTCGCGAGGATCCGCCTCGCCTTGAACATCTGGATGACGCGGCTGGCATAGCTGCGGGACACGCCGAGCATGCCGGCGAGCTGCTCGTGGGTGAGGGGGATCTCGGGGCCGCCGATGTGCTCCTGCGCCGAGATGATCCACTTGGCGGCACGCTGCTCGATCGAATGGGCGGCGTTGCAGGCCGCGGTCTGGAGCAGCTGCGCGAACTGGCAGTCGGCATAGCGCGAGAACACCTGATGGAGCGTGGCCGACCTCTGCTGGGCCTGCTCGAGCCCGCGCAGCGGCAGCCGCATCAGGGTGCCGCCCAGCTTCACGACGATGCGCGAATAGGCGAGCGAGGCGCTGCGGCCGGCGGCAATGCCCACCGCGCCCTCGTGCCCCACCAGCAGGCTTTCGACCTCGCGATCGTCCTCGACCGGCACCGCGAACGACACCAGAGTGGAGCCGCAAGGAAAATGAACCGCCGTCATCTCGTCGCCGGCGTGATGCAGGATGTGGCTTGCCTCGAGTTCGACCGGCTGGAGGTGAGGCGCGAGCAGCTCGAAATCCGGATAACTGAGCCGCTGGAGAAGATCGTTCTGGGGCCAACCGGTCACATGACTTGCTCTGGCCGGGAATCGGCACCAGCCAGAACCCTACGTTTCCGTAACGAGGCCGACGGTTCCAAAGTGCACACAAAGCGTTTTTCGGGCGTTGAAAAGTTGGCCTCTCACTTGCGGAATCCGGAAGTCGGTAGGGCCGCGTGGCGCGGCCGAACCGGAGGCATTCAACTTCATGAACTCTGTGCAGGAGTGCACACAGCAGGCACGCGGATCGGCGTAGCGTCCTCGTCGCGGGAGCGACGCACCCCGCGCGCTCCGCCCGACGGACCGCCGGCCTATACCTGTACGCCGCGGAGCCGGCGGTCCCGAGTGCGGCGGCGACGTTCGTCACCCGAAGCGGGCTTCGCAGTCGTGCGCGGACCGCACTTTGGCTGCATGCGCGCGATAGGCATCGATCGCCTTGTTGGCGAGCATCAACTGCCGGCGTTCGCCGGTCCTGAGCTGGGCTTCGATGGCGTCGAGAAGGACGTTCGCGGACTCGTCCGGAGGGCCGAGCTCTCCGCTCTGCTCCAGGAAGCTCCAGGCGATGAAGAATGCGCTTTCGACGGTGCAACGAATGGACATGCGCTGCCAACGCAAGGCGGCCGCCGACGTTCCGCGCCCAAGGCGAGGTGCCGCGAACTAACCCAACTTGCGCAGTTAGAGGCGAGATTTCGCTATTTTCGGGGATTTTGCACCGCGTGACTTGAATCGGATCAATTGGTTAGACGGTGCGAAGCG